>JACQER010000205.1 GCA_016200465.1 Gammaproteobacteria bacterium | reverse complement strand
GCTAAGTAAGCCTCCCTGCAGTGCGGTATCGGTTGTATCCCCCTTGGTGGGCACCAGACTTGGTGTCGCGGCATGTAGCTTGGGATGAGCCAGGAGCGGTGGATGTTTCGAGGAAAACGGTCTCTCTACTTCAAGTGTCCGGCATGCGGACATAAGGAAGAAAAATTCATCCCACAACATCCAGCCACCTGTCCTAAATGCAGCGCCCACGTGAAGCTTATCACCGTGTTTTTGCCAAGCTTGTTGCTTGGCATTGTATTGGGAGCACTAACGATGGGGAGCGGATTTCTCGTGTTCGCGATCACTGGCGCGCAACCGATTTACGTAATCCTAGGTGTTACCCCCTTCGCCGCGCTTGTTATTTGGATAGCTTCGCCTTGGTACAAGAAACATCTTCATAGGTGGATAAAAATATAAATGTGAACGGCGTAAGCAATTATTGGGACCACAGCGCCGAATAAACGCAAAGCATCGTAATAAAAATTTGGTTTCCGCTATTTTATTTAAGGTCAAATCAACGTTTGAGATCGATCCAGACAGCGATACTGCACCGCCTCCGCCACATGCGCCGGACGGATCATCTCCTCCGCCGCCAGATCAGCGATGGTGCGTGCCACCTTGAGTACCCGATGATACGCGCGCGCGGAAAAACCCAGCCGGTCGATGGCCTGTTCGAGCAACTGCCGTCCGGCTTCATCCAACCGGCATGAGTCCTCGATCTGTTTGTTGTTGAGCGTCGCATTGGCGCAGCCGCTGCGCGTGATTTGCCGTGCGCGCGCCGTTTCCACTCGCTCCTGCACTTGCGCGGACGATTCACCGGCGCGCGCCGTTTGATCCAGCAGCAATTCCCGCGGCACCGGCGGTACTTCGATGTGCATGTCGATGCGATCCAGCAGCGGCCCCGAAATGCGCGCGCGATAATGGTTCACCTTGTCCGGCGTGCAACGGCAGCGCCCGGACGGATCGCCGTAGTAGCCGCAGGGACAGGGGTTCATGGCCGCGACCAGCTGGAACCGGGCCGGAAATTCCGACTGCCGCGCGGCCCGGGAAATCGTGATCGCGCCCGATTCCAGCGGCTCGCGCAGCACCTCGAGCACATGCCGGTTGAACTCGGGCAGCTCGTCGAGAAACAGCACGCCGTGATGTGCGAGCGATATCTCGCCCGGGCGCGGATGGCTGCCGCCGCCGACCAGCGCCACCGCCG
Organism: Gammaproteobacteria bacterium; assembly: GCA_016200465.1. Lineage (GTDB taxonomy): Bacteria > Pseudomonadota > Gammaproteobacteria > Acidiferrobacterales > Sulfurifustaceae > Sulfuricaulis. The sequence goes on along the minus strand of JACQER010000205.1, from coordinate 2,553 downwards.
AGGCGGTGTGATGTGGCGTACGGAACGGTCGTTGTTTCCAATGACTCATCGAGAAGCGCTTGTGCAATGACTGGATGGCGGCGGTCTCCAGTGCCTCGTCGTCGCCGAGCGGCGGGAGAATACCGGGCAGGCGCGCAGCCAGCATGGTCTTGCCCGCGCCCGGTGGGCCGATCATGAGCAGGCTGTGCCCGCCGGCGGCCGCGATCTCGAGCGCGCGCCGCGCCCGGTGCTGGCCCTTGATGTCGCGCAGGTCGGGTATATCGGCGGCATTGGTCGGTGGTGTTTCCGTCTCTTGGCGCGCGAGCGGGGTTTCACCATTCAAGTGCGCGGTTACCTCGAGCAGATGTTTCGCACCACGTATGTCCACGCCGTCCGCCAGGGCCGCCTCGGCGGCGTTGACGGCGGGCAGGATCAGCGCGCGTCCGGTCTGACGGGTCTGGAGCGCCACGCTGAGCGCGCCCAGCACCGGTCGCAGTTTGCCGGTCAGCGCGAGCTCGCCGATGAATTCGTAGTGGTCGAAATCGCGAGCAGCCAGCTGGCCGGAGGCGGCAAGAATGCCGATGGCGATCGGCAGGTCGAAACGCCCGCCCTCTTTCGGCAAGTCGGCCGGCGCCAGGTTGATGGTGATGCGCCGCGCCGGAAATTCGAAGCGCGCGTTCTGCAGCGCCGCCCGTACCCGGTCCTTGCTTTCCATAACGGCTGTTTCGGGCAGCCCGACGATGGACAGATTCGGCAGGCCGTTGGCGAGATGCACCTCGACCGTCACCGGCGGGGCTTCCATGCCTATCTGGGCGCGGCTGTGAACAACGGCAAGCGACATGTGTTTAACGGTCCCGGGGCGAATCCATTCGTGCCGAGGAAATGATTGCGCGACTATCTGGCTTTCAGTTTTTCTTCGAGCTCGGCAATGCGCTTTTCCAGTTCCTGTAGCCGCGCACGCGTGCGCGCGAGCACTTCTTCCTGTACTTCGATTTCTTCGCGTGTCACCAGATTCAGGCGATCGAACACGCCTTGCAGCGCGGCACGCAGGTTTTTTTCAATATCTTTCGGACCCGGCGGCAGCACCCGGGACAGCGCCGCGACGAATTGGTCGAGGATTTTAGTATCGATCATGGTAGTCGAGTCGAAGGACAGCTTACAGGGTAGCGAGGACAGGACTCAACGCGCAAGATCAGGACGCCGGTTCGCGCGGCAATGGGCGCGTTCCATGGCGGTGCATCTCATGCTGAGTTGCACCATAAATAATCGTCCGCATCGCCCCGGCACGACGACCAGTCGAGGAAAACATCCATGGAAAATAAGGGCTGCCGCGCGTAAATCATTGTAACGCCATGTTTATGGAAGATATTTTCAGAATTGCCGCACCGGGTTTGGCGTGTCGGCGGGACACAATTCGTTGTCGTCAAGGGTGGCACAAGGTTTGCCTACTGGATGGCAGGACGCGACGACGAGAGGCACATGCGAACGAAAATCTTACGCTGGGATGACGGCCGGCTGCCCAACGGTTTGGCGCTGGGTTATGCCGCGGGCGGCTATACGCTCGGGGTCTGGGGACTCACCATGCCGGCGGTGTGGCTCAACGCCGCCGGCGTGCTGCTGACTGCGCACGCGCTCGTGATCGCCGCCTACCTGATCCACGAGTGCGCGCACAATACCATCTTTGCCGACAACCGCTGGAACGCGCGTCTCGGCGAAGCATTGATGTGGCTCACCGGCGCCAGCTATGGACGTTACGAGGATATCCGGCACAAGCATTTCCGGCACCACGTTGATTGCGCCGACGTGGTGGCGTTCGATTTCCGCCGCCGCTTGCCGAGCTATCCGCGCTTGCTGACGTTGATCCGGATGCTCGAGTGGGCCTACATCCCGGCGGTGGATCTCATGATGCACGCACTGGTGATCGTCCTGCCGTTCCGGCTTGAAAATCGCCGCGACCGGCGCTGGCGGGTCGCCACCGTGCTCGCCGTGCGCGCCAGCCTGTTCGCGCTGCTCGGATACCTCTCGCTCAAGGCGCTGTTGCTGTACACGATGGCCTATTTGCTGTTCCTGCACGTGACGCGCTTCATGGACGTGCATCAGCATACCTACGAAGTATGGGAAACACTCGAACGGCCACGCGACGCGCAGGACGATCGCTTCGACCGCGACTATGAGCACCGCAATACATTCTCGAATCTTATCTCGCTGCGCCATCCGTGGTTCAATCTGCTAACGCTCAACTTCGGTTATCACAACGCCCATCACATCAGGCCCACGGTGCCGTGGTACCGGTTGCCGAAACTGCACGCCGAGCAGTTCGGCGACGACCGTCGCCAACTGCTGCCTTTCTCCCGGTTGCTGCGTTCCTACCACCGTTACCGCGTGCCGCGCGTCCTCCATGGCGACGCGCCGGACACGACGGTGGGCGATGCCGGCGGCTTCGTGGGCGTGGTCGGCGTGTCGTTCCTGACCGCGCATTGACGCCACCATGACCCAGGTCCGCCGTTTCTGGCCGCTGCTCACCGGCACGCACCGCTACGACAAGTCGCTGTCCACGCGCGGGCGCGGCGCGGG
>JACQER010000200.1 GCA_016200465.1 Gammaproteobacteria bacterium | reverse complement strand
TTTTTTGGCCACGACACGACGAGTTACTTCAGGAATGGACAAGACCGGCAATAACGACACAGCGGCGATTCTGGCGGCGCAATCCGCCGTCCCGGTGCACGTGGCTGTCATCATGGACGGCAACGGCCGCTGGGCCAAGGCTCGCGGACTGCCGCGCGTCGCCGGCCACCACAAAGGCGTCGAGCGCGTGCGCGACATGGTGTCCGCCTGCGCCGAGAAGGGAGTAAAGTACCTGACGCTGTTCGCCTTCAGCAGCGAGAACTGGCGCCGCCCGGCGCAGGAAGTGCAGTTGCTCAAGGAGCTTTTCCTGACCGCGCTCGACAACGAAATCCGGAAGCTGCACAAGAACAACGTCCAGTTTCGCGTCATCGGCGACACCGAACGTTTCGGGGAGAAGATCACCACGCGCATCCGGCAAGCGGAGCTCCTGACGCAAAAGAACACGGCGTTGACGCTGACCATCGCCGCCAATTACGGCGGACGCTGGGATATCGCGCGGGCCTGCGCGGAACTCGCGCGCCGCGCCGTCAACGGCGAGCTCGATCCGAATGCGATCACGGAAAAAAGTCTCGAGCCCTATCTCAGCCTGGCCGGGGTTCCCGAGCCGGACCTGTTCATCCGCACCGGCGGCGAACAGCGCATCAGCAATTTCCTGCTGTGGCAGCTGGCCTACACCGAGATGTATTTCACCCCGGTCCTGTGGCCGGATTTCGATCGCGCGCAATTCGAACAGGCGCTTGTTTCGTATGCCGGTCGCCAGCGTCGTTTCGGTCTGACGGGCGAGCAGATCGAAACCGCGCGCCATGCTTAAACGGCGGATTCTCACCGCATTCATCGTCATTCCGCCGCTGGTGGCGGCGCTGTTCTATTTCCCGCCCGGCTGGATCGCCGTCCTGTTCGGATTGTTCATCGCCGTCGCCGCATGGGAATGGGCGACGCTGTCCGGCATGCGAGGCTTTTTCTCCCGGGCCGCCTATGTCCTGTTTCTTTTGATCCTCGGCGCTGCCGGCATGTACAGCGTTTTGCAGCAGCCTTCACCGATCGTGTCTTTTCTTGTCTCCGCCGGACTGTGGTGGTTGTGGGCGCTGGCGGAACTCATCGGCCGCCAGGACGTCCACAAGGGAATGTTTGCGACCGTGTCGGGGAGGATTGTCGGCGGATGGCTGGTCCTGATTCCTCCCTGGGTTGCCGCCATTTACCTGCTGGGGATCGACGGCGAACATCCGCGTGCCTTGCTGCTGTTTCTGCTGGTGCTCGTGTGGGTGGCCGATAGCGCCGCTTATGCCGCCGGCTCGGTCTTCGGCCGCACCAAACTCGCGCCGCGCGTGAGTCCCGGCAAGACCGTGGAGGGTGTCGTGGGCGGCGTGGTGGGTGTCGTGCTGCTGGCCTGGCTTTGTGGGACAATGATCTGGAAATTCGAACCGGGATTGCTGGCGCGATGGATCGGACTGGCTGTCGTCACGTCGCTGTTTTCGGTGGTGGGCGATCTCACCGAAAGCAAGCTCAAGCGCATTGCCGGAGTCAAGGACAGCGGCCACCTGTTTCCGGGCCACGGCGGCGTTCTCGATCGCATCGATGCGCTGACCGCGGCGGCGCCGGTGTTTCTTCTTGGCGTGATCACACTGATGAAGTTTTGACGCATGATCGGCACGGAAAAAAATCCTCCTGAGGAGCGCATGGACCGCGGCGTGCGCGGCGTGACGATCCTCGGGTCCACCGGTTCGATCGGCGTCAACACCCTCGACGTTCTTACGCGTCATCCTGACCGCTACCGAATACTCGCACTGACGGCGAATACGCAGGTCGAGCGGCTTTTCGAACAATGCCGGAGATTTCTGCCCCAGAAAGCGGTCATGCTGGACATGAACGCGGCGGTCCGGCTCAAGGAAAAAATCCAGAACGCAGGCCTGTCCGTGGAAGTTCTGTCGGGATCGGACGGACTCAACAGCGTCGCCACGCATCCGCGCGCGGATATCGTGGTCGCGGCGATCGTCGGCGCCGCCGGGCTGCTGCCGACGCTTTCCGCGGTGCGGACCGGCAAGCGGGTACTGCTGGCAAACAAGGAGCCGCTCGTGATGTCCGGGCGCCTGTTCATGGATGAAGCGCGAGCCAGCGGTGCGGAGTTGCTGCCGGTGGACAGCGAGCATAACGCCATCTTTCAGTGCATGCCGGCGGGATACAGCGCCGGCATCGCGCCGGCGGGGGTGCGGCGGATCTTTCTCACCTGCTCGGGCGGTCCGTTTCGCACCGCGACGGCCGAGGCGCTGGTTTCCGTCACTCCGGAACAGGCCTGCGCGCATCCGAACTGGGTCATGGGGCGGAAAATCTCCGTGGATTCGGCCACCCTGATGAACAAGGGGCTGGAGCTGATCGAGGCGTGCTGGCTGTTCGGCATGACGCCGGACCAGATCGAGATCGTGATCCACCCGCAAAGCGTGATTCACTCGCTGGTCGAATACGTGGACGGCTCGGTGCTGGCGCAACTCGGCAATCCGGACATGCGCACGCCGATTGCGCACGCGCTGGCCTGGCCGGAACGGATCGAATCCGGCGTGAAGAGCCTGAATCTTTTCGAGCTCGCGCGCCTCGACTTCGAATCGCCGGATCTCGGACGCTTTCCCTGCCTGCGGCTCGCCTACGAGGCGGCGCGCGTCGGCGGCACCGCGCCGGCAATACTCAATGCCGCCAATGAAGCCGCGGTGCAGGCGTTTCTCGACCGGCGCATCGGCTTCACCGACATCCCGCGGGTCATCGAACATGCGCTTGCGCGCGTGCCGGCGAATCCTGACGCGCGGCTGGAGACGGTGCTTTCGGACGACGTGCGTGCGCGCGAAGCGGCGGGTGGTTTCATATCGGGCCAGGCAACACGCGTGGGGCAGGGAGTGACATGACCGATCTGCTTTATTACGCCGGCGCGTTCGTGGTCGCGCTCGGCATCCTGATCACGGTGCATGAATTCGGCCACTTCTGGGTCGCCAGCCGCCT
>JACQER010000206.1 GCA_016200465.1 Gammaproteobacteria bacterium | reverse complement strand
TTCCTGCCGCTGTTCCCGCTGTTCCTGGTGTACCTGATTTCCGGCGTGGCCGAAACCAACCGCGCGCCGTTCGACGTGGGCGAGGGCGAATCCGAGATCGTGGCCGGTTTCCACGTCGAATACTCGGGCATGACCTTCGCGATCTTTTTCCTCGCCGAATACGCCAACATGATCCTGATTTCCGCGCTGTGCGCGATCATGTTCCTTGGCGGCTGGCTGTCGCCGCTCGACGGTATCTTGCCCGCCAAGATCCTGTCGGTACCGGTGATCGGCACCGCGCTCGGCAACGGCGTGCACTGGCTGTTGTTCAAGATCAGTTTCATTCTTTTCTGTTTCCTGTGGTTCCGCGCGACGTTTCCGCGGTATCGTTACGACCAGATCATGCGCCTCGGGTGGAAGGTATTCATCCCGGTGACGCTGGTGTGGATCGGCGTGATGGGCGCGGTCATGTTCCTCACGCCCTGGGGGTTCATCTTCCACTGAGTGGAAGGAGACGGCCATGGTGAAAACGCTCAAACGGTATCTGAACACGTTCCTGCTCTACGAGCTGGTGAAGGGCCTGATGGTCACCGGCCGGCACCTGTTCGCGCGCAAGATCACGATCCAGTACCCCGAGGAGCGCACGCCGATGAGCCCGCGCTTTCGCGGTCTGCACGCGCTGCGCCGCTATCCGAACGGCGAGGAACGCTGCATCGCCTGCAAGCTGTGCGAGGCGGTGTGCCCGGCGGGCGCGATCACCATCGAATCGGCGCAGCGCGCCGACGGCACGCGCCGCACCACGCGCTACGATATCGACCTCTTCAAGTGCATCTACTGCGGATTCTGCGAGGAGTCGTGCCCGGTGGATTCCATCGTCGAGACACGGATCTTCGAGTTTCATTTCGAAAATCGCGGCGAACATATTATTACGAAGGAACAGCTGCTCGCGGTCGGCGACAGGTACGAGAAGCAGCTCGCCGCGGACCGCGCCGCGGACGCGAAGTATCGTTAGATAATGAATGATAATGAACCGCCAGGACGCCAGGAGCGCCAGGGTAATGAAGGAAATAAAGCGTTTGGGAGCGGAATATTTTTCGTTTTTCCTGGCGACCCTGGCGCCCTGGCGGTTAAAAATAATTTATGGAATTTAAACAAATAATTTTTTATTTTTTCAGTGCGGTGCTGGTGTTCGCCGCGGCGATGGTGATCACCGTGCGCAACCCGGTCAAGGCGGCGCTGTTCCTGGTGCTGGCGTTCGTGAGCGCCGCCGGGCTGTGGCTGATGCTGCAGGCCGAGTTCCTCGCCATCGCGCTGGTGCTGGTGTACGTCGGCGCGGTGATGGTGCTGTTCCTGTTCGTGGTCATGATGCTCGACATCAACCTGGTGCGCCTGCGCGAAGGTTTCGGCGAATACCTGCCGATCGGCGGACTGGTGGCGGTGTTGCTGGTGGCGGAGATGGCGATCATTCTCGGTTCGGACCATTTCGGCCCGGCGCAGATGCCCGATCCGGGCAGCGTGCCCGCGGGGCACAGCAACACGCGCGAACTCGGGCGGCTGCTGTACACGGTCTACGCCTATCCGTTCGAGATCGCGGCCGCGATCCTGCTTACGGCCATCGTGGCGGCGATCGCGTTGACACTGCGTCGCCGCAAGGACACCAAATACCAGAATCCGGCGCAACAGATCAACATCGAACCCGGCGAGCGGGTGCGGATCGTGAAGATGCGCACGGAGAAGAAGGTTTAATAGTTATCACCGCAAAGGCGCAAAGGACGCAAAGAAAGAATCATGAAAAGTCTTTGTCGTTTTATTTTTTTGTTGTTTCCTTTGCGCTCTTCGCGTCTTTGCGGTGAGAAAAATATTTAAAAGGAGTGGGAGGGCGATGATACCGTTGGCGCATTACCTGATACTCGGGGCGATCCTGTTCTCCCTGAGCGTCGTCGGCATATTCCTCAACCGCAAGAACCTCGTGATCCTGCTGATGGCGATCGAGTTGATGCTGCTCGCGGTGAATCTCAACTTCATCGCGTTCTCGCATTTCCTCGGCGACACCGCGGGACAGGTGTTCGTGTTCTTCATCCTCACGGTGGCGGCGGCCGAATCGGCCATCGGGCTGGCGATCCTGGTGGTGGTGTTTCGCAACCGCCAGACGATCAATGTCGACGATCTCAGCAGTTTGAAGGGCTAGTGCCGTTCCAATTATTTCGAGCCATTTTATGACACATATACGATACATGATGCACGACAAGAGAATTTGGGCGGCCCTAATGTTATTTGAGTTGGAACGGCACTAGGCCATGTTCGGATTCGACGTCGACTACAAACTGATCTACCTCGCGATCCCGCTGTCGTGCCTGGCGGGCGCGATTCTGGCCGGCCTGCTCGGCTGGAAGATCGGTCGCGTCGGCGCGCACAGCGTGACCATCCTTGGCGTCGCGTTCGCGTTCGCGCTGTCGGCGTTCGTGGTGTTGCCGGACGTGCTCGCCGGCAACGTGTTCAACGGCCCGGTCTACACCTGGGGCGTCTCCGGCGGCATTCCTCTTGAGGTCGGATTTCTGATCGATCCGCTCACGGCGCTGATGATGGTGGTGGTCACGTTCGTGTCGCTCATGGTGCACGTCTACACCATCGGCTACATGCACGACGACCCCGGCTACCAGCGCTTCTTCAGCTACATCGCGCTGTTCACCTTCTCGATGCTGATGCTGGTGATGTCGAACAACTTCCTGCAGCTGTTCTTCGGCTGGGAGGCGGTGGGGCTCATGTCCTACCTCCTGATCGGCTTCTGGTTCACGCGCCCCACGGCCACCTTCGCCCAGCTCAAGGCGTTCCTGGTCAACCGCGTCGGCGATTTCGGTTTCCTGCTCGGCATCGCCGCGATCTACATGACCTTCGGCACGCTCGACTACGGCGCGGTGTTCGCCATTGCGCCGCAGATGACGGCCAAGACCATCCACGTGTTCCCGGGCGCGGACTGGAACCTGCTGACTCTCACCTGCATCCTGCTGTTCGTCGGCGCCATGGGCAAGTCGGCGCAGGTGCCGTTGCACGTGTGGCTGCCCGACTCGATGGAAGGCCCGACGCCGATCTCGGCGCTGATCCACGCGGCGACGATGGTCACCGCCGGCATCTTCATGGTGGCGCGCATGTCACCGCTGTACGAGCTGTCCGAAACGGCGCTGTCGGTGGTGCTGGTGATCGGCGCGCTCACCGCCTTCCTCATGGCGCTGGTCGGCATCGTGCAGAACGACATCAAGCGCGTGGTCGCGTACTCGACGCTGTCGCAGCTCGGCTACATGATGGTCGCGCTCGGCGCCTCGGCCTACAGTGTCGGCATTTTCCATCTCATGACGCATGCGTTCTTCAAGGCGCTGCTGTTCCTCGCCGCCGGTTCGGTCATCATCGCCATGCACCACGAGCAGGACATGCAGAAGATGGGCGGCCTGCGCCGGCGCATGCCGGTCACCTTCCTC
>JACQER010000213.1 GCA_016200465.1 Gammaproteobacteria bacterium | reverse complement strand
TTTGGTAGCCGATTCCTTTGCGCGCGGCAATTTCCCTCGCCTTCGCAAGGTCCGGCGATGGCAATCGCAGAGCGATCTGCACGCTGTTAGCCCGAGCGAGTTTTGCAACCAGCTTTGAGCCGCCCGGGGGAGGCTCGCCCCTTCGCGCGGCTTGTTCCTTCACGAACCTGCGGCCTTCCGCGCTAGCCCGAAGTTCCAAGTTCTGATCAGAGCAAGTATAACCGTAACAACGCCTTAGCGACATCGTGAGAGCTACTTACTGCCTACAGAGGGGATTGCGGGCGATTCGTATAGATTAGTTGAGGCGAAGGGTGACGCCGAGCAGATCGAAAGCACGCTGCTGAAATGGGGTTGGTGTGGTCAGCATCTCGAAGGCGGCGAGCGTTTTGCCTTTGGGCTGGATTTTGTTCTTGGCAATCGTGGCCAGGTCGCCGAGCATCGTTTGAAAGCTGTGCACCTTTAGCCCGTCGGCAGTCTGTTTGGTACTGGCCTTGAGTTGGGCCGCCTTGGAGCGTTGTGCGGGAGCGACGATGGAGGCGCGGGCGGCGTGAGCTTGCGGCTTGTCGTCGTCATCGAACAGCAAGGGAGCCAGGAGTTGGCGCATGTGCCACTCCACGTAATAGGCCAACATGCAAAGCAGGATGTGGGCGCGGACGCGATCGGGCAGGCGGTGATGGATGGGGCGCACATGCAGATCGACGGTCTTCAAACTGCGGAAGGCCCGCTCGACGCCGGACAAGCTCTTGTAACTGGCGACGACTTGTTCACTGGGTAAGGTTTCTTTCGCCACACTGGTGCGGATGACATAGATACCGTCCAAACTTTGCTCGCGCTCGATGTTGGCGGTTTTGCGTTGGTAATGAAAACTGTCGTCTTCGATACGCAACTGAAAGTGCTTGCCCATTTTGTAACGGTTGAGAATCTTGCCTGCGCGCAGTCCGATGTTTTGCTTGCCGCGGAGCGGACGTTTGGGACGCTTCGTGGCAACGACGATCTTCTCCAACTGCTTTTCGGTGGCGGCCAGCAAGTCGGGTCTTTTACGGGCGCGCTCCTCGGCCAGTAGGGGATTGAAGCAAGCGATCAAGCGTTCGCCGGGGAAATCGGGATGAGCGATCTCGACCAGATCCGTCGTGTCGAACAGGGACATCTGCAACTGGCCATCCTTGGCGAGTTTCTGGATCTGGTTGGCGCGGAGAGCAGAGATCCATTGGATACCGTGCGCGGCGGGCAAGTCTTGGCGGATGCGTGCGCTGGTGATCATGCCGCGGTCGCCGACGAGAACGACATTGGAGAGACCGAATCGAAGACGGAGCTTGTCGACCTGGGCAGCAACGGTCTTCGGGTCGCCGGTATTGCCGGGAAAGACCTCGACGGCGACGGGACAACCTTGAGAGTTGGTGAGCAGGCCAAAGACGATCTGCGGGTTTCCGGATTTGTTGTCGCGGGAGTGACCGAGTTTGGCGAGCGGGCAATGGCGGCCTTCGAAATAGGTAGAGGTCAAGTCATAGAGGACCAGGGCGCCGTTGGAGAGGTGGCGTTTGGCCAGTTCCTGCTCGATGCGAGGCTGTCGTGGGAGGAGCCAGTCCATGGCTTGGTAGAGTTCGTCCTCGTCGGCGGAATCGAGATGGAGCAACTGGCCGAGACTGCTGAGGAGAGTGTCGGAGTGAAGTCCCCGAGCGGTGGCAAGTTTGGAAGCTGGATCGAGGATGCGGGCGACGATCATGGCGAGGACGAGATCGCGGTGGCGGGAGGGAAGAGGGTCGAGGATGGAATCGAGTTGGAGGTTGCGCAAACAGCCGAGGACGGCGGCAGCGTGACCATGAGGCAGGGAGCGGGAGATGAGGAAGGAATCGGGCCAGGAGGAGGGGCCAACGGGGAGAGAGCCGGCCAAGGCGGCGCGGAGGGCATGGATTTGTTGCTGGGGGAGATGGGAGAGATTGGCCAAGGTACGAGTTTTAACTTTGCCGTCCTGGCGGTAGGATTCGCGGAGGAGGAAGGCGGGAGGGGAGTTGCGGTTGGGGACGGAGGCGACGTACATGCTTACACAATATCACAGCAACATAACAAACACAAGCACAATAATAACTATATACATGCCTACAAATAACTTCACAAAACGATCTAAGCGAAGCTAAACAAACACCTTTCACCTCTCAGGAGCTGGAACTTCGGCCTAGGTCACTGTCACGAAATAACCATGTCAAGAAACTCAGCGCGCGAACTGCGGCGCGGGCGTGAGCCTGGCGTGAGCCTGCGGCGTCAGCACCACCGTGAACTCCGTGCCAATGGCCCTCGTCACCGGGGCCTCACGCGGCGTAACCACTGCCCCTCGCGGCCCGAACGCTTCACTATCTACGCGACAGGTGGACCGTCGAACGCAGCGACTCCTTCGCCTTTCGCCGTCAACTCCTCGAAG
>JACQER010000011.1 GCA_016200465.1 Gammaproteobacteria bacterium | reverse complement strand
GCCCGCGCCAGTCGGACGTGATGATCGTTGCCGGCACGCTGGTGAACAAGATGGCGCCGGCGCTGCGCAAGGTCTACGACCAGATGGCCGAGCCGCGCTGGGTGATCTCCATGGGTTCCTGCGCCAACGGCGGCGGCTATTACCATTATTCCTATTCCGTGGTGCGCGGCTGTGACCGTATCGTGCCGGTAGATGTGTACGTTCCCGGCTGTCCGCCGACGGCCGAGGCCCTCTTGTACGGCATCATCCAGCTGCAGAACAAGATCCGCCGCACCAACACCATCGCCCGCTGATGCACCCAGGGAATCCGCACCATGACTGATACGCGTCAGGACCTCGCCGCTCACGCCCGGGAAAAATTCGGTGACGCGATCATCGCCGTGCACGATTCCCACGGACAGCTCACGCTGGAAGTGCAACGTGACCGGATCGTCGAGATCTGCCGCGTGCTGCGCGACGATCCTGCGTTCGCCTTCGAGCAGCTCATGGACCTGTGCGGAGTGGATTATCTCGATTACGGCCGCGAGTCGCCGGCCGGTCCGAGAAAGGGACCACGCTATGCCGTGGCGTATCACCTGTTGTCGCTGAAACACAACCGGCGGATCCGCCTGCGCGCGTATCTCGATGACGAGATGCCGCTGATCGCGTCCGTCACCGGCGTCTGGAATTCGGCCAACTGGTACGAGCGCGAGGCGTTCGACCTGTTCGGCATCGTGTTCGAGGGGCACCCGGACCTGCGCCGCCTGCTCACCGATTACGGTTTCATCGGACATCCGTTCCGCAAGGACTTCCCGCTCATCGGCCAGGTCGAGATGCGCTACGACGCCGAGAAGCAGCGTGTCGTCTATCAGCCGGTTTCGATCGATCCGCGCATACTCGTGCCGCGCGTGATTCGGGAAGAAGGGTTTGCCAAGGGTTGATATCACGTGGACGAGCTCAGAAATTACACGATGACCGCTGTCATCCCCGCGAAGGTGGGGATCCAGAGCTTGCAATGTAGCGTGCGCTGCGCGCACGATTTAAAAAGCTATGTGCGGGTGGCTCCGCCCCTGCACCCTGGGTCCCTTTTCTTTGCTCGTGCAAAGAAAAGGGACGAAAAGAAAGCACGCCCGGAGCGCGCGACACCTTCCTTGCGTTCCTCGCCCCACCGGGCGCTCGACCAACTCGCCGGGCGCGAAAGACGCGCCTCGGGCTCAAACACGGGCTCGCTTAACTACTCCCGGTGGGGCTGCGGTACTCGGCGCGCGCTACGGGAGTTTGAGCAACCCACCTCATTATTTATATGGGGCCTGAGAGTCATGGCTGAGATCCGCAACTACACCATGAACTTTAGTGTCGGCCGCGCTTCGCGCTTAACATTCGCTGCGCGAATGTTAGCCTCCACTGAAATTCATCGTGAACGTGCCATGACAGACGGCGTTCTGAAAGGTTGAGTACCGTGGCTGAAATTAGAAATTACACGATGAACTTCGGGCCGCAGCATCCGGCGGCCCACGGCGTGCTGCGCCTGGTGCTCGAGCTCGACGGCGAGGTGATCCAGCGCGCCGACCCGCACATCGGCCTGCTGCACCGCGCCACCGAGAAGCTCGCAGAAAGCAAGCCCTACAACCAGTCCATCGGTTACATGGACCGGCTCGATTACATCTCGATGATGTGCAGCGAGCACGGTTACGTGCTGGCGATCGAGAAGCTGCTCGAGATCGAACCGCCGCTCCGCGCGCAGTACATCCGCGTGCTGTTCGACGAGATCACGCGCGTGCTCAATCACCTGTTCTGGCTCGGCGCGCACGCGCTCGACATCGGCGCCATGACCGTGTTCCTTTACTGCTTCCGCGAGCGCGAAGACCTGTTCGACTGCTACGAAGCGGTGTCGGGCGCGCGCATGCACGCCACGTATTACCGCCCGGGCGGCGTTTACCGCGACCTGCCCGACGCGATGCCGCAATACCAGCCCTCGCCGCTGCGCGACGCGAACGACATCGCGCGGCTGAACGCCAACCGCGAAGGCTCGCTGCTCGATTTCATCTGGGATTTCACCGAGCGTTTTCCGAAGCACATCGACGAATATGAAACGCTGCTCACCGACAACCGCATCTGGAAACAGCGCACCGTCGGCATCGCCGTGGTGTCGCCCGAGCGCGCCCTGCAACTCGGCTTCACCGGCCCGATGCTGCGCGGCTCCGGGATCGAATGGGATCTGCGCAAGAAGCAGCCGTACGAGGTTTACGATCGTCTCGATTTCGACATTCCGGTCGGCGTCAACGGCGACTGCTACGACCGTTACCTCGTGCGCATGGAGGAAATGCGCCAGTCCAACCGCATCATCCGCCAATGCGTGGAGTGGCTGCGCCGCAATCCGGGACCGGTGATGATCGATGACCGCAAGGTGGCGCCACCACCGCGCGAGAAGATGAAGGACGACATGGAATCGCTGATCCATCACTTCAAGCTGTTCACCGAGGGCTACTGCGTTCCGGAAGGCGAAATCTACGCCGCGGTCGAGCATCCCAAGGGCGAGTTCGGCGTGTACCTGGTCTCGGACGGCGCGAACAAACCGTACAGCGTCAAGATCCGCTCCGCCGGCTTCGCGCATCTGTCGGCGATGGACGAATTGACCCGCGGCCACATGATCGCCGACGTGGTGGCGGTGATGGGCACGCTCGACATCGTATTCGGGGAGATCGACCGATGATGCCCCAGTCGAGCCGCGCCTCGAAGATCGGACTGTTGACCGTGGCGTCGCGCGCCGGGATCGACCGCGAGATCGCGAAGTACCCGCCGGACCAGAAACAGGCGGCGGTGATGGCGGCGCTGCGCATCGCCCAGGAACAGAACGGCGGCTGGCTTTCGGTCGAGCTGATCGAGGCAGTCGCGGAATATCTCGAAATGCCGGCGATCGCCGCGCATGAAGTGGCGACCTTTTACAGCATGTACGACCTGAAACCGGTCGGCCGGCACAAGGTCTGCGTGTGCACCAATATCTCCTGCCTGCTGAACGGTTCGAGCCGCATCATGGAACACCTGCAGAAGAAGCTGGGCGTTCAACCCGGCGAGACGACCGCGGGCGGCAAGTTCACGCTCAAGGAAGTCGAATGCCTGGGCGCCTGCGGCGGCGCGCCGATGATGATGGTCGACAAGACTTATTATGAGAATCTCACGCCCGAGAAGGTGGATGAGATTCTGGAGAGTTTGGATTAAATGGTTCCGGGAACTTCAACATCGTGCTCATGCGGGATGACGACAGGTCTTGAGCGGCCTGCGGCCGCGTGTTACTTGTGGGTGGCTGACCCACGGAATCAATGTAGCGTGCGCTGCGCGCACGATTCAAAACCTAATTGCGGTTCCCCGCACCGCGGGCGGGTTTCTTTCTTTGCTCGTGCAAAGAAAGAAACCAAAGAAAGCACGCCCCGGAGCCGCCGAACACCCCTTGCGCTTCTCGCCGGAATCGGCGCTCGCCTAACTCGCCGGGCGCAAAATACGCGCCTCGGGCTCGATCAGAAGTCTCGCGAAGACTCCGATTCAGGCTGCGAGGCTCGGCGGCGGCTACGGGGACTCGAAAAAAGCTACCGGTCAGTTCCGTCGTGGTGGTTGGTGAATGTTGGTTTTTTAAACCCCCGTAGCGCGCGCCGAGTACCGCAGCCGCACCGGGGGCATTCAAGCGAGCCCCTGTCTGAGTCGAGCCGCGTTTTAGGCGGCCGACGAGTTGGCGAGCGCCCGGTGGGGCGAGGAACGGAGGGGACCGCTTCGTCTTGTGAAGCGGCGTGCGCTCCGGGGTGGATTTCTTTTGGTGACTTTTCTTTGTCCATCCAAAGAAAAGTCACCCAGGGTGCAGGGGCGGAGCCACCCGCACATAGCCTTTTATCGTCGCCGAAGGCGACACAAAGATCATCCGGCGGGTTACGGCAAAAAACGCCTAACCCGCCCTACATTAATATTGATCCACGTGGGTCGGTCACCCACCGGTACAACACGGCCGCAGGCCGCCCGATAGCATAGCCATGGCCAACGAACTTTGTTTCAGGAATCAGCATCTCGACCAGCCGTGGCGCCTTTCGGTGTACCAGGGGAGCGGCGGTTACGAGACGTGGAAAAAGATTCTCCGGGAAAAAACGCCGCCGGAAAAAATCATCGACGATCTCAAGAAGTCCGCGTTGCGCGGACGCGGCGGCGCGGGTTTCTCCACCGGCCTGAAATGGTCTTTCATGCCGAAGAACACACCGGGCCAGAAATACATCGTGTGCAACTCCGACGAAGGCGAGCCGGGCACGTTCAAGGACCGCGACATCCTGCGCTATAACCCGCACGCGCTGATCGAGGGCATGGCCATCGCCGGTTACGCCATCGGCGCGACCGTGGGCTACAACTACATCCGCGGTGAATTCTGGGAACCGTACGAACGCTTCGAAGCGGCGCTCAAGGAAGCGTATGACGCGAAGCTGCTGGGGCGGAACATTCTCGGCGCGGGCGTGGATTTTGACTTATATACTCATCTCGGCGCCGGCGCCTACATCTGCGGCGAGGAAACGGCGCTGCTCGAATCCATCGAAGGCAAGAAGGGCCAGCCGCGGTTCAAGCCGCCGTTCCCGGCGAACTACGGCCTGTTCGGGCGCCCGACCACCATTAATAATACCGAGACACTGGCGTCGGTACCGGACATCCTCCGCAACGGCGCCGACTGGTTCCTCAACATCGGCAAGCCTAACAACGGCGGGCCCAAGCTGTTCTCGGTCTCGGGCCATGTCAACAAGCCTGGCAACTACGAAGTGCCGATGGGCACGCCGTTCGCAAAGCTGCTCGAAATGGCCGGCGGCGTGCGTAACGGGCACCGGCTCAAGGCGGTGATTCCCGGCGGTTCCTCGGCCAATGTGCTGCCGGCCGACGTCATGATGGAAGTGACCATGGATTACGATTCGCTCGCCAAGGCCGGTTCGATGCTGGGTTCGGGCGGCGTCATCGTGATGGACGAGACCACCTGCATGGTGCACGCGCTGGCGCGCATCGCGCATTTCTATTACGAGGAGTCCTGCGGCCAGTGCACCCCGTGCCGCGAGGGCACCGGCTGGATGTCGCGCGTGATCCATCGCATCGAGCACGGCGAGGGCAGGCCCCAGGACCTGGACATGCTCGTCGATCTCGCCGGCAACATCGAGGGCCGTACCATCTGCGCGCTCGGCGACGCCGCGGCCTGGCCGGTGAAAAGTTTCATCAAGCATTTCCACAGCGAGTTCGAGTATCACATCGAGAACCGCCGCTGCCTGCCCGGCACGCACGGGAGCCACGCATGAGCGCCAACCCGAAAGACATCAAGACACCGCCGGCCTCCGATACCGCCGCTTCCGGGGAGAAGCACCTGCAAGGAGCTGACGTGAAAGCCAATCCCACGCCCTCTGCAAGCGGCGGTTCTGCGCCCGGCTCCGAAGGAGCTGCGCCTCGGGATCCGGGCGCTATCACCATTGAAGTCGACGGCCGCAAGCTGTCGGCGCGCAAGGGACAGATGCTGATCGAGGTGACTGACGCTTCGGGCATCTACATCCCACGCTTCTGCTATCACAACAAGCTGTCGGTCGCAGCCAACTGCCGCATGTGCCTGGTGGACGTGGAGAAGGCGCCGAAGCCCCTGCCCGCGTGCGCCACGCCGGTGGCCGAGGGCATGGTCGTGCACACCCGTTCGGACCGGGCGCGGACCGCGCAGAAGAGCACCATGGAGTTCCTGCTGATCAATCATCCGCTCGACTGTCCGGTCTGCGACCAGGGCGGCGAATGCGAACTGCAGGACCTCGCGGTCGGGTACGGCAAGGACGTGTCGCGCTACGCCGAGGCCAAGCGCATCGTGAAGGACAAGGACATCGGCCCGCTGATCGCCACCGACATGACGCGCTGCATCCACTGCACCCGCTGCGTGCGTTTCGGACAGGAAGTCGCCGGGGTGATGGAATTCGGCGGCCTCGGCCGCGGCGAGCACACGGAGATCCGCACCTTCCTCGACCGCAGCGTGGACTCGGAGCTGTCCGGCAACGTCATCGACCTGTGCCCGGTGGGCGCGCTCACCTCGAAGCCGTTCCGTTACACCGCGCGCCCGTGGGAACTCGAAGATCACGCCTCGATCAGCCCGCATGACTGCGTCGGCGCGAATATCAACGTGCAGGTGCGCCGCGGGCAGGTGATGCGCGTACTGCCGCGCGACAACGAGGCGGTGAACGAATGCTGGCTCGCCGACCGCGACCGGTTCAGTTACGAGGCGCTGAACGGCGAAGACCGCCTGCGCGTGCCGATGATCCGTCGCGGGACGAAGTGGGAGGAAACCGACTGGACCACGGCGCTCGAATACACGGTGAGCGGGATAAAGAAGGTGCTGATGTCGCACGGACCTGAAAGTCTCGGCGCGCTGGCTTCGCCCGGCTCGACGCTGGAGGAATTTTATCTGTTGCAGAAGCTGATGCGCGCGCTCGGCAGCGGCAACGTGGATCATCGTCTGCGCCAGACGGATTTCAGCGATGACGCCGCCGCGCCG
This sequence comes from Gammaproteobacteria bacterium, assembly GCA_016200465.1. Taxonomy (GTDB): domain Bacteria; phylum Pseudomonadota; class Gammaproteobacteria; order Acidiferrobacterales; family Sulfurifustaceae; genus Sulfuricaulis. The sequence continues at coordinate 1,847 of JACQER010000011.1, read as the reverse complement.
CTGTTCCCGTCGCTCGGACGGCCGCTCGCGGAGCTCGAGCATCTCGACGGTGCGCTGCTGATCGGCGCGAACCCGCGCAAGGACCAGCCGCTCGTGAATTTGCGGCTGCGCAAGAGCGTGCTGAAAGGCGCGCGTATTTTCGCCGTCAATCCGGTCGATTACGACTTCAGTTTCAAGCCGGCCGGCAAGGTGATCGCCGCTCCGGCGCAGATGCTGCGCGCACTGGCGGGCGTGGCGCGCGCGCTGAGCGTGCTCAAGAAGGTGGAGTTCCCTCCCGCCTTTGCCGGATATTTCCGCGACGTCAAGCCCGGCGTGATGGAACAGGCCATCGCCGAGGAGCTGGCGCGAGCCACGAACACTTCGGTGCTGCTCGGCAGTTTCGCGCTCGGTCATCCGCAGGCTGGCAATCTGCGCGCGCTGGCGCAGTTCATCGCCGACGCCTGCGGCGCCAGACTCGGCCAGCTGGCCGACGCCAACGGCGCCGGCGCCTGGCTCGCGGGCTGCGTGCCGCATCGCGGCGCGGCCGGTAAACCCGCCACCGCCGGACGCACGGCACATGACATGCTGCACAATCCCTTGAAGGCCTGCCTGCTGCTCGGCCTCGAACCGGAACTGGACTGTCTCGACGGCGCCGCTGCTTCGACCGCCATGCGTGCCGCGGAATTCGTGGTCATGATGACGACGTCCAAGCCTTCGCCGTACCGCACGCGCGCCGTGGAATACGCCGACGTGTGGCTGCCGCTCGCGCCTTTTACCGAAACCGACGGCACGTTCGTCAACGCCGAAGGCCGGCGCCAGGAATTTGCCGCCGCGGTCGCGCCGCTCGCGGATTCGCGTCCGGGATGGAAAATCCTGCGCATGCTGGGCAGTCTCCTGGGTCTGCCCGGTTTCGAGCAGGGCGGCGTGGATGACGTGCGCCGCGAGATCGATCTGCCGGATGCCGGTCCGGCCGCGACGTCGTTCCCGTATGTCATCAACGACGCCAAAAATGACGTGGCGCCGGCCACGGGCCAGCTCATGCGCCTCGCCGAAGTGCCGATCTACGCGGTCGATCCGATCGTGCGCCGCGCGCCTTCGCTGCAGAAAACCGCCGACAATCCGCCGCCCGCGGCGCGCATGAACGCCGTCCAGGCGGGCAAGCTCGGTCTCGAGCCGGGCAGCAACGTGCAACTGGTCACGCCGCAGGGCGTGGTGCGTCTCGAACTGGTGGCGGACGCGCGCGTGCCCGAGGGTTGCGTGCTGGTGCCGGCCGGGTATCCGGAAACGGTCATGCTCGGCGCGCACGGGCCGGTGACGGTGAGGGCCGCCTCATGACGAAGTATTTGATGAGCGTGTGGAGCGCGTTCCCCGACTGGTCGCAGGTGCTGCTGCTCAATCTGGGCATGATCATCCTGATCCTCGTGCCGCTGATGCTGTCGGTCGCCTATCTCACTTATGCCGAGCGCAAGATCATCGGCTACATGCAGGTGCGCATCGGCCCGAACCGCGTCGGTCCCAAGGGCTGGCTGCAGCCGATCGCCGACGCCGTGAAGCTGCTGCTCAAGGAGATCATCGTTCCGACCAAGGCGAGCCGTTTCCTGTTCGTGTTCGCGCCGATTCTCGCGTTCGTCCCGGCGCTCGCGGCCTGGGCGGTGATTCCCTTTACCGACACGCTGTGGCTTTCCAACATCGACGCCGGGCTGCTGTTCGTGCTGGCGCTCACGTCCATGGGCGTGTACGGCGTGATCATCGCCGGCTGGGCGTCGAATTCGAAGTACGCGTTTCTCGGCAGCCTGCGCTCCGCGGCGCAGATCGTCGCCTACGAAATTGCCATGGGCTTCGCGCTGGTGGGCGTGTTGATGGCGGCG
>JACQER010000208.1 GCA_016200465.1 Gammaproteobacteria bacterium | reverse complement strand
CGTGCCTTGCATCGGCGCGTTAATCGCGGCGCGCTCGGCGGCCTGGCGCCGGTTCATGTTGGCGGCGTTGATCTCGGAGGTATGCAGCCGCCGTCCGAACAGCGTCTCGACGTAACCCTGCTGGCGCGCGGTCTCGCGCGTGCGCTCCATGAACTCGCGCACGCCGGGATAGCGCCTGAAGTAACGCTCGACGTATTCCTGCGCCGCGACGCGTTCGATGCGCAACTGCTTCGCCAGCCCGAAGGCCGACATGCCGTAGATGAGCCCGAAGTTGATCGCCTTGGCGGCGCGACGCATGTCATCGCTCACGCTGTCCGGCGCCACGCCGAACACTTCCGCGGCAGTCGCCCGATGCACGTCCAGGTTCTCGGCAAAGGCATGGATGAGACCCGGGTCACCCGAGAGGTGCGCCATGATGCGCAGCTCGATCTGCGAGTAATCCGCTGACAGGATCTTGTAACCGGGCGATGCGATGAACGCCTGACGGATACGCCGGCCTTCGGCGGTGCGCACCGGAATGTTCTGCAGGTTCGGGTCGGTCGAGGACAGCCGCCCGGTCGCCGCCACCGCCTGGTGATACGAGGTGTGCACGCGTCCGGTTTTCGGGTCGATCATCTCCGGCAGTTTGTCGGTGTAGGTGGACTTGAGCTTGGCGAGGCTGCGGTAATCGAGTATCCGTTGCGGCAGCGGATAGTCGAGCGCCAGTTCCTGGAGCACCTCTTCCGCCGTCGACGGCTGGCCGGTGGGCGTTTTCTTGAGCACCGGCAGCTGGTGTTTATCGTAGAGGATTTCCTGGATCTGCTTGGGCGAACCCATGTTGAACGGCTGGCCCGCGAGGCGATACGCCTCGTGCTCGATCTCGAGCAGGCGCTTGGCCAGTTCGCTGCTCTGCGTCTTCAGCATCGCGACGTCGATCAGCACGCCGTTGCGTTCCATGCGCGCCAGCACCGGCACCAGCGGAACTTCGATCTCGTTGAACAACTTCACGAGCGTCGGCACCTCGTTCAGCCGCGGCCACAGGTGCTCGTGCAGACGGAAAGTGATGTCGGCATCCTCGGCCGCATAGGTCGTGGCCTGCTCCAGCGGTACTTCGCTGAAGTTGATCTGGTGCTTGCCCTTGCCCGCGACGTCTTCGTATTTGACCGTCTTGTAACCAAGATACTTGAGCGCGAGCGAGTCCATGTCGTGGCGCGAGGCGGTCGAGTCGAGCACGTAGGATTCGAGCATGGTGTCGTAACGCATGCCGGCGAAGCGGATGCCGTAATTGGCGAGCACGCTCATGTCGTATTTGAAGTTTTGTCCGATCTTGGGATGCGCTTCGTCTTCCAGCAGCGGCTTCAGCTTTTCCAGCACGTCGTTACGACCAAGCTGTGCCGGCACGCCGGGATATTGGTGTGCCAGCGGCACGTAGGCGCCTTCCCCGGCGCGGTCG
>JACQER010000202.1 GCA_016200465.1 Gammaproteobacteria bacterium | reverse complement strand
CGGCTGTCCTGGGACTTGGGCGTGACGCTGTACAACCGGCTCGGCGAACGCGGCGGCATTCCGTCGTTGCGCGTGCTCGAGTCGATGGCGATCCCGTACCGGGACGACAACCGCTATTGCTGGGCCTCGGACGAGATCGCCTGGCATCAGGCCGAATACGTACCGGCGCCCAAGCAGGTGCGCAAGCATGTCACGACCATGGAAATGGTGAACGAACTCGACTGCGAGCTGGCCGGCGACGACGCCCAGGAGATCTGGGTGCTGGATGAACCGTTCTACCTCGACCAGGAAGGCTGCACGATTAACGAACTGGAAGGCAAAGAGCCCGTCAGCGAGCCGTATCATTACCAGGAGTGGGATTACAACGTACAGCTGCACCGGCCGAACTGGGCGACGGTGCTGGAGAAACGCCAGAAGCAGGGCGATCCCCGCGAGATCGACAGGATTCTTACCGAGAACAAGCCGGTGGCCGCGCGCCTGCGGCACATCATCGACGCCATGCAGCCGGAGGGCGTGCAGCGTTTCCGGCGTCAGGAGGACGGCGAGGAGATCGATCTCAACGCCGCGATCCGCGCCATGATCGATATGCGCATGGGTCAGACGCCGGACACGCGCATCAACATCCGCATCGTACGCAAGGTGCGCGACCTCGCGGTGCTGGTGCTGCTCGACTTGTCGGAATCCACGAACGAAAAACTTGGCGACAGCGACCGGCCGGTGATCCAGCTGGCGCGCGAGGCGACGTCATTGCTGTCGTGGGCGATCGACCGCGTCGGCGACCCGTTCGCGATTCACGGTTTCGCCAGCGATGGACGGCACGACGTGCAGTACTACCGCTTCAAGGATTTCGACGATCACTATGGCGACGAGGTGAAGGCCAAACTCGCCGGCATGCAGGGCGGGTTGTCCACGCGCATGGGCGCGGCGCTGCGCCACGCGGCGTCGTTCCTGCTCCGGCAGCCGGAGCAGAAGAAGCTGATCCTGCTCGTGAGCGACGGCGAACCGGCCGACATCGACGTGCGCGATCCGCAGTACCTGCGCCACGACACCAAGAAGGCGGTGGAGGAGCTGGCCACGCGCGGCGTGCGTACCTTCTGTCTCACGCTCGACCCGAACGCCGACGAGTACGTCTCGCGCATCTTCGGTTCCAAGAGTTACATGGTGGTGGATCACGTCAACCGCCTGCCGGAGCGGCTGCCCATGCTGTATGCCGGTCTTACGCGTTGATGCTATGACAACCGGGACGCCGCCTGCATTGCCGCGTTGACGCGTCGGCGTTCAGGTCGTCTCTTCCAGTCGCGCTACCTGTCCCGCCTCGTTCAGCACAAACTGTGCGAAAGCATGCGCCGCCGGACTCAGCCGCTTTCCGTGCCGCTGCACCAGATACCACTGGCGCCGCAACGGGAAGCCCTGCACGTCGAGCACACGCAGATGTTGCGCCGCGAGTTCGGCCTGCACGGTATGCAGCGACACCACCCCCAGACCCAGCCCCGCCTCGACCGCCTGCTTGATCGCCTCGTTCTTGTTCATTTCCATGGCGGCCTTGAGTGTCAGGCCGTGCTCCGCGAAAAACTTTTCCACCGCGCTACGTGTACCGGAGCCCGGTTCGCGACCGACGATGGGCTCCTCGGCCAGGCGTGACAGCGGGATGTTGTGCGCCTTGGCCAGCGGGTGGGTTGGCGCGGCGATGACCACCAGCGGATTGTCCATGAAGGGCTGTGCCTCGAGGTCGTGACCTTCCGGAGGCTGGCCCATCAGCGCCAGGTCGACGCTGTTTTCGGCCAGGTGTTGCAACAGCGTTTCGCGGTTGACCACGTTAAGACTGACGCGCACATCCGGATGCGCCTGGCGGAACAGCGCCATCAATCGTGCCGTGAAGTAACTCGCGGTACTGGCCACCGATACGGTCAGTGTTCCGCCCTTCAGCCCCTGCAACTCGGCCAGGGTGTTTTCCAGATTAAGCAGCTCGCGCCCGATGGCGCGGCCGGCTTGCAGAGTTTCCTGGCCGGCGGCGGTAAGGTGAATGCGTTTGCCGATATGTTCGAACAGCGCGAGCCCCAGAACGCTCTCCAACTGCTTGATTTGCATGGAGACAGCGGGCTGGGTGAGGTGCAGTTCGGCGCTCGCCCGGGAAAAGCTCCCGCAGCGGGCAACGGCCTCGAGTATGTCGAGTTGGCGGAGCGTCGGCTTTAACATAAGAATTAGTTTCAGATCATATCATTAATTCTGAATATTTCTTATAGACCATATGAATTATAGTCCTCCTATCTTAATGGTTAATTGTCCTGACTTTATACATTCGGAGAACCTCATGGCACACGATCAATCCAGCCGCTATTCCAACCTCGACCTCAAGGAAGCCGACCTGATCAAGGGCGGCCAGCACATCCTGGTCGCCTACAAGATGAAGCCGAAGGCTGGCTACGGTTACCTCGCCACCGCCGCGCACTTCGCGGCCGAGTCCTCCACCGGCACCAACGTGGAAGTCTGCACCACCGACGACTTTACCAAGGGCGTGGACGCGCTGGTGTACCACATCAACGAAGCCAGCGAGGACATGCGCATCGCCTATCCGCTGGAGCTGTTCGATCGCAACGTCACCGACGGCCGCTTCATGCTGGTGTCGTTCCTGACCCTCACCATCGGCAACAACCAAGGCATGGGCGACGTGGAACACGCCAAGATGGTCGACTTCTACGTGCCCGAGCGCGTGATCCAGATGTTCGACGGTCCGGCCAAGGACATCTCCGACCTGTGGCGCATCCTCGGTCGTCCGGTCAAGGACGGCGGCTACATCTCCGGCACCATCATCAAGCCCAAGCTTGGCCTGCGCCCCGAACCGTTCGCCAAGGCGGCGTATGAATTCTGGCTCGGCGGCGACTTCATCAAGAACGACGAGCCGCAGGGCAACCAGGTGTTCTCGCCGCTGAAGAAGACCCTGCCGCTGGTGTACGACTCCTTGAAACGCGCCCAGGACGAAACCGGCGAGGCCAAGCTGTTCTCGCTCAACATCACCGCCGACGACCACTATGAAATGTGCGCGCGCGCTGACTTCGCGCTCGAAACCTTCGGCCCGGATGCTGACAAGCTGGCGTTCCTGGTTGACGGCTATGTCGGCGGCCCCGGCATGGTGACCACCGCGCGGCGCCAGTACCCGAACCAGTACCTGCACTACCACCGCGCCGGCCACGGCGCCGTGACCTCGCCGTCCGCCAAGCGCGGCTACACCGCCTTCGTGCTGGCCAAGATGTCGCGCCTGCAGGGTGCGTCCGGCATTCACGTCGGCACCATGGGCTACGGCAAGATGGAAGGTGAGGGCGACGACAAGATCATCGCCTACATGATCGAGCGCGACGAGTGCCAGGGTCCGGTGTACTTCCAGAAGTGGTACGGCATGAAGCCCACCACGCCGATCATCTCCGGCGGCATGAACGCGCTGCGCCTGCCCGGTTTCTTCCAGAACCTCGGCCACGGCAACGTGATCAACACCGCCGGCGGCGGTTCCTACGGCCACATCGACAGCCCGGCGGCCGGCGCGATCTCGCTGCGCCAGGCCTACGAATGCTGGAAGGCCGGCGCCGACCCGATCGATTGGGCGAAGACGCACCGGGAATTCGCGCGTGCGTTCGAATCCTTCCCGGGCGATGCCGACAAGCTCTATCCGGGCTGGCGCAACAAGTTGGGCATCAAGGCGGCGTAAACTCCGCTGCATCGCAGTCCCGAACAGGCCCGTCAGGGCCTGTTCTTTTTTCCGCGCGCCGCCTGCAACTGCACGGCTACGATCCGGCAACCGGCAGCTTCGAATTGTTCGTGAAAGCTGTGGCGGGGCAGCCGACCTGATTGCTAAAGTGGCCGGAGTTATAAATGATAAATCACACCGGCCCTTTTAATTGCTTCATCAATAATCGAGCTTGGTCCTTTTAATTATTGCTATTTGGCTCGACCCTATTGATTCATGATTTCGAATTAAACTTTCGTCCCCACCAGCCCTGCAACCATCGTATACACGTGTTAACTACAATAGGGCTGGCAAAGAGCAGAAAAGAAAGCAGATAAGCGAGCCAGAAATGACTGGAGGCAAATGACGGGACATCGTAGAAAAAAATGTTCCATTCAAACCAGCTCTCCAGGGATGAAAGTACGACTAGATAGATAGCAAGAGGAACAGTGGCTGCAAGCGTTACGTTGAATACATATCCAAAATAAAGCGCCGACCACCAAGGTAAAAATTCATGGAAACTGCCTGCGACGGGAGGGGAAGGCGGCCAGTTTGCGATGAGATCGACCGCAAACCAAGCCACTAAGTGGATCGTTGCCCCCAGAAGAGCCATCTTGTTTCGTTTATTCATATCCCATCCTACTGAACGGAAACCGGTACTTTCTTATCGGGATCTGCCAACAGATCCTTTAACAACTGATCCGTCATCTTATCTCCAAAGACACCCCCTCCGAAATCAATACATCCGGCAGATCCTGGGCGGAAACCGCCATGCATATAGAAGCGACTCCGCCCAAACGTCTTGGTGCCCGGATTTGGTATTAGTGGAACATTCCAATCCCCCCAATCCCCGTATCCTCTCAACAATTTATAAATGTCATAAAGCCTGTTCGGATTCGAAAGCCGCTCGATATCCGCCGTGTAGTTTCCGGGAGGAATGGGCCCCTTGTCTTTTTTGTCAGCGCACTCAGGCTTGTTCGTGCATTCGCTCTTTCCGGAAGTAATTAGCATCATGTAAGGTTGACGAGGGGGTTGCTCCGGATCAACCAGCATTGTGCCTCGCTTTATATTGACTTTAATCTTCGTCAATCCAAGCGGGTCTACCCAACGTAGTGGATTATTGTCTACATACGCGTAGGTATTCAGTCCGCCTGGGAGCCCAATTGGATCACTGCTGAGATACCGCGCCGAAACGATACCGCCGTAACCCAGCAAGACGAGCATGAGCGCGCCTGATACGGTTTTGGTTAACATGATTTATCCTCCATGATTTCACAGTTTGGCGAAGGCCTGTGGAGTTTTTCATTTTTATTCTGTCCCTGAACTCAAAGAATCAGCCATGCGGCGTTATGGCAGGTGCTGCTGTGGCTCGCACATTTCGCCGTGATGCCCATCACTTGTCAAGATGACTTCGTTGCAAAGCTTTAGTGCCGACGCGTGAAGCGGCGATGGAACAACGAGTTGAGCGAGAATGGCAGGATGTTAAATTAGCATGTCAGATAAAAATGGGTTAGCTCAGACGGGAATCAGGACATGACCACCAGGGAAGCTCTGAACATATGCCGTTCGCCCTGAGCTTGTCGAAGGGTGAACGGCACAAGGCGTTGATTCGACACCGTCCTCCGTTCATGGTTCGACGGGCTCACCACGAACGGAGGACTTATGCAGACTTTCCCTAGCGTCACCGGAGCCACGCCCCCGCACGCCGCCGCGCATGGCGAGCGTCATCCCGCCGCGTTGCCCACGCTGTTCTTCACCGAGATGTGGGAACGCTTCAGCTACTACGGCATGCGCGCGCTGCTGGTGCTGTACCTGGTCAACGCGCTGGGCTATCCGCGCAGCGATGCGCTCGCCGTGTACGGGACGTACACCGCCCTGGTGTATCTCACGCCGATCGTCGGCGGCTATCTGGCCGACCGCTATCTCGGCTACCGCAAGGCGATCCTGATCGGCGGCCTGGTCATGGCCATGGGCCACTTTGCGATGGCGTTTCCCGCGCTGCTGATGCCGGCGCTGGGCTTGATCATCATCGGCAACGG
>JACQER010000201.1 GCA_016200465.1 Gammaproteobacteria bacterium | reverse complement strand
CCGTTTATACGAAATATCCCCTCGCCCAAAAGTGCTGCCCCACAAAGTTGCGCTTGCGCTCCCCGTACATCCGGGCCAAATGGATCGCGCTCTTGCCTTTGATATACCCCACCACCTGCGATACCGAATACTTCGTCGGGATCGATATCAACATATGCACGTGATCCTGCATCAAGTGCCCTTCCTCTACGCTGCTCTCCTTGTACTTGGCCAGTTTCCTGAATACCTCTCCAAGGTGCGGCCTCAACTGCTCGTACAAACTTTTCCTTCTACACTTCGGAATAAATACCACGTGGTATTTGCACTCCCACTTGCTATGGCTTAGGCTTTCGCTGTCGTCCATCTCGACTCTCCTTTCTCAGTGTGCTTGGCGGCTCACGAGTTGGAGTGTCGCTGATGGACTCCCGTAAATGTCAAACTTCTACTGTCACCCCGGCATAGCCGGGGGATTTCCCCTGTTGGGTTAATTTCTCATGCCCCATGCGAACGGTTTTCCGCAACAAGGGCATTGTGAAAGACTTCTGGCGATGGATCGGGCCAGGCGAAAGCGCACGGTCGAGATCGACCACGGGATGTGCCGCTGCATCGGCGCGAGTCCCGCGCGGGCTGAAGCCTTCGGGTACGGGAGGCGCTTTGAGTCGAGCGGAGTTTTTTTTAGCCCCGGACAACCTCTCCAGCATCAGAAAACCATAAGCCGCGATACACAGGCTCGCGTGATGGTGGAAGCCGCGCCAATTGCGCCCTTCGTAATGGCCGAGCCCGACCTCCTGCTTGAGTTCCCGGTAGTCACGCTCGATGCGCCAGCGCATCTTGACGGTGCCCACCAACTCCTTGAAGGAGATGTTTGCGGGCAGCGTGGACAGGAAGTAACGGGTCGGCCCGGTTTCACCTTTGGGCCATTCGACGAGCAGCCATTCTTCCCCGCGAAGCTGGTTGGCCTGCGCGGTGCGCACGCGCACCCGCGCGAAGCGCGAGGAGAGCGGGGCGTTCGTACCTTCACGCCAGGTCAGCGTGCGATAGCGGGTCGCCGGCAACGCCTGCGCGAGTTCGCGCACGCCGATTGGCTGGTGAGCTTCATCGCGCACTGCTCGTGTGCGGGGTCGCCCTCGCCCCTCGTTAACCGGTGCGGGCGCAGGTTGATACTCGCCCCACCAGACCGCGGTGGCCGGTCGTATGCCAACCGCATATGGCAAATTGTTTGCCGACAGCCGATCACGCATCGCCGCTTCATCGCCATAGCCCGCATCCATGAGCACCGTGCCGCGCGGAACTCCGGCAGAAAGCGCCGCCTCGATCTGCCCCCACGCGATTTCGCCTTTGGTCGCAAAAGCAATCCCTTCCGGCACACCCGCACGCTTGCATCGCCGCTTGTCTTCGGCCCATTCGCGCGGCAGATACAGCCGGTAGCCCAGCGGCAGGCTGCCCCCGGCGGTGGCCAGCGACAGGCTCACCGCCACCTGACAGTTGTCTGTCTTGCCCAATTGGCCGCAGTATTGGCGCGCCACACCGACCGAATGTGTGCCGTATTTGCGATAGCCCGTGTCATCGACAATCCAGAAACAAGCTGCCCGCCCTTCATCGCCCAGCTTCGGCGCCACCTCGCGCGCTACGGCAGCGAGCAGCTCCGTATCGCTCCATTCCGAGTCGGCCACCAGATGGTGCATCGACTGGTGCGCCTGGCGCACATCCTGCGGATGCACCCGCGCCGCCATCGGCTCAACGCTCTTGCGCTGTCCCGGCAACATCAGCCCGCGCAGATACCAGCGCGCTGGCGTTGCCCGATCCATATGCCCCAGTGCCTCTGCCATCGCATCGCTGTAGCGTTCAAAGCGCGATTCCAGGCTGTTACCCATGTCCCACCTCCTTGGTTGCTTGAAGATGTTGCGATAATGGCATGTTTTATAACACAGTACAATTAATAGAGTACCTCATGAAAAGACAGATATTTGCTGTATTGCTTTTTACCTTGGTTGGTTGTGCGAGTAT
>JACQER010000010.1 GCA_016200465.1 Gammaproteobacteria bacterium | reverse complement strand
TGGAAGGCGAGCGCGACAAGCTGCTGCGCATGGAAGAGGCGCTGCATCATCGTGTGGTCGGCCAGGACGAGGCGATCCGCGTGGTGTCGAACGCCATCCGGCGTTCGCGCGCCGGACTGTCCGATCCGCGCCGGCCTTACGGTTCGTTCCTGTTCCTCGGACCCACGGGCGTGGGCAAGACCGAATTGACCAAGGCACTCGCCCATTTCCTGTTCGACAGCGACGAGGCCATGGTGCGCATCGACATGTCCGAGTTCATGGAAAAGCATTCCGTGGCGCGCCTGATCGGCGCGCCGCCCGGCTACGTCGGTTACGAAGAGGGCGGTTATCTCACCGAGGCGGTGCGCCGCAAACCCTATTCCGTGATCCTGCTCGACGAGGTCGAGAAGGCGCATCCCGACGTGTTCAACGTGTTGTTGCAGGTGCTGGACGACGGCCGTCTCACCGACGGTCAGGGGCGCACGGTGGACTTCCGCAACACCGTCGTGGTGATGACGTCCAACCTGGGTTCGAACCTGATTCAGGAACTGGCCGGCGAAGAGAACTACGACAAGATGAAACAGGCGGTGATGAACGTGGTCGCGAATCATTTCCGGCCCGAGTTCATCAACCGCATCGACGACATCGTGGTGTTCCACCCGCTCGGACGCGAGCAACTACACCGCATCGCCGAGCTGCAGGTTCAGTATCTGCGCGAGCGTCTGCGGGCGCGCGAGATGGACCTGGCGCTCACGCCGAAGGCGCTCGATAAGCTGGCCGAGGCCGGATTCGACCCGGTGTTCGGCGCGCGACCGCTCAAACGCGCGATTCAGCAGCACGTGGAGAATCCGCTGGCGCAGGAAATCCTGGCCGGCAAGTTCGGACCGAAGGACGTCATCGAGGTCGACGTGGCCGGCGACGAGCTGGTTTTCCGCAAGCCGCGCACCGCCGGGAAAAAGGCCGGCGTCGCGTAGGGACGCCGCTGCCAGAGCCGTCGCCTCGAAAAAGAGTCGCCGGAAGGCGGCGGAACTTTTTGAGGGTTCCTCACTCCATGTGTCATAGATAAAATAGCCCGTAAACCGGGAGGATTGCTATGTCATTGGATCGTCGTTCGTTCAAGGTCGGCATCATTGCCGGCGTGTTTCTCGTCACCGGCATACTGGCCGGCATCGTTTTCAGCTCGCGCTTCGACTGGTTGCCCAGTGCCGCGAGCAGTCCGGCCGAAACGACAGCCGCGCCGGCGTTGTCCGGACCCACGCCGCCGAACTTCGTCCCGGTGGTCAAGGCAGTCATGCCCGCCGTCGTCAACATCTCCACCACCCGCGTGGTCAAGCAGGGCGCCGAGACGTCGTCGCCGTTCATGGATGACCCGTTTTTCCGCCAGTTCTTCGGCGAGGAATTTTTTCACCGTTTCCAGATGCCGCGTGACCGGCGCGAAAACAGCCTCGGCTCCGGCGTGATCGTGGATTCCGCCGGCTACATCGTCACCAACAATCACGTCGTGGCCAAGGCCGACGAGATCAAGGTGCTGCTGAACGACAAGCGCGAGTTCACCGGCAAGGTCGTGGGCACCGATCCGAAATCCGACATCGCCGTGGTCAAGATCAACGCCAAGGATCTGCCGGTGCTGCCGTGGGGCGATTCGGACAAGCTGGAGGTCGGCGAATACGTGCTCGCCATCGGCAATCCCTTCGGGCTCAATCAGACGGTGACGCAGGGCATCGTCAGCGCCGTGGGGCGCGCCAACGTCGGCATCGCCGATTACGAGGATTTCATCCAGACCGACGCCGCGATCAATCCCGGCAACTCCGGCGGGGCGCTGGTGAACGCGCGCGGCCAGCTGGTCGGCATCAACACCGCGATCTTCTCGCGTTCCGGCGGCTACATGGGTATTGGATTTGCCGTGCCGAGCAACATGACGCGCGCCGTCATGGACAGCCTGATCAAGAGCGGCAAGGTGGTGCGCGGCTGGCTCGGCGTTTCGATCCAGGAAGTCACGCCGGATCTGGCCAAGCAGTTCGGCATGAAGGAATCGCGCGGCGCGCTGGTGAGCGAAGTGATCCCGGACAGCCCGGCCGCGGCCGCCGGCATCCAGAGCGGCGACATCATCACCGCGTTCAACGGCAAGGCCGTCGACGGCCCGGGCTCGCTGCGCAACGCCGTGGCACAGACCCTGGTCGGCAAGACCGTGAAGGTGGAAGTGCTGCGCGAGAAGAAACCGGTGACGCTCGAAGTGAAAATTTCCGAGCAGCCGAAGGATGTCGCGCAGGTGGAAGGCGACACGGTCCAGGGCGACGGCAAGGACACGGCACTGGCCGGCGTCGAGGTGCGCAACCTGACGCCCGACATCGCGCGTCAGCTCGGCTTGTCCGGCGGAATCGCGGGCGTGGTCATCACCGGCGTCGAGCAGGGCAGCGCCGCCGAGGACGCGGGCTTGCAGGAAGGGGACGTGATCATGGAAATCAACCGTCAGCCGGTGCGCAACACGAGCGACTTCAAGCGCCTGAGCGGCAAGCTTTCCAAAAAGGACAGCACGCTGCTGCTGCTCAACCGGCACGGACGGAAATTGTTCATCGCCATCCGGCCCTGACGAACCTCCAGATTCACGCCGGCGCCGACCGGCGCCGGCGTGAATCTGGCATACCTACACCGCGAAGCGCGCGCACCATTTTTCGATCGCCTCGCGAACCTCGCGCGGTTTTTCCGTCAGCGGCCAATGATAGGCGTCGATCGTAACGGTCTGCGCCTGCGGATGTTCGGAGAGCATCTCTTTCGTGATTGCGGGATCGGTGTAGGTGATGCCGCTGGAAAGCAGCGCCAGGATCGGAACCTGGATCCGCGTCAGTTCCGGCAGCGGACGGGTGATCTCGATCAGTTCCTGCAGAAAGCTCGCCACCGGAAAAAATTTCAGGTCCTCCCAGGGAGAGGAATACAGTTCGATCATCTCCCGCTGTTTCCCGGCGGCGAGCAGATCGCGCCGGGTTTTCTCGTCGAGTTGCCGCAAATCGCGTGACGGAATATGCCGCCGGTGCAGCCCCAGCCGGTTCAGCAGCCGGATGAACCCGGCGACCGCCATGAACACCGGACGCAACCGGCCCAGCATCCGCATGCCGCCGCGCAGCGCCTGATGAAAAATCGGGTCGATGAGAACCAGCCCGCGCACGCGCGCCGGATACCGTGTCGCGAATTGCACGGCGACCTGCGCTCCGAGGCTGTGCCCGACCAGCAGCGCCTGATCGCAGCCCTCTGCGTCGAGGATATCCCGCAAGTCCCGGCACCAGGTCGCCAGATCCAGCCGGCCGCGCAAAAAGGACTCGCCGTGGCCGCGCAGGTCGGGCCGCAGCAGATCCCAGGTTTGCTTCAGCGACGTCTGTTCCACGAATTCGGACCAGCGGCTCATGTTGCTGGCGACGCCGTGCAGCAACACGATCAGCCGTCGCGGCGCGGTTCCTTCGCGATGGAGACGATAACCCAGGGCGACTCGATCGATCGTGCGCAGTGTGCGGAGAGTCTCCATACCTGTTTTATAGTAGCGGCTGCCCCGGTTTCGAGCCAGCGCGCTGGTGCCGGTCCGACCGGCTGCTAGACTGAACTCAAACGTCTCGCGAACAAAGGGAGAACATGAACACCCGCCTGGATTCCCAACCCGGTAGCGTCGTTCTCGTGCGGTGGCAATCGCTGCATCCGATGGCGCGCCGGGCACACTGGATCGCGCTGGCGTTGATACTGCTGACGCCCGTTCTGATTCTGGCGGTGATGTGGCAGATTTTTTCCACCGACCCGCAGGCACAGGAACGCTTGTGGCATGGCCTGTGGAATGCGCTGACGGACCGCCCGGATCATCTGCTTGCCGTGATCTCGATGCCGTTCATCATGTCGTACCTCGCCATAGAGCAGCCGGCGCGCCTCAAGGACAAGATCGTGGTTGACGAAAGCGGCATTGCGCTTCAACGCATGTCGCGGTTGCGGCTGCCGTTCACGCCGCGCGGCTGGTTTTTTCCCTGGGCGCGGCTCAGAAAGACCGAGCTCAGCCTCGTGCTCGGAGCGGCTTCCCCCGTGCTTGTGCTAAGCGATGGGACGCGAACGCAACGAGTTCCGGTTCACGAATGGGTGGCGTCGGATACGCCGCGTGAAACGGTATTGCGGCTTCAGAAAGAGCGCATGCAGATGCGGCGCAAGCGCATCGCACCGGAGGAGGGGATGCGCCTCGCCGAGGAGTCGGCGCTGGTGCGCGCGCTGCGGGCGCGCAACGTGGCGATTCAGCGGCCGGACGCGTCGAGTCCGCTCATGTTCGATCTGTTCAAGAACAAGCATGCCGCCGTCACCGTGATGTTGCTCCTTGTGATCGGCCTTTATGGCGCGGTGGATCTCGTCGTGCTCGATGAGACCTATGCAGGTTTTCTTCCCTGGACGATATGGACGCTGGCCGGCGTGGCCGCCGCCGTTCTCGCCTATCGCTGGCTGAGCGGGGCGAAATTGCCGCCCGTGATCGCCATCGCGCTTTCGCTGATGATCGGTCTGGACGCGGGGCTGGCGATGTACCCGGGCCTGCTGCGGCTCAACCGGTACACGGACACCGCGGGCGCGCAGCCGCATGAATACGTGCTGCGCGAATACGTGCGTCTCGAACCGCTCGAAGCCGGACTGCCGGTCATTGAGTTCGGGCAGGGTATCGAGTACTGGCAACAGTTCAAGCCCGGAGCGTCGTACACACTTTATCTGCGCCGCGGCGGTCTCGGGTTTTATCAGATCGATCTTGCCCCGGTGTACGCTGAAACGCGCGCGTTTTACGGGAAGCGCAGCATCCATTCCGCGCCCGGCGGAAGAGACAAACAGGAACCGTCGTCACCGCCGACTTAGCGCCCGCCGGCGTTTCGAGTAGACTCGCCGCCATGAGTGGCCTGCCCATCGATGACGCCTTGCCCGAGCTGCGCCAGGCGCTTTCTGCCCATCGTTCCGTGGTCTTGCAAGCGCCGCCCGGCGCCGGCAAGACCACCCACGTTCCGCTCGCGCTGCTGAACGAAACCTGGCTCGGCGGAAAAACCATTCTCATGCTCGAACCGCGCCGCCTGGCGGCGCGCGCGGCGTGCGCGCGCATGGCGCAGTTGCGCGGCGAGGCGCCGGGGCAGACCGTGGGTTACCGCATCCGCTTCGACAACCTGGTCTCGGCGAAGACGCGCATCGAGGTGTTGACCGAGGGCATCCTGGCGCGACGCTTGCAGGGTGATCCCGAATTGAAGAACGTCGGTCTGGTCATTTTCGACGAGTTCCATGAACGCCATCTGCATGCCGATCTGGCGCTGGCACTGTGCCTCGACAGCCAGCGACATCTGCGCGAGGACCTGAAAATCTTGGTGATGTCCGCGACGCTCGACGGCGAGTCGGTGTCGAAGCTTCTCGGCGGCGCGCCGGTGATCACGAGCGAAGGCCGCCGTTATCCGGTGACGATCCGTTATCTCCCGCGCGACGCGTCCGGCCCGCTGCCGCCGCTGGTGAGCGACGCGGTGCTGACGGCGCTGGAACAGGACGAGGGCGACGCGCTGGTTTTTCTGCCGGGCGCGTGGGAGATCCGACGCACGCAGGATCTGCTCGAGGCGAAGCTCGCCGGGCGGGCCGAGGTGTTCCCGCTCTACGGCGACCTGCCCTGGGAAATCCAGGACCGGGCGATCCGGCCGTCCACGGGCCGGCGCAAGATCGTGCTGGCCACGCCGATCGCCGAAACCAGTCTCACCATCGAAGGCATCCGCATCGTGGTGGACGCGGGTTACGCGCGTGTGCCGCAGTTCGACCCGGGCACGGGCCTGTCGCGACTGACGACGGTGCGGATTTCGCTTGCCTCGAGCGAGCAGCGAGCCGGCCGTGCCGGGCGGCTCGCGCCGGGCGTGTGCCACCGGCTGTGGAGCGAAACCACCCAGCGCGGTCTGGTTCCGCAGTCGCCGCCGGAAATCCGTACCGCGGATCTCGCGCCCATGGCGCTGGAGCTGGCCGCGTGGGGCGTGCGCGACGCGCGTTCGCTGTCCTGGCTCGATCCGCCGCCCCCGGCGACGTTCAATCAGGCGCGTGAATTGCTCGTCGAACTCGACGCGCTGGATGCCGCGGGACAAATCACGAAAACCGGGCGGGCGATGGCGCGGCTGCCGTTGCATCCGCGCCTGTCGCACATGCTGTTCGCGGCGGAACATCTCGGCCTGGAAGCGCTCGCCTGCGATATCGCGGCGCTGCTGTCGGAGCGCGATATCCTTGCGGGCGAAGCGCGCCGCTCCGTCGATTTCACGCAGCGGCTCGATGCGCTGTGGGCGTTTCGTCAGCACGGTCGTCAGGGCGCCCAGTCGCATCAAGCCGATGCCGGCGCTTGCGCGCGCGTTCATCAGGCGGCGCAACAGTACCGGCGTCTGCTGACCCTGCCCGAATCGGCGAAAGCCACGGACACCGCGCAAACCGGACTGCTGCTGGCGCTGGCGTATCCCGATCGCGTGGCGCTGGCGCGTGCGCCGGGTGACGCGCGCTATCTGCTCGCTTCAGGACGCGGCGCGCGGCTGCCGGAAGCGGAAATGCGCCTGCGCCAGCCCTGCATCGTCGCGGCCAGCCTCGACGCCGGGGAAACCGAAGGCCTGATTCATTCCGCCGCGCCGCTCGCGATCGAGTCGCTGCGCGCGCATCTGGCGAAGCACCTGCGGATGGAAGACGTGGTGCGCTGGGACGCGCAACAGCAGATCGTCGTCGCGCGGCGCGAGGAGCGCTTCGGCGCGCTGGTGCTGGACAGCAGGCCGTTGACCGACGCGGACAGCGGCAAGCTGCGCGCGGCGATGCTCGACGGCATCCGCCGTCTCGGCATCGAGGCGCTGCCGTGGACGCGCGACGCGCGCGAATGGCAGGCACGCGTCATGTCGCTGCGACACTGGCGGCTGGAGGAAAACTGGCCGGATGTGTCGGACGCGGCCCTGCGCGAGACGCTGGAGGACTGGCTCGGACCGTATCTCGACGGCATCACGCGCCGCGATCATCTGGCGCGTCTCGATCTGCCCGCGATCCTGAAAAATCTTCTCGATTGGGAGACCGGCCGGCGCCTGGAGGAAGAGGCGCCGACGCATCTGGAAGTGCCGAGCGGGTCGCGCATCCGGCTTGAATATATTCCGGGCGAATCACCGGTGCTGAAGGTGAAACTCCAGGAAATGTTCGGCCTGGCGGACACCCCGCGCGTCGCGGGCGGCAAGGTGCCGGTGACGCTGCATCTGCTGTCGCCGGCGCAGCGCCCGATCCAGGTAACCCAGGATCTGCGCGGTTTCTGGGAGCGCACCTATCCGGAGGTTAAAAAGGAGATGAAGGGGAGGTATCCGAAACACCCATGGCCTGACAACCCATGGCAGGCGCAACCCACTGCCAGAGCCAAGCGCAGATCAGATCGTTAGCGTCGCCCAGCCATCCCCAAGCTCCTAGAAGCTATCTCAAAAACGTCGCGAGCGGCCGTCAGCCGGGTGAGGACGGAGCGCAGGAACCGGAGTGGACACGACAGTCCATGAGGGCGAGAGCGAAACAGGCGAAGCACCGCTTCGCCCGCTCGCAGCGCCCGTCGCCTGCCAGCGACGGGCCGGACCGCCCACGGCGGCCGAGCACCGCTCGACCCCGGATCACGGACGCGCAGCAGGTTTTGAGATAGCTTCTACAGCGATTCCGGTTTGTGCAGACCAAATCCCTGCGCGAAGTCCACCCCGATCTCGCGCAGTTTCGCCAGGATCGCGTCGTTTTCCACGAATTCGGCGATGGTCTGCAATCCCATGATGTGCCCGATGCGGTTGATGGCTTCCACCATCGCCAGGTTGGTCTGATCGCTGACGATATTTTTGACCAGCAGGCCGTCGATCTTGAGATAGTCGACCGGCAGCGTCTTGAGATAACCGAAGGACGACATGCCGCTGCCGAAATCGTCGAGTGAAATGCAGCAGCCGATTTCCTTGAGCTGGCGCATGAAAGCCGTGGCGCGCGGCAGGTTGGCGATCGCCACCGTCTCGGTGATCTCGAAGCACAGCGCCTGCGGCGGCACGTGGCTGGCGGTGATCTGATCGCGCAGGAACGCGGGAAAATTTTCATCGTTCAGGCTCGCGCCGGAAAGATTGATCGAGCAGGTCACGCGGCCTCCGGCCGCCAGCTGGCGATGAAATTCGTCATTGCCGGACAGGAGGTGGCGCACCACCCAGCGGTCTATGGTCGGCATGAGGTTGTATTTTTCCGCCGCGGGCAGGAACATCCCCGGCGCCACGACGTTCCCGGTTTCGTCGATCAGCCGCAGCAGCACCTCGAAATGCTCGCTCCCCGGGCATGGAGTGCTCACCGGAACGATCTTCTGGTAATACAGGCGCAAGCGGTTTTCCTGCATCGCCTGGTTCAGGCGCGCGACCCAGTCCATTTCAGCGCGCTTGCGTGTGCACTCGTGCCCACCGTAGAAAAGCTGGACCCGGTTGCGGCCGTTGTCCTTGGCGACATAGCAGGCGGCATCGGCATTGCTCAGAATCGAGGCCGGACTTTCGCTCTCCGCGGTGATGGCGCAGGCGCC
>JACQER010000198.1 GCA_016200465.1 Gammaproteobacteria bacterium | reverse complement strand
GGGTAGTTGCCGGTGCCCAGCTCGACGGTGAAAACGCCGAGGGACCCGAGTTTTTCGAGGACCTGGTCGAGGCTCAGCTTGGCCAGCAAAGCGGTGAACACGCCAACTCTCACGGGATTTCTCCTTTTCAAGAACAGTGTCTTGCGGGATTTTAGGATAGCAGAAGTTGGGGAACGTAGGCCAGTCGGTACCGGGCTGCAGGGCCGACGAGACAGGTTGGGCTACAGCCAGCTCTCAGCCCGCGGCAGAGGCGATCGGGTCGGGTAGATGGGATTGCGCCCATCTACCCTCCCACGCCACCGGACGTACGGTTTTCCGTATCCAGCGGTTGAACCCGGCGGCCTACCTGGCCGCAAGATCCGATGGCAGAAGGAATCCATAGCGGTGCAGGATGCGATTGTTCAAGGCCGTTTGCAACGTGCCGGTTCCGGCCAGATGCCACGCGCCTCGACTGCTCAGCGCCACTTTCAACATCCGGCCTCCCATTCCCAGCCGTCGCAGCGCCTTCTCCCGCCCTGCCGGACCATGCCACCGTTGCCAGAAGCAACTCCGGATATGTCGGCGAATCCATCCCTCCAGTCGGAAAATGGGTTTACGCTCCTCGGCCAGTCGGAAGTATCCCCACCAGCCGATCACGTACCGCTGCCAAGCGTCCCGTAGCTCCTCGCTGGTAGCGCTCTGGCAACTCCTCCACATCTCCCGTACCTTCGTTCTGAATCTCTCCACCGCTTCCGGTGCTACTTCCACTTGCCGAGTCTGGTTCAAGCGAAAACCCAGAAACTTCCGCTCCCAGGTCCTCCCTGTCCCGCTCTTGGTGGCATTCACCTGGAGGCGCAAGTGCTCCTGTATCCAGTCCCGGATCGACTCCAGCGTCCGCTCCGCCGCCCGCTGACTGCCTACGTAGATGTTGCAGTCATCGGCATACCGGCAAAAGCGGTGCCCTCGCTTCTCCAGCTCCTTGTCCAAGGCATCCAAGTAGATGTTGGCTAACAGCGGCGAAAGCGGCCCGCCTTGCGGCGTCCCTTCCACGCTCTTCACCACCACCCCTTCGATCATCGCACCTCGACGCAGGTACCGCCCGATCAGCCCCAACACCCGTTTGTCCCGAATGTCCCGACTGATCCGTGCCATCAGAATGTCATGATGGACGTGGTCGAAGAACTTGGTGATGTCTATGTCCACCACCCAGTCCTTCCCTTCCCGAGCATACCTCTGCGCCGCTCGTACGGCGTCGTGCGCACTCCGTCCCGGTCGAAATCCGTAGCTGTGCTCGCTGAACTGCGGTTCGAAAATCGGCGTCATCGCTTGCAACCATAACTGCTGGATGAACCGATCTTGCACCGTCGGGATTCCTAACATCCGTTTGCCCCCGTTCGGCTTCGGTATCTCTACCCGCCTTACCGGGCTCGGAACGTAGGTCCCGGCCAGCAGCTTGGCCCGGATCGTCCCCCCGTTCTTCTGCAGGTGTCCTTCCAGTTCTGTCGTCCGCATCCGGTCGATTCCCGGCCCACCCTGATTGCGTTTCACCGCCTCCAAGGCCCTCCGGCAATTCTCCGGGCTGACCACTTGCTCCATCAGGCTCTCGTGCATCGCTCTCTGTCCGGAGTTCCGCCCAGATCCCGCCTAGAAATCGCCGCTGGGGGCTCGCTGCGGCTCCACCGCTTCTGCCCCTTGCACTCGCCGGGGTGGCGCCCGTAGTTGACGCGCCCCGCCGATTTCAGATCCCTTCTCGCCGGTTCCTGGAGTCCTTCCTCTAGCTCCGTTCCTTGGTTCTTCGGCCCTTCGCTCCGGCCTGCTTTCACAGACCATCCTCACTACTACGACCTCTGCTGACTTCTCCTCCGTTTTCACGCAAGGAGATCTCCCCAGGTAAGGTGCTGATTCTGTCCCCTCGCGCCGCCTGACTCTACCCGGTGCGTCTCGGATGACCTTTGGGCTTCGCCGTTGCCAGCCAGCTCGCCGCCCACACCCGGCCTCACTGTCAGTCCGTGTTCCTACGGTCGAGGGTTTGTCTGCCGCTTCCTTCAGTCTCGCCTCGCGGCTACGACCTTGCGGTTCGACTACGGTTACCGTCATCGGTTCCGTCAGGCTCCTTTCATCCTGATAGACTCAGCCCATGCTGGGCACACTGGCGCACGCACTCTTGCGTGCAGCGCCGAGACTGGTCTCGGCGCCCGCTAGTCTGCGGGACGAGGGTCGAGATGAGTCTCGACCCGGCAGGCTAAAGCCTGCGCCACCCCATCAGCCTCCAACCCTCTGTCACGGTATTGTGCGAGGCTCAGT
>JACQER010000197.1 GCA_016200465.1 Gammaproteobacteria bacterium | reverse complement strand
GCGGAGTTGGCCCAGTCATAAACATACCAGGCGCGTTGTTCGCGGCGGAGATCTGTAGCACTTTCCATTTTTATTCTGGGATAATCGGGTCGCCACCTTGGCCGGCCATATTGTTGCGCATGAATAGATTGTTCACCACAAAATTATGCTGTCTGTGACCATTTTCCCGATCGTCGTCGCGGTCGGCATTGTGTTGGTGCTGTTATGGCGCCGGCTGATGCGCGCCTGCGAGGCGGCGAACGGCGCCGACTGGGGCCGCCGCTGGCTCAATCGGCTGGACGGGTTTAATCGTATCCTGTGTCGCCGGTTTCACCGGCTCAACCACGACGTGCTCGATTTTCCCGCCGCCGGCGGGGTGCTGGTCGCGAGCAACCATGTTTCCGGGCTCGACCCGCTGCTGCTCATCGCCGCCAGCCCGCGGCCGCTGCGGTTTCTGATCGCGCGCGAGGAGTACGACCGCTGGTGGCTGCGCTGGCTGTTCCGCGCCGTCGGCTGCATTCCGGTGGAACGCGCGCGCAATCCGCGCGCCGCCCTGGTCGCGGCGCGCGCGGCGCTGGAGCGGGGCGAGGTGGTGGCGCTGTTTCCCCACGGGCGCATTCATCTTGATCACCATCCGCCGACGCCGCTCAAGCGCGGTATCGTGCTGTTGTCGCGCCTGACCGGCGCGCCGATCCTGCCGGTGCGGGTCGAGGGTGTGCGTGGCCAGGGCCGGACGGTGGCGGCGGTGTTCATGCCGAGCCGCGCGCGCGTTCGCGGTTTTCCGCCTCTGCCGTGCGACGGGTTGTCGGAGGACGAATGCCTCGGGAAATTATGGGACGTTCTGGCCACGCACCATCGTCACGACAATCCGCACCGGCGGCGCCAGGACCGCCATCCGGAGACGGCGGACTGAGGCGATACCTGGCTTCACCCTTGAGCCGATCTCAAAAATACCTGAGCCGCCTTGGCGGTGAAGGGTATACCAAGGGAGAAGCAGAGTATTATGATGCCGATGCCGGACATTTTTGAGATCGGTTCTTGAAAAAAGGAGGGCATTCCCCCAGTTAACAGCCAACAAGCCAGGAATCGAGGGCAAAATCTCCCATGCGCATGGACAAACTGACCACCAAATTCCAGCAGGCGCTCGCCGAAGCGCAAAGCCTGGCGCTCGGACGCGATCATCAATTCATCGAACCGGCGCATCTGATGACGGCGCTGCTCGACCAGGAAGGCGGCACGACCCGCAACCTGCTGGCCAAGTCCGACGTGAACGTCAACGCGCTGCGCACCAAACTCTCGCAGCAGCTCGACCGCCTGCCGACGGTGGAAGGCGCCGGCGGCGAGGTGCATGTCTCCAACGGTCTCGCGACCCTGCTCAATCTCACCGACAAGTACGCGCAGAAGCGCGGTGACCAATATATTTCGAGCGAACTGTTTCTGCTCGCCGCCCTGGAAGACAAGGGCGAGTTCGGGCGCCTGCTCAAGGAAGCCGGCGTTACCAGGAACGGCGTCGAGAAAGCCATCGAAGCCATGCGCGGCGGACAGAAAGTGGATGACCCGAACGCCGAAGAAGGCCGTCAGGCGCTGGAAAAATACACCATCGATCTCACCGAGCGCGCCGAGCAGGGCAAGCTCGATCCGGTCATCGGGCGCGACGAGGAAATCCGCCGCGTCGTGCAGATTCTGCAACGTCGCACCAAGAACAATCCGGTGCTGATCGGCGAGCCCGGCGTCGGCAAGACCGCGATCGCGGAAGGCCTGGCGCAGCGCATCGTCAACGGCGAGGTACCGGAAGGGTTGAAGGGCCGGCGCCTGCTCGCGCTCGACATGGGTTCACTCATCGCCGGCGCGAAATTCCGCGGCGAGTTCGAGGAACGGCTCAAGGCGGTGCTCAAGGACCTGTCCAAGCAGGAAGGCCGCATCATCCTGTTCATCGATGAATTGCATACCATGGTCGGCGCCGGCAAGGCCGAGGGCGCGATGGACGCCGGCAACATGCTCAAGCCGGCGCTGGCGCGCGGCGAGCTGCACTGCGTCGGCGCCACCACGCTCGACGAATACCGCAAGTACGTCGAAAAAGACGCGGCGCTGGAGCGCCGTTTCCAGAAGGTCATGGTCAACGAGCCCACGGTCGAGGACACCATCGCGATCCTGCGCGGCCTCAAGGAAAAATACGAAGTGCATCACGGCGTGGACATCACCGATCCGGCGATCGTCGCCGCGGCCACGCTGTCGCATCGCTACATCACCGACCGTCAGTTGCCGGACAAGGCGATTGATCTCGTGGATGAGGCCGCCTCGCGCATCCGCATGGAAATCGACTCCAAGCCCGAGTCCATGGACCGGTTGGACAGAAAACTCATCCAGTTCAAGATCGAACGCGAAGCGCTGAAGAAGGAAACCGACGAGGCGTCCAAGCAGCGTCTGGCCACGCTCGAAGGCGAAATCAAAAAACTGGAAAAGGAATATTCGGATCTCGAAGAGGTCTGGAAATCGGAAAAAGCGGCGGTGCACGGCGCGCAGCACATCAAGGAAGCGCTCGACCGCGCGCGCGTGGAATTCGAGACTGCGCGCCGCGCCGGCGATCTGGCGCGCATGTCCGAGCTGCAATACGGCCGCATCCCCGAGCTGGAAAAGCAGCTGAACGCCGCGCAGGCGGCCGAAGGCAAGGAGCGCAAACTGCTGCGCAACGCCGTGACCGAAAACGAAGTCGCCGAGGTCGTGTCGCGCTGGACCGGCATTCCGGTGTCCAAGATGATGGAAGGCGAGCGCGACAAGCTGCTGCGCATGGAAGAATCGCTGCACAACCGCGTGGTCGGCCAGGACGAGGCGATCCGCGTGGTGTCGAACGCCATCCGCCGCTCGCGCGCCGGGCTTTCCGATCCGCGCCGCCCGTACGGTTCGTTCCTGTTTCTCGGGCCCACGGGCGTGGGCAAAACCGAATTGACCAAGGCGCTCGCCGGTTTCCTGTTCGACAGCGACGAGGCGATGGTGCGCATCGACATGTCCGAGTTCATGGAAAAGCATTCCGTGGCGCGC
>JACQER010000204.1 GCA_016200465.1 Gammaproteobacteria bacterium | reverse complement strand
CGTGCACGAGGCGCTGGTGCCGCTGCACGCTCCGCTCCAGCCGGAGAAGCTGTAACCGGTGGCGGCGGAAGCGGTGAGCGTGACCGAAGTGCCCGAGGTGTAGGATGAACTGCAGGTTGCGCCGCAGTTGATTCCGCTCGGCGAAGACGTAACGGTGCCGGAGCCGGAAGTCGAGACGCTCAAGGTATAAGTAGTCGGTGCGTTCTGCGTGAACGTCGCGGCGACAGTGCGCGCGGTCGACATCGAAACCACGCAAGTGGCGCTGGTGCCGCTGCACGCACCGCTCCACCCGGAGAAACTGTAACCGGTGGCGGCTGCGGCGGTCAGGGTGACGGAAGTGCCCGTGGCATAGGATGAACTGCAAGTCGTGCCGCAGTTAATCCCGGTTGGCGAAGAGCTGACAGTACCGGAGCCGGTCGTGCTCACGGTCAACGTATAGCTGCTGGCTCCCGTCTGGCTGAACGTCGCGGTGACACTGCGCGCGGCCGTCATCGAGACCGTGCACGAGGCGCTGGTGCCGCTGCACGCCCCGCTCCATCCGGAGAAGCTGTAACCGGTGGCGGCGGAAGCGGTGAGCGTGACACTCGCGCCACTGGTGTAGCTGGCGCTGCAACTCGCGCCGCAGTTGATTCCGCTCGGCGAAGACGTGACGGTGCCGGAGCCGGAGGTGGTGATACTCAGAGTGTAATTGCTTGGGGAAGCCTGGGCCTGGGCCACGGGTGCGCTGGCCGTCGTGCTGTCCGCGCCGCCACCGCAGGCGGCCATCAGCAAGGACATGCATAGTAAAACGGGGGTCAGGGCGCTGCGCAGGGTGTGGCTCAAGCGCGGCGCAATCGCAAGCGCACGGAAAGTCATGGATACTTCCTCCCTAATGCCGAACCGGCATCCAAAAAAACGGCTCGACTTGACCTGCGGGCTGTTGACGAATCAAGTGCCGATTCGCTGCCTGCAGGAAATCCTCCTGATTATTATTTGTCGTGGAAGGCGTCCACGTACGACTCTCGCTGCGTGCACCACATACGCTGCTAAGGTTAATCGGCGATACGAAAAATGGGAACTTTTTGCAGACTATTGGATTATCGAAGCGGATGAGCGGTGCCAGACGGTCGTGTCACCGACTCACGTAGCGGAATTGTCGGGCGCCGGCTCGGCGAAACAATAACCGAAAAACAACTCCGCCGTCGACGTCAGACGACGGCGGATGGTTTAAAAATTACCCAATTTCACCTTGAGCTGGAAGAACCAGAGAGCCACCATCTTCGGCTCTACTTTCGGAATGTAGGTCATGTTTACGGAAACACGCTCCGTGCCAATCGAGAATGCCGGCAGCATGCCGAAGAACGGCTTGTCGTTCTTGTAGTTCTTGCGGGTCATGACGAATCCGATCGCGCCCACATCGACGTGCGAGCTGTCGAACTGAAAACGGCGCAGCGCGCCCCCGCCGGCATAATAAGAAGGGTTCTTGTTCGAATCGCTGAATCCGGAGATGGCGGCAAAGGGGACCCACTTCTTGTTGACGATGTCCCCGTCATACTGCAGGCCCAAACCCCAGTTCTTTTCGTTCAAATTACTTCCCGCAGGGGCGTTGATATGGATCGCCTTGCCGTTGACCAGCAGGTTCATGTCACCTGCGGCGGCGGTACCGGTCGTCAGACCGGCGACCAGCGTGAAGAGAAACGCCAGCGCGGCGCATGGCGTCAACCGGCGGTTTCCGTGCAACGGCTTCCCGCAGGCCCGATTCTCCTTGTTTGCGTATTCCATTACCCTGTCCCTCCGAATTGCAGCAGCGCCAGTTTTCCGACACCGAGGTCTCAGGGGATGCACCGGACAGCGATGGGAGATTTTTTTCGGCAGGCTTCGGCATTCCCTGCCCACTTCCATGCTTGTCGTTCGTTCCGGCAATCCCGCTGTCGTGGGGCTTGCGCCCGGTAGACCGGTGACTTTGCGCCCCCGACCTTTCGGCCAGGTTTGCCCTTGTCTGAACTTCCACCCCATGGCAGCCACTATCTCTGCCATGCAAGCCATAACTTGCAACATGCGTGCCAGCGACAGCACGGCCAGAGAAACCCACGTTTTCCGGGCCATTCCGCACAGTGGCGGCAGGACAGACGGTATATCAGGACGACGCTTTAAAGAGGGCGATGACGAACAGGGTCCAGGAGAGGATGAACGAGATGCCGCCGAAGGGAGTGACCATGCCCAGCCAGCGCTGGCCACTCAAACTCAATATATAAAGACTGCCGCAAAAGAGAACAACACCCGCCAGCATCAACCACCCCGCTCCTTTGAGATACGCGGAGGCGGGAATTTGCATCGCCACCAGCCCCACCGCGATCAATCCCAGTGAATGAAACAGGTGGTAATGAATCCCGGTCTGGTAGATCGCGAGCATGTCGGCGGGCAATCTTGCCTTCAGCGCATGCGCACCGAAGGCGCCGAACAGCACGGCCAGCGCGGCGTTGAAACCGCCGAGGATCAGAAATGTTTTCGCGATTTGCGGCATGGCAAGAGAAGTATAAGGTCTGTGACATCATCCGAACAGGTCACGCGCCTCTCGAGGCAACAGCCCAGCCGGCAGACTAATCCCGTTCCCGGATATTCCAGAACTTCTGCATCGCGAGGTAGGTGAACGAGGCCGACCAGCCGATCAGCAACAGCCCGTTGAGCGCCTCGATGCCGGTGATCAGGCGCAACGGCCCGAGAGGGTAGATATCTCCCAGGCCGATGGTGGTATAAGTCTCGGCGGAAAAATAAAGATAGGACGTGAATGCATCGGCAAAGGTGCCGCCGAAATTCCCCAGATCGAAACGGTCGCGGAGATAGAAATAGGCCAGGGCATAGAAACTGACGCCCACCAGGTGACCGAAGAACGTGCCGAACAATACCACCAGCAGCCGCGTCCGCGGCCGGATACGGATACGGGAAATGCTGACTGACAGAAGACGCAGCACTTCGTAGTGCGTGATCGTGCTGATAATGACCAGAAAGGTCGCGAAGATCGCTGCGATTAGCATGACCGATTCATCCCTGACGGGTTCGCGGAGCTGTCGAGAACGGCGCTGGAAATTATTTTTCTGTGACACGCCAGAGCCGCATAAGTTCTGTCTCCGGCCGGCATTGATCAAAAATAATATGACAGCCTCAAATAGGCCGACTTGGCAGGGCTCGCAAAAGCATTCATTCCCGCCACCGGCACACCCCCATACTCCGTCACCCGACTGCCTGACGGCAGATTGAAGCCCGCCATCAATCGAACGTCCTCCATCCAGTCGTACACGCCGCGGAGTTGGAGATACTTGCTGCCGTCGTTCAGATTCGCGATGAGATTGGTGTAAAGATTGAACAACGGCGTGAATTCGACCTGCAGCCCGAGCGCGGCGTAGTCGCGCGCGAGCGTGAACAGCTCGCCGCGCGCCAGGCGGTCGCTGAGCTCGGCGTTGGGCGCGGCGAAATCAGCGCGGTCGTTCTCGCCTACGCCGTTGCGGAAATACTCGGCGTAGCCGTATACGTTCCTGCCGCCCCACATCCACGAATAATCCATGTTGGTCACGAGCGAGGTGGCGCTGCCGCCGGTTTCGAGATCGGTGTAGCTGAGGTCCATGCGCCACACCGCCCCGCCGATGCTTCGCACCACGCCAAGACCGGCGAGGTTCTCGCCAAAGTGATGCGCGCCCAGGAAGTCGAGATCGAAACCGGACAGACGCACGCGGTATTTGGCGGCATAAGTGCTTTGACTGCTTTCCACGCGGTGCGTGGCTGGGTCACGCCGCGGCAGCACGATCGCCTGCACGTCGTCCTGCTCGCGCACGAGCCACTGGCCGTAGAGCATGTCATCGCCGGTCTTGTAGTCCTTGTCGATCACGATGGGCGAAAACGGATTCACGAAATCCAGCGGCTGGAACACCAGGCCGTTGCCCCAACTCACCGCCTGGCGCCCGAATCGCAGCGACTGGCGTGCCGTGCTATAGCCGAGGGACAGTCGGTCGAGGCGCTGCACCGCCGCGAGACGGTTGCGGTCCGTGGTTTCGTGGGTGAGATCGAACAGCCGCCGGTGGTCATCCGGCAGGCCGGTTACCGTACCGATCACCGGGATTCCGGTGGCGGTCATGCGCCGGCGCGCTTCCAGCGAATCGCCGGCGACGGCGAGCAACTCGTAATGCGCCGCCAAGTCCCACGGCCCCGTGCGGTTCTCGGCCTTGAGACGCAGGTCGAGGTTCTGATCATGCGCCGGGTCGCCGCCGAAAACGGCGTTGATATCGTCGGCGCGAAAATCGGTATAAGCGTACTGATATTTGATGTGGCCGCCGAAGTTCCAGTCATCGGCCACGGCGGGCGCGGAAGCTGCCAGTGCGACGAGCAGCAGGGCGCGCCCAAGACACCTCATTCGGGCTTGCCCAGGCGTCCGAGCACGCGCTCGACCGCCGAACCGCGCGCCACGCACTCGCTCGCGCCCGCGGCCTTGGCCGCGCGGAAGGCGTCGGCGTCCACGTGCGGCCCGAAGGCGAGAATGTCCGTGGCCGGGAACTGTTCGCGCAGCTCGCGGATATGCCCGGCCGCATCGCGCGCGGTCAGGTCCACCACGATCAGATCGGGCGTTTCGGCGGCGTCGCGCCGCAGCATCTGCGCCCCGGCCGCCTTCCAGCGCGACTCGATACGCACGCGGCTCATGAGATCGTCGCTCCATAAGAGGATTTTCATTTTTGTTCCTCGTAAATTATCTGGTTAATCTCGTCGCACGTCGTCCACGATCCGACCGTCACGCAGCGTGATCAGCCGCTGCGAGAATTCCATCACCAGCTTGTCGTGGGTGGAAAAAATGAAGGTCACGCCGTGCTCCCGGTTCATGTGCCGCAGCAGCTGCATCAGGTTCTCGGCGGTTTTGGAGTCGAGGTTGGCGGTCGGCTCGTCGGCCAGCACCAGCGACGGCGCCGAGACGATCGCGCGCGCCACCGCGACGCGCTGCTGCTGCCCGCCGGACAGCTCGCCCGGCCGGCGGTTCTCGAGGTCTTCGAGCCCGACTTCCTTGAGAATCTCGCGCGCCTTGCGCGTGCGTTCGCCGGCGGCGACGCCCTGCAGCTGCATCACGAACTCGACGTTCTCGCGCGCCGTCAGCACCGGGATCAGGTTGTAGGCCTGGAACACGAAACCGATGCGCCGCAGGCGCAGCTCGGCGAGCGCGCCCTTTTCCATTTGATCGACGCGGTTGCCGTCCACGTAAATCTCGCCGCCCGTGGGCCGGTCGAGCCCGCCGATGAGATTGAGCAGCGTGCTCTTGCCGGAGCCCGAGGGACCGGAGAGGCAGACGAAATCGAGGCGCGGGATTTCCAGGCTGACGTCGGTCAGCGCCTGCACCGCCACGGTGTCCTGGCGGTAGACCTTGCTCACGTTGCGGCAGAGGACGGTATGTTCCATGCATCAGACTCGCGTGATCGCTTCCACCGGTACGTGGCGCGCGGCGCGCCACGCGGGATACAGGCTCGCGGCCAGTCCCAGCACCGTGACCAGCACATTGGCGGCGGTCACGTCGCCCGCGCGCAGCGCCGGATAGATGATCGGGCTCACGCCCATCATTTCAAATCCCTGGGCAAAGGCGGAAAGATCGAGACCGTCCTTGAGCGCCAGCACCGTGAGCCAGCCGCCGAGGTTGCCGAGCGCGAGCGCGACGGCGAGCAGGATGCACGACTCGGCCAGCACCTGCCCGAGGATGTGGCGCGGCGGCATGCCGAGCGCCTGGAACAGCCCGAACTCGCGCGTGCGCTCGAACACCGCCATGAGCAGCGTGTTGACGAGACCGAAAGACATTGCGGTGAACACGATCACGTACCAGACGATGAGAATCACATTGACGATCTTTTCCGTCAACACCAGCAGCGGCTCGACCACGGTCCAGGGCTGCACGTCGAGATCCGGCGCCGCCGCGCGCAACGCCGCGAGCAAACCATCGAGGCGGTCGCGGTCGGTCGTCATGAGCGCGATCTCGGAGATGTTGTCGCCAAGCTTGAGCATCCGCTGGGCGCTGGCAAGCGTGACGAAAACATAGCCCTCCTCTGCTGCCTGCGGCTCGGTATCGAAAATACCGACGACGCGGAACCCGCGGTCGGCGACGCTGTTGTTGACGTCCTGGCTCATCACCACGACACGACGCCCGACACCGGTCTCGAGCCGCTCGGCGAGCTTGCGGCCCAGCAGAATCCCGGCTTCGTCCGTCGATTCGAGATACCGGCCCTCGGTAACGGCATCCGGGATGAACGACAACCCGCGCTCACGCGCGGGGTCGATGCCGACCAGCGTGACGCCGGCGGATTCGCGCTCGCTCGCGACTACCGCCGGCACCCGCACGCGTGGCGCCCAGGCCGTCACCTCCGGCCGCGACAATGCCGCCGTAAGTGCGGCGCCGGGCGGACTCAGGCGGTGTTCGACCACGGGATCATCGCGATAATCGGGGGCGTGGATCTGGATGTGACCGGTAAGATTCAGGATCGCCTTCACCAGCTGCTGCTCCATGGAACCGCGCGACAGCGCGGCGAGGCTCACCATGGACCACACGCCGAGCGCGAGCGCGAACAGGATCGCCGCGGTGCGGCCGCGGTGGCGCCAGAGGTTGCGCCAGGCGAGGGTCAGCAGCAGCGGGGCTTTGAGCATGGACATGGCTACACCGCGTGCATCGCTTCCACCGCGTTCAGCTTGCGGATGCGCAGCGCCGGGTACAACGCGGCGGCGGCCGTGAACAGGAAGATCACGGCCGGACCGAGGGTGAAACTCGCGAAAGAAAGTTTGGGGTAAATCACGCCGGGCAGGCCAAACTGGGCGTAAATCTCCTTCATGCCCGGGAACGTGAAGCCGTGCTGATGCAAATACACGGCGATGCCGCCGCCGACGACGATGCCGAGAACGATACCCATCAGCGTGAGCAACACCGACTCGAGCAGCACCAGGCCGCCGAGGCGCCACGGCGTGGCGCCCAGGGCCAGCATGATGCCGAACTCGCGCGTGCGCTCGAGCACCGACATCAGAAAGGTATTCAGAATGCTGAAAGTCACCACCACGATAAGGATGATGTAGGTGAACCAGTTCTGCACCATGTCCGCCTGGATCATCTGCTTGATGCCGGGCAGCAATTTCTCCCAGTCGAGCAGCACCAAGCCCTGTCCCGCCGGCAGCAGCGCGGCGATGCGCGCCTCGGTCTGTTTGATCTGCTCCATGCCGGGACCGGCGATGACGATGGCGTGCGCCTCTTCCCCCATGCTGAAGACGTCCTGAAAGGTACGCAGTGGAATTTCCACGACGTGACGATCGAGCTCCGGGTTACCGCTGTCGAAGATGCCGACTACAGACAACACCGTGGCGGCGACCGAGCCGTCGCGCCCGGAACCGAGCAGCGTCAGCTCGCCACCCACCCCGAGCTTGAGATTGCGCGCGAGCGCGGCGCCGAGCACCGCCTCCTGGGCCGAGTCGCCGGAAAGATAACGGCCGTGCTTGATCAGGCGCGGAAGCGTGGACACCCGCGGTTCGAAGGCCGGCTCCACGCCGATCACCGGCACGCCGTAACTGCGCGTGCCGCTCGAAGCGAGCGCGAAGCCGTTGGCGCGCACCGCGATCGCCTGGAGGCCGGTCGCCTGCCGCAGCCGCGCGGCCGATGCCTGCGCCGCCGGGACGCTCGCGCGCATCTGCGGCTTGTCGAGGTAGCCCTGGCGCTGGATCTGCATCTCGCCGGTGAAAACGCGCAGGCTGGTGTCGATCATCATGTCGTAGGCGCCGAGTTGCAGGGTGATCATGAACACCAGCAGCATGGCCGAGAACGCGATGGCCGACACCGTGAGCCAGGTGCGGCGCGGGTACCGCCAGAGATTGCGCCAAGCCAGTCGCGGGGTGATCGTCATTCGTACTCCGTTATTTAGCCGTCATTCCGGCGAAAGCCGGAATCCAGTTATGACAAATCAGGATACAAGTCCTTCCACTCCGGATTCCCGTGTTCAATCAGATCGAGTTTCCATTGACGCTTCCATTCCTTGATCGCCTTTTCCCGAGAAATGGCGGATTCCATGGAGTCATACAATTCATACCACACAAGACCATGGACGCGGTAACGTCTGGTGAACCCGGGGGCTAAGTCATTCTTATGTTCCCAGACACGCTTGATCAGATCAGAGGTGACACCCACATACAGCGTGCCATTCTTGTCGCTGGCCAGTATATAAACACACGGTTGTTTGAACATGGTTTATATGATCCTGGATTCCGGCTTTCGCCGGAATGACGGCAATAAGTCATTCTCGTGGGTTGCGCAGATTGGACAGCGTGAAAGTGCTGGCCGCGATCGGAATGTTGAATCGCACTTCCCGCGTCACCACGTCGGTCCATTCCCCGGGCTTGTCCGCCTTCTGCATGCGCTCGCGCGCGGCGACCAGCTTGCCGCCCATGGGACGGATGTCGGACGTGACGAGTTTTTTCACCAGCACGTTCTGCTGGTCGTAGAACGCGTGCTCCAGGATCAGCCAGTCGTCGCGGATCGTGAGCACTTCGTGACCCCACACCACCGGCGCCGTTTCCCTGGGCGTGGATTCGATCACATAGGTCTTGTGGCCGCCGTGCGTCCCGGTGCGAAGCAGCTTGTGCGTGTATTGTTCAATCAGGTCGTCGGCCTTGGCCAGATCGTTGTTGGAAAAGTCCGATCCCATCCAGCTCTGGCCCATCATGCTCGAGGGGATCTTGATCACGCGGTTGATCTTGGGCGTGAAGCTCCACATGTCGTTGTCGAGCAGCAGCGTCGCGTTGCCCGCGTCCTTGGGCGGCGCCGTGACGCGCACCAGCGATTCCTTCTGCCCGCGGGTCCACACGCGGATGGTCATGGTCCGCCCCCAGTCGGGGCGGTGGATGGTCATGTCGATGACGGAATAGGATGAAACGTCGCGCCAGTAGTCGATCGCCTGTTTCACGATCGCCGCGGCGTCTTCGGGTGGGGCCGCGACCGTGACGCCGCTGAACAGCAATGAAGCTGCCAAGCAGATTCCTTTTACGACCCATGAAGAAAAATGATGCGCAGAGTCCATGGCACCAGGGCATTATTGCCCGTGGCCGGGGATTCCACAACGCGGGGATTTGTTCGGGAATCGGAAGAACGCTTCAGGACGTCAACAGCTTTTCGTACAACGTCTT
>JACQER010000203.1 GCA_016200465.1 Gammaproteobacteria bacterium | reverse complement strand
CGGCAAGGGAGCGCAGGAAGGCGCGGGCGCCCGCAAGGGACTGGGAACGCTGCTGGTGGAAAAGTTTCCGGTGTTCGTCATCGGCTTCGCCGCGATGGTGCTGCTGACCAGCCTCGGCGCCTTCGGCTCGGTAGGCATGAAATGCCCGACGGGTATTTCGGAAGCGGAGAAGGCGTTCCTGCAATGCGGTCTGCCGCCTTCCGAGGTCATCAAGATGCTGCGACTGTGGATGACCTGGATCTTCGGCTTCGGCTTGGTCGGTCTCGGAGGTTACATCGACTTCAAGGAAATCGCACAGGCCGGCGGCACACCGCTGAAACTCGGTCTCATTGTCGGCGTCACCAAATATGTCCTTGCCCTCATCGTGGTTCTGATGATCAGGGACTATCTGGTCGCTATCTGACGCGCTAACGGAGGAAATTATTCATGGCTCAAAAACCTGGTAGTGAAACCCTTGGCGCCGCCGGCGAAAAAGGCAAGATGACCTTGTTCAAGGACGACCGCGCCGAGGATATCGGCGCCATCGTCGTCTCCGCGCTCGTTATCGCCTACATTTTAATAGCGACCGCGGGCAAGTCCCCCGCCCCGCCCGCTCCGGCACCGGCCGCACCGCCGGCGGCGACCGCCCCGGCGGCCCCTGCTGCTCCGGCACCCGGGGCACCCGCTCCGGCGGCACCGGCTCCAGCCGCACCCGCGGCACCGGCGCCGAAATAGCCGGAACGATGACGCATATCGTCGTAGCGGTAGACGGTTCAGCGGCCTCGCAAGAGGCCCTGAACCAGGCTGCGCATCTCGCCCGTCAGAGTCAGGCCGATCTGACGGGTGTTTTTGTCATCGACAACCAATGGGCCGACTATATCGGCAACGACTGGCAATCCTCCAAGGGGGCGCGCCAGGGATTTCTCGATTACATCCGGGAAGAACAGCAGCAACAGGCCGAGACGGCGCGCCAGCAGTTCGAGGCCAGCGTCAATGGCATGCCGGCGGTGAATTTTTCCGTGGAAGCCGGCGATCCGGCGGAAGTGGTGCTGCAACTCGCGAACCAGCCTTCGACCGATCTGCTGGTGCTGAGCCGGCGGGTGTTTCAGGTCAGTGGGCGTCCCAGTCTCAAGACGCTGGGCGAAAGACTGGCCCGAAAGGCGACCCGGCCGTTTCTGCTGTATCCGTAATTATTTGGATTTTTTATCCGCCGACGGCGTTTTGTCGCGCGGCTGCTCGATCACCTGAATAAAAACTTCGCCCTTCTTCACCATGCCCAGCTCGGCGCGGGCGCGTTCCTCGATCGCCGCCAGGCCCTGCTTGAGGTCGTTCACGTCCGCTTCGAGCGCCTGATTGCGTTCCTTCAGTTGGGCGTTTTCCTGTTCCTGCGCGGCGATCTCGCGATGCAGGCGCCACACGGCGAGCACGCCGCCGCTGCCGAGCCACAACGGGTATTGCAACAACACGAGGATCGCGAGCAGGACATAGGTGGCGATTTTCACGAACTTCATTGTAGTTCATCGCGGCGCGACCGGTAGCGCGCGCCGTGCGCGCGGAACACCTTATCGCGCGCATGGCGCACGCTACAACTGGCCCAACATGGGAAACGCGCGCCGCCCGGGATAAACGGCCGCGGCACCCAGTTCTTCGGCGATGCCCAGCAAGCGGTTGTATTTGGCGACGCGGTCGGAACGCGACAGCGAGCCGGTCTTGATCTGCCCGGTGCCGGTCGCCACCGCCAGGTCGGCGATGAACGTGTCCTCGGTTTCACCCGAGCGGTGCGAGATCACGGACGTGTAGCCGGCCTTCCGCGCCATGGCGATGGCCGCGAGCGTCTCGCTCAGGGTGCCGATCTGGTTGACCTTGATGAGAATCGAGTTGGCCACGCCCCGCTTGATGCCCTGTTCGAGGATTTTCGTGTTGGTGACGAACAGGTCATCGCCCACGATCTGGATCTTCCTGCCGAGTTTTTTCGTCATCAACTCCCAGCCGGCCCAGTCGCCCTCGCCGCAACCGTCCTCGACGGTGATGATCGGATACTTGCCGATCCAGCCGGCCAGCTTGTCGATGAACTGTTCGGCGCTCAGGCTCGCGTGTTCGGATTCCAGCTCGTACTTTCCGTTCTTGTTGAACTCGGAGCTGGCGACGTCGATGCCCAGGGCCACGTCCGCGCCCGGCTTGTATCCGGCTTTTTCGATACCCTGGAGGATGACCTGCAGCGCCTCTTCGTTCGACTTCAGGTCCGGCGCGAAACCGCCCTCGTCACCCACGGCGGTGTTGAGCTTCATGCCCTGCAGCACCTTTTTCAGCGCATGAAACACTTCCGCGCCGCAGCGCAGCGCCTCGGCGAAACTGGCGGCGCCGACCGGCAGGATCATGAATTCCTGGAAATCGATGTTGTTGTCGGCGTGCACGCCGCCGTTGATGATGTTCATCATCGGTACCGGCATCTGCATCGACACGTTGCCCGCCAAACCGTTGAGATGCCGGTAAAGCGGCTGTTTGGCTTCGGCTGCGGCGGCACGTGCGCAGGCGAGCGACACCGCGAGAATGGCGTTGGCGCCGAGACGCGATTTGTTTTCGGTGCCGTCGAGATCGATCATGATCCGGTCGACGCCCGCCTGATCGCTCGCGTCCTTGCCGAGCAGCGCCTGGCGGATGTCGCCGCGCACATGCTCGCAGGCCTTGAGCACGCCTTTGCCGCCGTAACGCCGGGCGTCGCCGTCGCGCAGTTCGATCGCCTCGCGGCTGCCGGTGGAGGCGCCGGAGGGCACCGCGGCGCGACCGACGGCGCCGGATTTGAGGATCACATCCGCTTCAACAGTGGGATTCCCGCGCGAGTCGAGTATCTCGCGCGCACGGATATCAGCAATAACAGACATGGTTGTTACCCAGACAGATTGTGTTTATTGATTTTGAACCGCCAGGACGCCAGGGTCGCCAGAAAATTAAAAAATAATTTAATAAATCATCTGAAAATGAATCAAGGTATAAAACCTTCTGGCCAGTCGTCGTAATTACGCCAAAATATTAAAAACAGTTTAATCGTTTTTCCTGGCGACCCTGGCGTCCTGGCGGTAAAAATAATATTTAATTCGGCATCAACGACATCTCGGCGAAGCCGCGGCGCTTGACCGCGGCATCCAGCTCCTTCAGCGTTTCGAGCAGCTCCTTCATGCGTCCGAGCGGCCAGGCGTTCGGCCCGTCGGACAGCGCCTTGTCCGGGTCCGGATGGGTCTCCATGAACAGGCCCGCGACGCCGGTGGCGACCGCGGCGCGCGCCAGCACCGGCACGAACTCGCGCTGCCCGCCGCTTCTCGTGCCCTGCCCGCCGGGCAGTTGCACCGAATGTGTCGCGTCGAATACCACCGGGCACCCGGTCTCGCGCATGATCGCGAGCGAGCGCATGTCCGAAACGAGGTTATTGTAACCGAAAGACACGCCGCGTTCGCACACCAGGATGCGGTCCTTGCCGCCGGCCTCGACCGCCTTGTCCACGACGTTCTTCATGTCGTGCGGTGCGAGGAACTGGCCCTTCTTGATGTTGACCGGCTTGCCGGCCGCGACCACGGCGCGGATGAAATCGGTCTGCCGGCACAGGAACGCCGGCGTCTGCAGCACGTCTACGGCCGCGGCGACGGCGGCGATGTCCTCGGCCTCGTGCACGTCGGTCAGTACCGGCACACCGATCTGCTGCCGCACCTTGGCGAGAATCACGAGGCCCTGGTCCATGCCGAGCCCGCGATAGGACTTCGACGAGCTGCGGTTGGCTTTGTCGTACGACGATTTATAGATGAACGGGATGCCGAGGCTCCGGGTGATTTCCTTGAGCTGACCGGCCGTGTCCAGCGCCAGCGCTTCGGATTCGATCACGCACGGACCGGCAATGAGGAAGAACGGCCGGTCGAGCCCGGCCTCGAAACCGCAAAGCTTCATGAGGCGATCTCAAAAATGTTTTGCATCGGGGAACACAAACCATTCGCCCTGCCGATGACCCAAAGCGATTCTGGCGTCGGATATTTTTGAGATCGCCTCATGTCGCGGCCGCCTGCGGGCGCGTGACCGCCTGGGCATGGCGCGCCCGCGCGGCCTGCACGTAGCCGGTGAACAGCGGATGGCCGTCGCGCGGCGTGGAGGTGAATTCCGGATGGAATTGCACGCCCACGAACCACGGGTGATCCTTGAGCTCGACGATCTCCACCAGCATCCCGTCCACGGAAGTGCCGGCGACCACCAGACCCTTCTCCTGAAGCGCGTCGCGATACTGGTTGTTGAATTCGTAACGGTGACGATGGCGCTCGACAATCGAGTCCTTGGCGTACAGGCCGCGCACATGCGTGCCCGGCATCAGCCTGCACTCCTGTCCGCCGAGACGCATGGTACCGCCGAGATCGCCGCTGGCGTCGCGTTTCTCCTTGCCGCCTTCGGAGGTGGTCCATTCCGTGATCATGGCGATCACCGGGTGCGGCGTCTTGGGATTGAATTCGGTGCTGTGCGCGCCCTTGAGCCCCACGACGTTGCGCGCGTACTCGATGACGGCCACCTGCATGCCGAGACAGATGCCGAGATAGGGAACACCGTGGGTGCGCGCATAGTGCGCGGCCTTGATCTTGCCTTCAATACCGCGCTCGCCGAAACCGCCCGGCACCAGGATCGCGTCCACGTCCTCGAGCTGGGCCGTGCCCTGGCTTTCGATCAACTCCGAATCCACGTAGCGGATGTTGACGCGTGTGAGCGTGTGCAGGCCGGCGTGCTTGAGCGCCTCGGACAGCGACTTGTAGGATTCCGTGAGATGCACGTATTTGCCAACCATGGCGACCGTGATCGTGTCGGTGGGATGTTCCATGGCGTGCACCACCTTGTCCCACTCGGCCAGGCTGGCCTTGCGCGCGTTGAGGTGCAGCTTCTCGACCACGATCTCGTCCAGCCCCTGCTCGTGCAGCAGCCGCGGAATCTTGTAGATGTTGTCCACGTCCATCGCCGTGATCACCGCGCGCGTGGGTACGTTGGTGAACAGCGCGATCTTGCGGCGCTCGTCTTCCGGCAGCGGCCGGTCGGCACGGCACAGCAGAATGTCCGGCTGGATGCCGAGCGACAACAGTTCCTTGACGGAGTGTTGCGTCGGTTTGGTCTTGAGTTCGCCGGCCGCGGCAATGTAAGGCACCAGGGTCAGATGCATATACACCGCGTTGCTGGGCCCGTGCTCCACGCCCATCTGGCGAATGGCCTCGAGGAACGGCTGCGATTCAATGTCGCCGACCGTACCGCCGATTTCGACCAGGGCCACGTCGGCGTCGCTCGCGCCCTGCGCGATGCAGCGCTTGATCTCGTCGGTGATGTGCGGAATCACCTGTACCGTCGCGCCTAAGTAATCGCCGCGCCGCTCCTTGCGGATGACATTTTCGTAAATCCTGCCGGTGGTGAAGTTGTTGCGTTTCGTCATCGTGGTACGGACGAAACGTTCGTAGTGTCCGAGGTCCAGATCGGTCTCGGCGCCGTCCTGCGTGACGTACACCTCGCCGTGCTGATACGGGCTCATGGTGCCCGGATCGACGTTGATATAGGGATCCAGCTTGAGAAGGGTGACCTTGAGGCCGCGCGCTTCGAGAAGGGTGCCCAACGAGGCGGAGGCGATTCCTTTGCCCAGGGAGGACACGACACCGCCGGTCACAAAAACAAATTTGGTCATTTCGGCCCGTTTAGCAGGAGTTGAGTAACGCCGCAGAACGGAAACACAAGTTACCAGATGGCGGAGGTTTTCACAACCAATTTATTATGAAGCGTTGAAATTTAGGAATGTAGCGTGCGCTGCGCGCACGATTCAAAACCTAATTGCGGGTGGCTCCGCCCCGGCACCCGGTTTTGTGTCACCTTCGGCGATGTGTACTTGTGGGTGGCTGACCCACCAAAATCAATGTAGTTAATGTAGGGCGGGTTAGGCGTTTTTTGCCGTAACCCGCCGGATGATCTTTGTG
>JACQER010000199.1 GCA_016200465.1 Gammaproteobacteria bacterium | reverse complement strand
ATGTCCGTCGAGGCCAACTGGTCGGGCGGACTAAGTGTCACATCCAAGGCCGACAAGGACCCGGCCACTGTCATGGCGCGCGCCAACACCGCGCTCACGGAAGCCAAGAACGCCGGCGGTAACCAGATCAATATCAATCCCGGGCCAGCGGGCCAGGCGCCGGTCCCGAAAGCACCGGGTTAGTAATTCGTATTTCTTGATTTGCCGGAGTTGGCCGGCATTCGCTCAAAATAAAAAAGCCCCGTGTCCCGAGGCTTTTTTCAAGTCAGAAAGTTAACTGACCCCCGGCAAAGCCGGGGGCTTATTCGGTGAGCGCCTCAAAGGCGCTGATAACACCGTGAGCCGCCTGAAGGCGGCGGATTTTTTCCTCCTTCCCCCTTGAAGGGGGAAGGCTGGGATGGGGGTGAGCTGCGTCGGCTTATGCCCACCGCTCACGCTTCGACCCCCACCCCCGCCCTCCCCCTTCCAGGGGGAGGGAAATACTTTTTGCGACCGTCGCATAGGTCAAACCTCGGTGAGTCCCCCGGCAGAGCCGGGGGTTTACCATTGTGAATTAGCGAGAAAAAACGCCGGGACTCAGGCGTTATAGACCAGGCTGACCAGGCTGAAATAGGCATCCATTCCGACATCACCGAAAGTCAGGCCGACGCCATTGTCGGTAATGCGGCGGATTTTGGCGGGGATGCGATGCTGCTTGGTTTCGCCGGCGGAAGTCAGCGTAAGCCCCAGCTCCACGGGGGCATTGAAATACGGGAGTCCCTCCGGGGTGCCTTCGATAAAAGCGCCATTCAGGCTGATATCCCGGATGGTGCAGATCATGACCTGTGCCTGATAATTCAGCACGGCGTCGAGCGTGACCGGTACGCGTTGACTGTCCCGCCTTTCGTTCATAGCACCACTCACCTCCCCATGCATAGCCGGCAAACCTTTCACCACCGGAACCTCCACGCCGGTAACCCGGCAGAAACAGTTTTGTTATTGAAAAACCTGTACTTTTAATGACGAATAAAATACCCGGTTAAGCGCACGCTGTCGACGGCTGTTTGTAACAGGTGATTGCCGTTGCACTTTTACCGTTGGTCAGAGGTTGCCACCGGCAACACAATCGCCTTATTCCGGCACCAGCCAGGTTATCGTGGAATGCCCGGCCGGATGCTGCCGCAGCCGCTCCAGCAGCGCCGGCAACACCGAATGAAGTGTTTCATCCAGCTTCCAGGGTGGGTTGATCACGACCATGCCGCAACCGTTCAGACGGAAGGCCGAGTCCTCGGGATAGGGACTGAATTCCGCCAGCAGGATCTTGCGTATCCCGGTCGCGACGAGCATCCGGTGGAACCGTTCCACGGGGGGACGGCTCTTGATGGGGTACCACAGGGCATACATACCGGAATCCCAGCGCGCGTAAGCGCTGCGCAATCCATCAATAACCTGCTCAAACTCCTTGTCCGATTCATAGGGCGGATCGATCAGCGCCAGGCCACGCCTTTCCTTCGGCGGCAAAAACGCCTTGAGGCCGGCATAGCCGTCCTGTCCCTGAACAAGCACCTGCCGGTCGCCGGCAAAGTCAGCCTTTAGTTGCGCGCACTCCTCCGATTGAAGTTCCAGCAGTACCGCACGGTCCTGCGGTCTCAGGAAAAACCGCGCAATACGCGGCGATCCAGGGTAGTACCGCAGCGTGTGTCCGTCGTTTAACGCGCGCACCGCAGCCAGATAATCCGCCAGCTCTGGCATGGATTGACCATTCCACAGGCGTTTGATGCCGTCACGGTACTCGCCGGTTTTCTGCGCCGCCGCGCTGCTGAGATCGTAGCGGCCCGCGCCGGCGTGGGTGTCGAGATAACAGAAGGGCGCATCCTTCCGGTGCAGCGACTTGAGCAGCAGGGAAAGCACAAGGTGTTTGAAGACGTCGGCGAAATTGCCGGCATGGAAGATGTGGCGGTAATTCATCGT
>JACQER010000001.1 GCA_016200465.1 Gammaproteobacteria bacterium | reverse complement strand
CGTCAAAACGGTTCAGCCGCGCCAGCTCCGAATACACATCACGTGTGGACACCGGACCCAGCGTCGCGGGCAGCATCAGGTATTCACGCTCGATTCTGATGCGGACACGCATCTGGTGAAGAACGCGGTTGAGCAGGTCCGTGGCCACCGGCACCCGGGGATTGGGAAAAAACGCCTTGCGCTGATCGCTGCTGAACGGTGACACCATCACGGTGTTGACACGCAACAGCTCAAGTCTTGCCAGCAGCGCCGACAACAGCTGTTCCTGCTCGGCCGCGGATTTGCCGGCGAAACGGTCCAGTGTGATTTCAACGAAACGCAGCTGCCGGTTCCGCGCCTCACGGAACGTCAG
Source organism: Gammaproteobacteria bacterium (assembly GCA_016200465.1). Lineage (GTDB taxonomy): Bacteria > Pseudomonadota > Gammaproteobacteria > Acidiferrobacterales > Sulfurifustaceae > Sulfuricaulis. The sequence goes on along the minus strand of JACQER010000001.1, from coordinate 11,371 downwards.
CATATCGTCCAGATCCTGGAGATTACGGTATTTGCGAAACGTACTGCGATTGATGCATGGCAGGTCCTGAAGACGGGTAGGCCTCTCGTTAAGCGTCAGGTAATAACGCATGCCAAGCCGGGTTGCCTCATCCGCCAGCACGCTGTCGTAATCGCCGAAGGGCCAGGCGATCGCCACCGGTGTGCGCCCGAGTTCGGCGAGCATCCGCGCGCGCGAGCGCGTGAGATCGGCGTGGATGCGGGCCCTGAATTCGTTCTCGCTTTCGTGGCGGCCGCTACCTTCGCGGTACTCGCGCGTCACCGTCGCCGGGGCGAGGTTGCCCTGGGGGTTCGAGCGTATCCCCTGGTGCAGGTTGTCGCTGTGCGAAATGATCTCGACAAGCGGTGACGTCTTTATGCGCCGCAGATCGTCCCAGCCCAGCAAACGCCCGCGATATTGATCCGGCATGGAACGGCCGTCCACCCAGGCCGTGACGACGCTCAGCACCGACGGATAGCCGAACTCCTGCAGGACCGGCAAGGCGACTTTTTCATAGCTGACCAGGCCGTCATCGAAGGTGAGCAATACCGGCTTCTCCGGTAATTTATCCTGACCGTTGCCGGCGCTGATGAGCCGCTGAAGGCTGATCGGGGTGTACCCCTGGTCGTGCAGGTACTGCATGTGCCGCCGGAATTCCTTCGGCGGCACGGCGAACTCATCGGCGCCATGACGCTCGGCGATGTCGTGATAGGCGAGCACCGGAATATCGTCAGCCTGAACGGCGCTGACGGCCGTCAGCCAGATCAGCGCCGCCCACCCAAGCAGGCGCATGCTCAGAACCTCTTCACGTAGCGCAGTTCGGCGCGCCATTCGTTTTCGCGCGCGCCGTCATACACGTTGCGGGCGTAAGTCACCCCCCAAAGCAGGGATTGCGCGTCGTCGAAATCGTAATCCTGTTCGTACTTCACGCTCCACTTCCAGTGGCTTCCGAAGTCATCCTGGGCGTAGTCGCTCATGGTCAGATAGAGGCTGTCGACGTGGCGCTTGTAACGCGAGTCGAACACGAAGTCGGTACGGTGAACGACGCCAAGACTGCGATCGCGCCCTGGATTGAAATAGGGAGCATCGTCCAGGGTGTTGCGCGATTGATACCATTCCAGGTAAACACGCTGCTCCCGGTGCGGGAGCATTTCATAGGCGTACCCGGCGGTGGTGAAGAAGTTCCTGCGCCGGTTGCTGTCGGAAAAATCGTAATCATTGACGGTCCCGTACCAGTACCAGACGTAGTCGAGGCTGTTGTACTCGGCGCTGGCCTGCCAGTGGCTGGCTTCGACGCCGTTGGCGCGCGCCCGCAGCGGCAGGTCGTCTTCGGCGAAGTTCGTATAAGCGGCGACGTATTTCCACGTGTCGCGCGGCTCGTAGACGATTTTCGTGGCACTGCCGCTGCGGCCGCTGTGACGGGTATCGGCGGATATTTCCTGGTCGATCAGCCATTGCTCGTTGAACCAGTAGCGGATGCCGACACCGGTGCGATTGAGATCGCCGGCGCTGAACTGGGTATCGTCGGAGCGTGTCGCCAGATACCGGGCGTAAAGACGCGTGCGTGGCGCGACGTGCGCGCTGAACTCGACGCGGCTTCGCCACTCGCGCAATCCCTGGTCCGAGGAATCCGACGCCAGCTCGAAAATGACGGCGCGGCGTTCGTCGTCATAGTTGTCATCCACCTTCAGCCCCACGGTGGCCTTGAGCAGGGCATGTTGCAGCGCCGGTTCGTCCGGATGGCGTTCGAGTCCGGTGCGCACCAGTGTCAACGCCTCCTTGGGCCGGTTACGTTCGAGCAGGCAGTCGGAAACCGACACGACGAAATAAGGTTCGAGCTCGGTCGTGCCGCGCACCCGCTCGAAGCGATCCAGCGCGGCGGGGCAATCGCCCTTCCAGATCGTGATCAGAATGATGTCGCGCTGCAGCGGATAACTGTCCGGCTGGTACTGCAGCAAGTCATTCAACACCGACAGACCGGCATCGTAATCACCGCCGCGTGCGCGTTTCACGGCGCAATCGGCGACCGGAGGAATGAAGTAGGATTCGAGCTGTGGCGGTCGCTTTAACCGCGCAAACTCCGCGAGCGCCGTATCGCAGTCGCCCTTCCACGAGGAGATGATGATGAAATCCCGCCGGAGCGGATAGTTGTCCGGATGCGCCCGCAACAGCGGACGGAGAATACGCAGAGCCTCGTCATGATTCCCCTTGCGGGCCAATGCCACGCCACGCTGATGCGCGGCTTCGAGCCCCCGCGTACCTTCGCTCTCGGAATGACTGGCACTAACAACGGTCAGGAGAAAAAAACACGGCCACAGACGTTTGAGAAGCGCCCCCGATACCATACTGATACGCGACCTCTTGTAATTTATTCTAATTATATCCGAGGCCGGCCATGGCTTCCGCCGCTAAATACGGAGCAATAAGCCGTTTTTTCGCCGTATTACGGGCGCAGGACGTCAAGGCCTCCCAGGTAAGGCCGGAGCGCGGCGGGAACGGTCACCGTGCCGTCCGCCTGCTGTCCGTTTTCCAGAATCGCCACCAGCGTGCGGCCGACGGCGAGCCCGGAGCCGTTGAGCGTGTGCACCAGCTCGGGCTTGCCGGTCAGCGGGTTGCGCCAGCGCGCCTGCATGCGCCGCGCCTGGAAGTCCTCGAAGTTGCTGCACGAGGAAATCTCGCGGTACTTGTTCTGGCCCGGCAGCCACACTTCGATGTCGTAGGTCTTGGCGGCGGAGAATCCCATGTCGCCAGTGCACAGCGTGATGACGCGATAGGGCAGATCGAGTTTCTGCAAAACTTTTTCCGCGTGACCAGTCAGCTCTTCCAGCGCCGGATAGGAATCCTGCGGCCGCACCACCTGGACCAGCTCGACCTTTTCGAACTGGTGCTGACGGATCATGCCGCGCGTGTCCTTGCCGTAGGAACCAGCCTCGCTGCGGAAGCACGGCGTGTGGCACGCGTATTTGCGCGGCATGTGATTGGCTTCGAGGATGACGTCGCGCACCATGTTCGTGACCGGCACTTCGGCGGTCGGAATCAGGTAATACGCCTGCTCTCCCTTGAGCGCGAACAGGTCCTGTTCGAATTTGGGCAATTGTCCGGTGCCGCGCAGGCTGTCGGCGTTGACCATATACGGCACATAGGTCTCGGTGTAGCCATGCTCCTGCGTGTGCAGGTCGAGCATGAACTGGATCAGCGCCCGGTGCAGGCGCGCCAGCGATCCGTTCATGACCACGAAACGCGCGCCGGTGATCTTGGCGGCGACGTCGAAATCAATCATGCCGAGCTTGGCGCCGATGTCCACGTGATCCCTGGGCGTGAAACCGAATTTACGCGGCTCGCCCCAGCGGCGTACTTCCCGGTTGTCGTTTTCGTCCTTGCCGTCGGGAACGCTGGCGTGCGGGATATTCGGAATCCCGAGCGCGATCTCAACGAGTTCGGCCTGGATCTGCTCGAGCTCCGATTCCGCCTGCTTGAGCGCGGCGCCGGTATCGGTCACTTCCTGCATCAGCTTCGCGGCGTCCTCACCCTTCGATTTGGCGATACCGATCGCTTTCGATTTCGCATTGCGCTCCTGCTGGAACTGCTGGGCGATGACCTGCACGCGCTTGCGTTTTTCCTCCAGGTTCGTCAGCGCCTGCGTGTCGAGACGGACGCCGCGGCGCGCCAGCTGGCGCGCCACTTCGTCGAGATTGGTACGGAGTAATTTCGGATCGAGCATGTTATCGGATTGAGTTATCCTTCGTTGACGCGCGCCGGCCAGGAAACGACGTGGCCCGGCGGCAAAATATCCTTGAGATGCGCGAGGATGCGCTTCACCTTGGCCGGTTCATCGAAAAACTCGATCACCACCGGCAGGTCGAGCGACAAATCCAGCAGCGTCGAGGAATGCACCACGCCCGAGCGCCCGAAACCGGACACGCCCCGGAAAACCGTCACGCCACGCACTTTCTCCTCGTCGTGCAGTTTGGCGAGCAGCTTTTTCAGCAGCTTCTCGGTCTCGGTGAGATAGATTCGCACCATGGTCACGTCGCTGAATTTCATACCTGCCTCCCCAGAATGACGCCGAGCCACGTGGCGCCGACGCACAACAGCAGACTGCCGGTCATGTTCGCGACCGCCTTGACCCACGCCCCCTGCTCGATCAGATTGAAGGTTTCGATGGAAAACGACGAAAACGTCGTGAAGCCGCCGAGCACGCCGATGAGTACTCCCGCGCGCAGGACGTTGTTGTCGCTCAGGCGGTCGAGAAACAGCACGAACAGGAATCCCATCGCCAGGCATCCGAGCACGTTGACCGTGAGCGTGCCATAGGGGAAAGACCGTCCGGCGAACGAATGCACCCAGGTGGACATCCAGAAACGCAACACGCTGCCCGCGGCGCCGCCCGCGGCTATGGCCAGAACCTGATTCATGGGATAACGCGTTTCACGATGGAAAGGATTTTCGTTTTTTATTCTCTGGTCTTGGATCGATCATACCAGTACTTCGCCTTCTCCGGGTCGCGCGGCAATCCGCTCAGGCCGTCTTCATAGGCTTTGGCCAGGGATTTCTGGGCGCGCTTCTGTCCGCCTTCCGCGGCCTTGCGCAACCACTGCATCGCCTTGGCTTCGTCCTTCTTGACGCCCAGTCCGTAACCGTACCCGACGGAAAGACGATACTGGCTTTCGGCATCGCCCTTTTCCGCCGCCGGACGATACCACTTGATCGCGGTGGCGAAATCGCGCTCCACGCCACGGCCTTTTTCATACATCTTGCCCATGCCGCGCAACGCGCGCACGTCGCCCTTCTCCGCGAGCGGCTGCCAGATGCGGCGCGCCTTGTCGTAGTCTCCCGCCTCAAAGGCCGCGGCGCCGGCTTCGGCATCGGGGGCGGAAGCGGGTGCCGCCGCCGAAACTGCCGTCGCTGGCGACACCGTCAATCCAGCCGTCGCTGGCGCGGTACCACCGGCCAGAGTCAGCGATGAAATCGCTCCCAGTACCATGCCGATCGCCGTCAATCTGATGTTCCTCATCATGCTAACGTTCCACCTGTTCATTTGTCCGACTTGCCCGGTTTCTTTTTTTCCGGCTTGGCCGCCTCGCGGACGCGCCGATCGAGTTCGCGCAGGTGCGCCAGGCGTTCGGCAATTTTACCCTCCAATCCCTGCTCGGTGGGAAAATAATACTGCCGCTTTCCCAGTTCGTCCGGAAAATAGCTTTCACCGGCCGCGTAAGCCTCGGCCTCGTCATGCGCGTAACGATAACCCTTGGCGTAACCCAGTTCCTTCATCAGCCTGGTCGGGGCATTGCGCAGATGCAGCGGCACCTCGAGCGACCCGCGTTTTTTGGCATCGTCCATGGCCGCGCCCATGGCCGTGTACACCGCGTTGCTTTTCGGGGCACAGGCCATGTAAACGACGGCCTGCGCGATGGCGAGCTCCCCTTCCGGGCTGCCGAGGCGTTCCTGCACGTCCCAGGCATTCAAGGCCAGCTGCAGCGCGCGCGGATCGGCGTTGCCGATGTCTTCCGAGGCCATGCGCACCACGCGCCGCGCGATGTAGAGCGGATCGCAACCGCCGTCGAGCATGCGCGTGAACCAGTACAGCGAGGCATCGGGGTCGGAGCCGCGCACCGATTTGTGCAGCGCCGAAATCTGGTCGTAGAACGCCTCGCCCTGCTTGTCGAAACGGCGCACGCCGCCGGTGATCACGTCCTTGATCAGATCGACGGCGATGATCTGCTTGCCGTCTTTTTTGACGGAAAGATCGGCGGCCATTTCCAGCAGGTTCAGCGCGCGACGCGCGTCGCCGTCGGCCGCCTGCGCCAGAAGATCGCGCGCTTCATCCGGCATTTCCAGGTGTTGCGCGCCCAGACCGGCCTCCTCGTCCTGCAACGCGCGGTCGATGATGCGGCGAACCTCTTCCGCCGTCAGCGCCTTGAGCACGTAAACGCGCGCGCGTGACAGCAGCGCGTTGTTCAGTTCGAAGGAAGGATTCTCGGTGGTCGCGCCGATGAAGGTCAGCGTGCCGTCTTCCACGTACGGCAGAAAACCGTCCTGCTGCGCCTTGTTGAAGCGATGCACTTCATCCACGAACAACACCGTCGGACGACCCTCGGCGTGCGCCTGTTTTGCTTCCTCGACCGCGGCGCGGATTTCCTTCACGCCGGCGAAGACCGCGGAGATGGCGATGAAATGCGCTTTGGTGCGATGCGCGATCAGGCGCGCGAGCGTGGTCTTGCCGGTGCCGGGCGGGCCCCAGAAGATCATCGAATGCAGGATGCCGGCCTCGATCGCCTGACGCAGCGGTTTGCCCGGCGCGAGCAGATGCGACTGGCCGAAAAAGTCCTCGAGCCGCTGCGGGCGCATGCGGTCCGCGAGCGGCTGCCAGGGTTTGGTTCGGGTTTCCGGGAACAGATCCTGCGTGGCCATATTCCGACCCTTTCAGTGCGAGGCAAAATTCGGATGCCTCGCTAAATATGAAATTGACCGCCAGGACGCCAGGAACGCCAGGGATTAAGAAAACCGGAAGAAATTGCTTTTCCTGGCGACCTTGGCGTCCTGGCGGTCAGGATCATATTCATTTTATTAAGCACCCTAAAAATAGGGTCCACCTATTCTCCTACCACGTCCACGCCTTCGGGCGGCTTGAAACTGAAACGGGCCGGCTCGATGCGGGCGTTCTCCCGCGGCGATTCGAGCGTCACGCGCGTGGCATGCCCGAAGCCGTCCACCATTTCGATCGCGCGCAACTTGCCCTGGGCGAAGCCGATGCGGATGTCGTCGTAGCCGCCGTCCTTGCGCCGGGGTTTCAGCTGCACCCACTCGATCCCGCCCTGCGCTTCGAGCGGCTGGATCGTGAAATTGTCTTCCAGTCGTCCCTTGCCGGCAAGCAGCATCGCCGGGGTGTCGCTCAGCCCGCCGGTCAGGTCGCGCACCGTGGCCTGCTGCAAGCCCGCGTCGTAAACCCAAAGCCGTTGGCCGTCGGCGACGATCTGCTGCTTGTACGGTTTTTCGTAATCCCAGCGGAATTTATTGGGGCGTTCGATCCACAGCGTCCCGGAGGATTCCTGCACCGGCTTCTGCGTTTCGTCGAACACGACCTGCTTGAAGCGGGCGCTGAAGCTGTGCACGTCCTTGAAGAAGTGTCGCAGGCTGTCGACGCCGGATTCGGGATTGCCGGCAGCCCAAACTGGCATGGCCACAAAAAATATACTGACAAAGGAAAAGATAAATATTCTGAACCGCCAGGACGCCAGGAACGCCAAAATTCGGGAACAGAAGAAATTGCTTTTCCTGGCGACCCTGGCGTCCTGGCGGTCAATTTCATAATTGAAACTGTTTCCAGCCATCATCAGACTCGCGGCGGCGGAGGCGCGATCACTTCGCGGCTGCCGTTGGGTTGCAGCGGGCCGACGACGCCGGCGCGTTCCATTTCCTCGATCAGGCGCGCGGCGCGGTTGTAGCCGATGCGCAGGCGCCGTTGCACGCCGGAGATGGAAGCGCGGCGCGTTTCGGTGACGATCTTGAGCGCCTCGTCGTACAGCGGATCGGCCTCGCCATTGCCGCCGTCCGCGCCATTGCCGCCTTCCTGCAGGAAGCCCTGATCGTTGACGCCGGCACCGCCGTTGAGAATCTGTTCCTCGTAAACCGGTTCGCCGCTCTTCTTGAGAAAGCTCGTGACCTTGTGCACTTCATGATCGGCGACGAACGCCCCGTGCACGCGTTGCAGCGGCTGGCCCACGCTCAGGTACAGCATGTCGCCGCTGCCCAGCAGCTGTTCGGCGCCCATCATGTCGAGCACGGTGCGCGAGTCGACGCGCGACGACATCTGGAACGCAATGCGCGAGGGGATGTTGGCCTTGATGAGGCCGGTGATCACGTCCACCGACGGCCGTTGCGTCGCCAGCACCAGGTGCAGGCCGGCGGCGCGCGCCTTCTGCGCCAGGCGCGTGATCAGCTCTTCCACTTTCTTGCCGACCACCATCATCAGATCGGCCAGCTCGTCGACCAGAATGACGATCATGGGCAGCGATTTAAGCTCCGCCGCCTCTTCGCCCGGCTGCGCGAGCGGATCGGTGATTGGCTTGCCGGCCTCCTGCGCGTCCTTGATCTTGCGGTTGTAGCCGGCGAGATTGCGCACGCCGAGCGCGGCCATCAGGCGATAACGCCGCTCCATCTCGGCGATCGACCACTTGAAGGCGTTCGCGGCCTGCTTCATGTCCGTCACCACCGGCGCGAGCAGATGCGGGATGCCCTGGTACACCGCGAGTTCCAGCATCTTCGGGTCGATCATGATCATGCGCACGTTTTCCGGCGTGGACTTGTACAGCAGGCTCAGGATCAGCGAGTTGATGCACACCGACTTGCCCGAGCCGGTGGTGCCGGCGATCAGCAGGTGCGGCATCTTGGCGAGATCGACCACCACCGGATTTCCGCTGATGTCCTTGCCGAGCGCGAGTGACAACGGCGAAACCGATTCTTCATAAGCCTGCGACGCCAGCACTTCGGTCAGACGCACGGTCTCGCGCCCTTCGTTGGGAATCTCGATGCCGACCGAGGTCTTGCCCGGAATGTTCTCGACCACGCGCAGGCTGACCACGGACAGCGAGCGCGCCAGGTCGCGTTGCAGGTTGGTGATCTGCGACGCCTTGATGCCCGGCGCCGGCTCGATCTCGAACAGCGTGATCACCGGGCCGGGATGCACCGCGACCACCTGCGCCTCGATGTCGAAATCGAGCAGCTTCTTCTCCAACAGCCGCGCCATGCTTTCCAGCGACTGCTTGGAGAACTGCGGCGCCTTGTCCTTGTCGGCCGGGTCGAGCAGCGACAACGGTGGCAGTTCGCCCGGGGCCGGCAGGTCGAACAGCGGCACCTGCTTTTCCTTCTCGGCGCGCTTGCTGGGCGCGGGCTTGGCGATCACCGGCTCGATGCGCGGCGGCGTGTGCTTCTCCAGCACTTTCAGATCTTCCTCCACCACCTCGCGCCGTTTCTGCTTGGCGCGCATGCCGATGAGGCGGTCGATCTGCGCCGAAATGAACCGGTACAGCCAGTCGGCGAACACGAAACTCCAGCGCCCCGCGTTGTCCATGAGCTTGAGCCAGGAAAGTCCCGTGTACACCGTGACGCCGGCGAGGAACAGCGCCAGCAGGAACAGCGTGGCGCCGGTGAAACTGAAGGCCGAGGCGAGGCCAAGGCCGACGCCGTTACCCAGCCAGCCGCCGCTCGCGAACGGCATGCCGGTCTTGCTCTGCGCGAAGTGCAGGCCGGCCAGGCCGCAGGCACCGAGCATGGCGGCGATGAAGCTGCCGGTCATCAGCAGGCGGTGCTTGAGTCCCGGCGGGGTCGGGTCCTTGCGGTGCTGGTAGATGCGCCAGCCGGAGAAACCGATCATGAGCGGGAACAGAAACGCGACATAGCCGAACAGGTTAAACAGCACGTCCGACAGCCACGCGCCGGCGCGCCCGCCGGTATTGACCACGGCATCGCTCGATCCGAGGTGCGACCACGACGGATCGGTGGTGGAATAGGTCCACAGCGAAATCAGCAGATAGATAGCGATCGCCCCGAGGACGTACAGGGCCGCTTCACGCAACAGATGGAGAATACGTGGCGTCAGCGGGGCGCTGTTCTTGTTCCGGGTGGCCTGCGTCACAACCTTCCTTAGAGTGCCGTGAAAAGTGGCCGCATTTTCCCATTTTTCGGCGCCCGGCGCCAAGTATTTAAAGGCTAATTCGCGAGCGCCGCAGCCACCGCCGGATGCACAATTTTTCCGCCGGCCACGTTGACGCCCTTGGCGATGACGGGATCGTTCAGCCCGCCATCCGTCGCCAGCTTCAGCACGTAGGGCATGAGCACCGTTGACAGCGCCTGCGACGCCGTGCGCGGTACCGCGCCGGGCATGTTGGTCACGCCGAAATGCACCACGCCTTCATGTATATAAGTCGGATGCTCGTAATCGGTCGGACGGATCGTCTCGATGCAACCGCCCTGGTCCACCGAGATGTCGATGATCACGCTGCCCGGTTTCATCTTGCGCACCATCTCGGCGGTAACCAGCTTGGGCGCTTTGGCGCCGGGGATCAGCACCGCGCCGATCAGCAGGTCGGCGTCGTAAGCCGCCTTGGCGATCAAGGGCGCATAGGACGGCAGCGCGGTTACATTCGATCCGAGCGCGTGCATACGCTCCAGTTCCTCGCGGCGCGGCGCGAACACCGTTACCTGCGCGCCGAGTGCCGCGGCCACTACCGCGGCGTTGCCGCCGGCCATACCGGCGCCCAGGATCACGACATGCCCGCGCTCGGCGGACGGCATGCCGCCGAGCATCACGCCCCGTCCGCCGGCATGGCCGTGCAGCAAGGTGGTGCCGATATGGATCGATAATCTTCCGGCGATGTCGCTCATGGGCGCGAGCAGCGGTAATTTTCCGCCGGCCTCGACGGTCTCGAACGCCACCGCCGTCAGGCCCTTCCCCTTCAGCGCCTGCGCCAGCTTCGGCGTGGCCGCCAAATGCAGGTAGGAAAACAGAATATGATCCTTGCGCAGCAGATCGTACTCCGAGGCGACCGGTTCCTTGACCTTGAGCAGCAGCTGCGCGCCGCCGTAAAGCGCCGCGGCATCGAGCGCAATCTGCGCGCCCACGCGACGGTAATCCTCGTCTGGGTACCCGCTCGCGACACCTGCGCTCGACTGGATGAGCACCTCATGCCCATGCTGGATCAGCTCGGCCACGGCGGGCGGGATCAGGGCCACACGCCCTTCCCGCACTTTCACCTCTTTCGGAATGCCAATGCGCATGCGTTCTCCTTTACCGTCTTCGCGTCGATGGCGTAACATACGCACCAAATCGCGGCCACCCCATCGGGGCTGCACGATAAGAACTTCCGCGGTTTTTGTCTATCGAATGTTTTCCTGTTTCGCTACGGAGTTACCGCATAATGGATAAGGTCAAGCACTGCCGGCTGCTCATTCTCGGCTCCGGCCCCGCCGGCTACACGGCCGCGGTCTACGCCGCGCGCGCCAACCTCAACCCGGTGCTCGTCACCGGCTTGGAACAGGGCGGCCAGCTCATGACCACCACCGACGTGGACAACTGGCCCGGCGACGTCGAGGGCCTGCAAGGCCCGGCGCTGATGGAACGCATGCAGAAGCACGCCGAGCGTTTCAAGACCGAGATCGTCTTCGACCACATTAATAAGGTGGACCTCAAGCAGCGGCCATTCCGACTGACCGGCGACTCCGGTGTTTACACCTGCGACGCACTCATCATCGCCACCGGCGCCTCGGCGAAATACCTCGGCATTCCCTCGGAAACCGCCCTCAAAGGCAAGGGCGTGTCCGGCTGCGCCACCTGCGACGGATTCTTCTATAAAGG
>JACQER010000196.1 GCA_016200465.1 Gammaproteobacteria bacterium | reverse complement strand
GCTTGACCGGCCCGAACGGATCGAGAAACCCCTTGTGCTCGCCCGAGGTCATGAGACGGCGTTCGACGCCGAGTTTCTTCATCGTGTCCACGAAACCGAAACCGTTCATGAGCACCCCGATCGAGCCGACGATGCTCGCCTTGTCGGCGTAGATCTTGTCCGCGGCGGCGACGGCGTAGTAACAGCCGGAGGCGCACACGTCGCCGATCACGGCGTACAGCGGGACCTTCGGATATTTCGCGCGCAGACGTTTGATCTCGTCGTTGATATAACCTGACTGCACCGGACTGCCTCCGGGGCTGTTGGCGCGCAGAATGACGCCCACGGTGGATTTGCTTTCGAACGCCGCGCGCAATCCGGAGATGACGTTGTCGGCGCTGGCCTGGCTGCTGGCGCTGATCTCGCCGTCGAGATCCACCAGCGCCGTGTGGCGCGTGGCGAGCGCCTTGCCGCCCCAGTTGTCCGACTGCGCCAGGAGCAGTATCAGCAGGAAATAAGCTGCAAAGAAGAACCGGAAGAAAATTTTCCAGCGCCGCGCGCGGCGCTGCTCGGTGAGCGCGGCGAACGCCAGGCGATCAAGCAGATCGCGCTCCCAGTTCGGTGACCGGCCCGGCGCGTCCGGGGACTTCGGGGCCGGCGTTTCGTTGTCCGTCATGAAATTGACCTCACGGGATTCCGTCAGAATTGACCAAGTGTATATCATCCTCCGCTTCGAGGTAGACGTCGCCGCCGTCCTCGAACACGGGGAGTTTCACCAAACCTGCCCCGCCGCAAGGTCCATCCACGCAGGTACCGCTGGCGGGCGCGTAACGCGCGCCGTGCGTAGCGCAGAGGAGATGCTCGCCGAAGGCGTCGAAATATTCGCCTTCGATCCAGTCTAGTTCGAGCGAACGGTGTGAGCAGCGGTTGAGATAGCCGTGCACCCGGCCGTCAAAACGCACCACGAACGCGGGAACGGTTTCACCGCGCCGCGACACCGTGAAACGCACGCCGCGTCCAGTCGCCGGCACTCGATAATGGAAGGCCGCACGGGGATGGCGACATGAGCGCGCGTGCCACGCGCCCTGGAACCGGCGACTCTGCGCCCGCCTCCGAAAGAGCTTCGCCACGGGAGTCGGGCGCTACTCTACGAGTTCACTGCCGCGACAGATGACGCGCCGTTGACCCGCCGCAGCCATGCGTAAACCTCCGTGAACGAATCCAGACAGGCCAGCGGACCGTGTTGCGCGAGCAGCTCGCGCCCATGCACGCCGTAAGTGACGGCGAGACCGTCCATCCCGGCGTGACGCGCCATCTGCATATCGTAGGTCGTGTCACCGACCATGAGCGCCTGCCCGGCGGTGAAGCCGGTCTGTTCGAGAATGTCTTCGAGCATTTTCGGATGCGGCTTGGAAAACGCCTCGTCGGCGCAACGCGTGGCGCAGAACAGATGTGCCGTGCCGGTATCGCGCAACACGCGCTCGAGCCCGCGCCGCGCCTTGCCGGTCGCGATCGCGAGCAGATATCCCTGCGCCGACAAATCCTCGAGCCCGGCGCGCACGCCGGGAAACAGTTCCATGCCGGTCTGATCGAGATGCAGAAAATGCTGGCGGTAACGCTCCACCACCTCGTCGCGCGTGGCGGTATCGGTTTCCGGGAGCAGCTCCGTCACCGCCTCGCCGAGGCCGAGGCCGATGACATGACGGATGGCGTCTTCGCCGGGACCGGACACGCCGGCGTCTTCGAGCGCGGCATTGAAGCAGCGCACGATCTTGGCGATGGAGTCCATGAGGGTTCCATCCCAATCGAAAATGATCAACTCATGCTCGGGTTTCACGGGCGAGGCGTT
>JACQER010000195.1 GCA_016200465.1 Gammaproteobacteria bacterium | reverse complement strand
TCTTTGCCTTCCAGTTCGTTAATCGTGCAGCCTTCCTGGTCGAGGTAGAACGGTTCATCCAGCACCCAGATCTCCTGGGCGTCGTCGCCGGCCAGCTCGCAGTCGAGTTCGTTCACCATCTCCATGGTCGTGACATGCTTGCGCACCTGCTTGGGCGCCGGGACGTATTCGGCCTCGTGCCAGGCGATCTCGTCCGAGGCCCAGCAGTAGCGGTTGTCGTCCCGGTACGGGATCGCCATCGACTCGAGCACGCGCAACGACGGAATGCCGCCGCGTTCGCCGAGCCGGTTGTACAGCGTCACGCCCAAGTCCCAGGACAGCCGATTGTCTTCGGCGCGTTCCGCGAACTCATCGCGGAACTCAGCCGCCATTTCCCGGATCAAGCCGTCATCGTCGTGATAAGCATCGTCGAGCAACGCGTATGCGAGCCGTTCGAGCAGCGCCACCACCGGATCGGTTGGACAGCTGACCTCGCGTACCTTGGCATGGAATTGCATCCACATCTGCTTCATGCCCGGGAACTCACGGATCGCAAGATGCTCGATGCGCGCGTCCTCGACGAGCCCGATGAGGAACATCTGCACCGGATTGAGCTGTTCCATGGACAACGGCTCACGCGTGTAGACGAGATGCGCGGCCGCGTGCGCGGCGGCGGCGCGGTACAGCTCCCGGCCCGGCAGCCCGGCAAAGTCGTCATAGGCATCCGGCAGGTGGATGACACGCGTCTCGATGAACGGCTTGTAGCCCTCGCGCGCCTCGTAGTCGCCCGAGGTCGGGCGCAGGAAAAAATCGCGGCCCCAGAAGGCTCGCAGATAGAAATTGAGCTTGCGCTGGCTGTCGATGAACAACGTGCCGCGCCGTTCCTTCTGGAGCATGGCTTGGCTGTCGGCGCTCTTGAGATCGAAGTACGCGATCTGCGCCGGGAAATCGCGCACGTGCGCCTGCGCCCCCCACAGCGCCCAACGGCGCAGGCCGCCGAGCGTGAGCTTGGCGAACAGCTCGTCGAGGTGCGCCAGCATCGGCCGCAGGCCGCGCGGCACCTTGGCCGAAAGCTGATGGATCAGATTGAGATAGCCGCGCAGCAGCTCGGCGTCGCCGAGGCGGTTAGCGGCGGTCGGCAGGGTGTCGAACATGAGCTGGATCACTTCGCCGCTCACCATGGAGGCGAGCTTCATGGCGCCGGTGATGCAGTCCTTGAGCACGTCCTCGCCGACTTCCTTGACCACCGCGGGCATCGCCTGGATGTAGGTCACGACCAGGTCGTTGCCGCGTCCAAGCTGCGACAGCCCCTTCGCGCCCTCGAGCCAGTTGTGCAGGCCTTGCGGCGACATCACGCGCGCCGCTTCCGCGAAGCTTCCCTCGAGCGTGCCGCGGACGTGCTGGTCCAGCCCGTCGAGCTGCGCGTGGTAATCCTTGAGATCGATGGTCATGGGTCAATCATATTTAAGTCTCCCGTTCGCCCTGAGCTTGTCGAAGGGTGAACGGGAAATACCATAAATGACGGGCGATTCGTCCGTTCGTGGTTCGACAAGCTCACCACGAACGGATTTAATCAGAACTTCCCTAGTTTCGTAGGGCGCGTACCACGCGCCGTTTATCAATCGATCGGCGCGCAGGGCGCGCCCTACATATAAGACGACTTCTACTCATCCTCGTCGTCGAGCTCGGGCGACCAGCCGAGTTCACGCGCGCGTTTCATTGCCTCGTTGTAAATCCGCTCGTGGCGCGCGCGTAACTCCGCCGGCAATTGGCTGACCAGGTGCCCGTAAGGTTCCCAGGCCGCGTGCACCTGCCCATACAGGGTATCGAACTTCGGCAATTCCCAGCCCTCGCAGGTCTCGGTTTCGGGAAGAATGCCGAACACCCAGGCGTCGCGAATCATCCGGCCGATATCGGTCATGCCGCCGTAGACATCGGCGTGAATTCCAACGTAGGCCGTGGGGCGGTTCATGATTAAAAGTACGTATTAACCGCCGCATCCAGCGTCTCGCGCATGTCCGGATCGTCGGTGATCGGCCGCACCAGCGTCATCTGACAGGCGGCGCGCGGCTCGATGCCGCGCGCGATCAGGCTGCCGGCGTAGGCCAACAGGCGCGTGGAGATGCCCTCGTCCAGGCCGTGGCCCTTGAGGTTGCGCGCGCGATGCGCGATCTGCACCAGTTTCTCCGCCGTGGCCTTGTCGACCTTGGTTTCGTGCATGACGATTTCGGCCTCGATCCCGGCTTCCGGATAATCGAAGTCGATGGCGCCGAAACGCTGCTTGGTGGATTGCTTCAAATCCTTCATCAGGCTCTGGTAACCGGGGTTGTACGAGATCACCAGCTGGAAATCCGGATGACAGCTCACCAGTTCGCCTTTCTTCTCGAGCGGCAGCTGGCGGCGATGGTCGGTGAGTGGATGGATCACCACGGTCGTGTCCTGGCGCGCCTCGACCACTTCGTCGAGATAGCAGATCGCGCCGATGCGCGCGGCCACCGTGAGCGGCCCGTCGTGCCACTTCGTGCCCGTGGCATCGAGCAGGAAGCGCCCGACCAGATCGCTCGCGGTCATGTCCTCGTTGCACGCGACCGTGATCAGCGGCTTGCCGAGCTTCCACGCCATGTATTCAACGAAGCGGCTCTTGCCGCAACCGGTCGGGCCCTTCAGCATCACCGGCATGCGCGCGCTGTAGGCGGCTTCGTACAACTGCACTTCGTTCGACACCGGCCGGTAATACGGCTCCTGCGTCACCACGTACTGGTTCACGTCCAGGGTATCTGCGGTTTTCATGGCTGCTTTGCTCATTGGCTTGGCCTCGTCACATTCTTACATGTAGGGTGGGCTAGCCGCGCAGCGGCGTAGCCCACCGATCGACCGTATTGGTGGGTTACGCGCCGCTCACGCGGCGCTAACCCACCCTACATTTATAAACAAAAAGCCCCTGCCCGGACTTCCGGACAGGGGCTCAGACTTCCCCAGAACCGGAAGCGGTTACTTCATTTTGCCGCGGTAAATCACCATCGCGGCGCCCTGCGACTGCTTGTAATTGTCGTAACCGACCAGGCGCACGTGGTTGTTCGGATGCGCCTTGTGACAGGCATCGGCCTCGGCCAGGATCCGCTCCACGTTGGTCTCGCCGAACATCGGCAACTTCCACATGTACCAGTAATGGTCGAAGGCGTTCTCCGGCTCGGTGTGCTCGATGGCCTGGTTCCAGCCGCGCTTGACGATGTATTCCACCTGCTTCTTGATCTCGTCGGTGTTCATGGCCGGCAGGTATGAGAAGGTCTCGAACTTGCGGCTCGATACGTCGGTCAGGCTCGATTTGTAGTCTTGCATTTCGCTCATTTCATATTCCTCATGATTGTTGGGCTTCGCTCACGCTCAGCCCAACCTACATTGATTACTTGTGCGCCACATCCAGCTTGTCCACCGTGTCGAACTCGAACTTGATCTCTTTCCACGTTTCCATGGCGATCTTGAGCTCGGGGCTCGACTTGGCGGCCTTCTCGAGGACGGCCTTGCCTTCCTTCTCGATGGCCACGCCCTGGTTGCGCGCTTCCACGCAGGCTTCCAGCGCCACGCGGTTGGCGGCGGCGCCCGCGGCGTTGCCCCACGGATGACCGAGCGTGCCGCCGCCGAACTGCAGCACCGAATCATCACCAAAGATCGTGACCAGCGCCGGCATGTGCCAGACGTGGATGCCACCGGAGGCCACGGCGAACGCGCCGGGCATGGAGCCCCAGTCCTGATCGAAGAAGATGCCGCGCTTGCGGTCTTCCTTGATGTACTTCTCGCGCAGCAGGTCGATCCAGCCGAGGGTCGCCTCGCGGTCGCCTTCGAGCTTGCCGACGACGGTGCCGGTGTGCAGGTGATCGCCGCCGGACAGGCGCAGGATCTTGGTCAGCACGCGGAAGTGGATGCCGTGGTGCGGGTTGCGGTCGAGCACGGCGTGCATGGCGCGATGGATGTGCAGCAGCAGGCCGTTGTCGCGGCACCAGTTGGCCAGACCCGTGTTGGCGCAGAAGCCGCCGGTGATGTAGTCGTGCATGATGATCGGCGCGCCGATTTCCTTGGCGTACTCGGCACGCTTGTACATCTCTTCCGGAGTCGGAGCGGTGACGTTCAGGTAGTGACCCTTGCGCTCGCCGGTTTCCTTCTCGGCCTTGTGGATGGCTTCCATGACGAAGTCGAAACGCGCGCGCCAGCGCATGAACGGCTGGCTGTTGACGTTCTCGTCGTCCTTGGTGAAGTCGAGACCGCCGCGCAGGCACTCGTACACGGCGCGGCCGTAGTTCTTGGCGGACAGGCCGAGCTTCGGCTTGATGGTGCAGCCGAGCAGCGGACGGCCGTACTTGTTCATGATGTCGCGCTCGACCTGGATGCCCTGGGGCGGACCGCCGCAGGTCTTCACGTAGGCGATCGGGAAGCGCACGTCTTCGAGGCGCAGCGCGCGCACGGCCTTGAAGCCGAACACGTTGCCGACCAGCGAGGTGAACACGTTCACCACCGAACCCTCTTCGAACAGGTCGATCGGGTAGGCGATGAAGGCGTAGAAGCAGGTGTCGTCGCCCGGCACGTCTTCGATGCGGTAGGCGCG
>JACQER010000193.1 GCA_016200465.1 Gammaproteobacteria bacterium | reverse complement strand
GCGGGCGGCGTCGGCTTGCGCGGCTGTATCACGGCATGCACGCGACCGTCGCTCCGGTCGTCGCCCGTGGCGCTCAGACTCCGGGTGTCGAGATCGTAATGCAGCACGCTGCCGGTGAATAGATCGTCGCCGCGGCGCAGGCTGACATCGCCGATCATGTCGAGTTTTCCCGACAAGACGTGGTAATCGACGCGCCTGGCCTCGGCCTGGATTTCTTCCGTCGTGGCATCCGGCTGTTGGCGCAGTTTCACCGGGCTGCCGATCGCCTGAATGAGTTCAGTCTGGTTGTCCCGGGCGCGGATTTCCACGCGGTCCGCCCTGATCGACAGCCGGCCCTGCTCGGCGACGACATGGCCGCGGTAAACCGCGGTGCCGGTTTTTTCATTGGCCTCGACCGAGCGCGCATTGATGCGGATCGGTTCGTCCGCGTCGTCCCCCGCGGCGTGCGCCGCCGGAGTGACGGTCAGGCCGAGCAGGAAACAACCAAGAGGGAGCAGGGTGGAATCGCGCGGTTTCATGTCGGTGACCGGTCGAGCATGATCTTCATGCTGTGGGTGCGGATTTCGCCGCCGGCGCCTTGCGGATCGCGGCCCTGGGCGGAAATGACGTTTCCGGTCATGAGAATCTGATTGCCGTCCTTCGGTATCCATCCCTTGTCGGCGCGGGTGTGTATCGGCGTGAGATTGTCGCGATACTGGATCAGGTACGGCCGCTCCAGATCGGAACTGCCGTCATCGCCGTAATGCACCAGCCGCGCGGCCGAGAGATTGTAACGCCGGCGTCCGTTCTCGTTCATGACCGTAGCGTCGAAATTCTCGATGATGTAGTCGGGATCGTGGCGCGCCTTGCCGTCGAACGACTTTTCCGGCAGGCCCACGGTGCGCGTGAGCCACCAGGAGCCGGCGGCCAGCAACAGCAGCGCGATCGCGATGGCGAGCCGTCTGGCGTCGAGCGTCATCCGGACTTCCGTTCTCCCGGTTCCGCGAGGTATTTCCGCATCTCCGCGTGGTAGCTTCCCTGTGCGTACATGATCATTTCGCAGGCCTCGCGCGCCGCGCCGTAGCCGCCGATGCTCGGGGTGACCCAGTGGGCGTATTGTCTGGCGAGCGCATGCGCGTTCTGCACCGCGATCGCCAGACCCACCTCGAGCATGATCGGCAGGTCCACCACGTCGTCGCCGACGTAGGCGGTCTGTTCCGGCGCGAGCTTCAGTTCGGCGATCAACCGGCGGTAAACCGGCAGTTTTTCCTTGCAGCCCTGATGGACGTACTTGATGCCGAGGTCCTTCACGCGGTGCTTGACCACCTCGGAGGTGCGGCCGGTGATGATGCCGGTGGCCACGCCGTTGCGCTGCAGCATCTTGATGCCGTGGCCGTCGCGTGAATTGAACGCCTTGTATTCCTGGCCGTC
>JACQER010000007.1 GCA_016200465.1 Gammaproteobacteria bacterium | reverse complement strand
GATCAAGCCAAGGTGTCCGTTTTCGATCGCGGTTTCATTTTCGGCGACGGCGTTTACGAGGTGATTCCGGTTTTCGGCGGACGCCTGTTCCGCCTGCCGCATCATCTGGCGCGTCTCGAAGCCAGCCTCGCCGCGATCCGCGTGCGCAACCCGCACACGGCCGAAGAATGGAAAAACATTTTCACGCGCCTCATGGAGGAACACGGGACCCGGGATCAGTCGATCTACCTGCAGGTTACGCGCGGCGTGGCGCCGCGCGACCACGCGTTTCCTCCGAACGCCGTCCCCACGGTTTTCGCCTACGCCCAGCCGCTCAAGTATCCGCCGGCGGAACAACTGTCCGAGGGCGTGGCCGCGATCACGACCGCGGACATCCGCTGGCAGCGCTGCGACATCAAGGCAATCGCGCTGCTCGCCAATGCGCTGCTGCGCCAGCAGGCCATCGAGCAGGGCGCGGCCGAGGCGATCCTGGTGCGCGACGGCGTCGTCACCGAGGGCGCGGCCAGCAACATATTCATCGTCAAAAACGGTCGTCTCGTCACGCCACCGAAAGGGCCTTTCATTCTGCCGGGCATTACGCGCGATCTGGTGGTGGAGATCGCACGCACCAAGGGTATCCCCTGCGATGAGCTGCCGGTGAAAACTGAAACGCTGTCTTCCGCGGACGAGGTATGGCTGACCAGTTCGACCAAAGAAATCCTGCCGATCACGCGCGTCGACGGCCGCGCGGTCGGCAATGGCAAGCCGGGACCGATGCACGCGCGCATGTTCGTGTTGTACAAGGAGTACAAGCACGCCTTCATTGAGGGCAAGGTGGAATGATGGAGCCGGCGCCCGACCGCCAACCGGGCGAGCAAGCGGTGCTGCGCCGGCCCGGACGCGTGGACTATTCCGCGGCGTTCGCCGCCATGCAGAAATTCACCGACGCGCGCACGACCGAAACGCCGGACGAAATCTGGCTGCTCGAACATCCGCCGGTGTTCACGCTGGGGCTCAAGGGACGCGGCGGCGCGCTGACTCATATTCGCGACATCCCCGTGGTCTACAGCGACCGTGGCGGCGACGTCACCTACCACGGGCCGGGTCAGCTGGTGGCCTATATCCTCATGGACCTGCGCCGCCGCGGCTGGGGCGCGAAACGTCTGGTCGGCGCCATGGAACAATCCGTGATCGATCTGCTGGCCGGCTGGCGGCTCCGCGCCGAGCGGCGTACGGGCGCGCCGGGAGTGTACGTGGACGGCGCCAAAATCGCCTCGCTCGGGTTGCGCGTGCGGCGCGGCGCGAGCTATCACGGCATCGCGCTCAACCTGGACATGGACCTGACGCCTTTTTCGTATATCGATCCCTGCGGTTACCCCGGGCAACCGGTCACGCAACTGATAGACCTTGGCATCCGTCGGGACTTGGACGACGTCGGCCAAGCCTGGCTCAAGCAACTGCTCGGCGGGCTGGGTTATACTGGCTTCGTTTCCCCATCAGAGAACCGCCTGCCCAACCTAAAATGACAGGACGAACGCAGTAGGGCTACATTCTTGAACAGTATGAACGACGACAAACCCCGCGTGACCGCCGCCATCGACCAGAAGGGCGCGGCCAAGGTGGCGCGCATACCGGTCAAGGTCGTCGAACAGGCGCCGACGCGCAAGCCGGCATGGATCCGCGCCAAGAGCCCGACGCACCCGGAGGTCGGGCGGCTCAAGCACCTGCTGCGCGCGCACGCGCTGCACACGGTGTGCGAGGAGGCCTCGTGTCCGAATCTCGGCGAGTGCTTCAGCCACGGCACCGCCACGTTCATGATCATGGGCAGGCTGTGCACCCGCCGCTGCCCGTTCTGCGACGTCGCCCACGGCCGACCGTTGCCGCTCGACGCCGAAGAGCCGGAAAATCTGGCGCGCGCCATCGCCGAGATGAAGCTGAAATTCGTGGTCATCACCTCGGTGGACCGCGACGACCTGCGCGACGGCGGCGCGGCGCATTTCGCCGCCTGCATCGGCGCGGTGCGCCGGCATACGCCTGCCACTTCGGTGGAGATCCTGGTGCCGGATTTCCGCGGACGCCTGGACGTGGCGCTTGAAATACTGGGCGAAGCCCTGCCCGACGTTTTCAATCACAACCTCGAAACCGTGCCGCGCCTGTACCAGGCCGCGCGTCCCGGCGCCGATTACCGGCACTCGCTGAAGCTGCTTGAACGCTTCGGGCAACGCCACCCCGGCGTTCCGACCAAGTCCGGCCTGATGGTCGGACTCGGGGAGACGAACGATGAAATTTTGCAAGTCATGCGCGACCTGCGCGCGCACGGCTGCGAACTGCTCACCGTCGGTCAGTACCTGCAGCCAAGCCGGCACCATCTGCCGGTGGTGCGCTTCGTGACGCCGGACGAGTTCGGGCAGTTTGCGCACGCCGCCCGCGAAATGGGTTTCCGCAATGTCGCGAGCGGTCCCATGGTGCGCTCCTCGTATCACGCCGAGCGACAGGCCGCCGGCCTGTCGCCCTGAATACCGTGGTCGACATCACGCCCAAGATCCAGTCGCTGCTGCTGTTGCCTCCCGGCATCATCCTCGTCGTCGCGCTGCTCGGATTCCTGATCCAGATCCGCTGGCAGCTCCTGGGCAGTCTCGTCGTCGCGCTGAGCCTGACGTCGTTGCTGATCCTGAGCCTGCCGCTCACGGGCTATGAGCTGATGCGAGGCATCGAGACACGGTTCCCGCCGTTGCGACTCGCCGGCGCCCAGGACGCCGGCACGACGGCGCCGGGCGCGATCGTGATCCTGGGCGGCGGGCGTTATACCGATGCGGCGGAATACGGCGAAGGCGACAGCGTGAACCGCTGGACCCTCGAACGACTGCGCTATGGCGCGTATCTGCATCGTCTCACGGGCTTGCCGATTCTGGTGAGCGGCGGCACGCCGTTTCGTGAACAGGTTCCGGAGGCGGCGCTGATGCAGACGTCGTTGAAGCGCGACTTCCAGGTCGAAACCCGCTGGGTCGAGGACAAATCGGCCAACACCAATGAAAACGCCAGGTATTCCAAAACGATTCTTGCCGGGGCTGGCATACGCCGCGTCTATCTCGTCACCCATGCCGCGCATATGCCGCGCGCGGTCTGGGCGTTCGAAAACCAGGGCATCGACACCGTTCCCGCACCCATGGGATTCACCACGCTCAACAAGGAAGAACGCGAGACGCTGGGATATTATCCCTCGGCCTACGGCCTGCAACTGAGCAGCGGCGCGCTGCGCGAGCGCCTCGGGCTGATGTGGTACAAGCATAAATACGGCGGAGGCGAACCGGTGCCGGCGGCCACGCCGGCATCTGCACGTTAGGAATTCCGCGAGAACCTCTGCCTAGGCAACCCCGCGGCGCAGCGGGTGGACGGTAGGGACGGGCGCGTCGGGCTCGTCGGCAAACTGCCGCTGGATGTCCAGGATGGTGTCGATGTGTCGCAGCATGACGTCGATGCAACCGGGATCGAAATGCCGGCCGCGCTCGTGGCGCAGGTGTTCCAGGGCGTCCTTGAGATTCCACGCCTGCTTGTACGGACGCACCGACAACAGCGCGTCCAGTTCGTCGGCCACGGCCACGATCCGCCCCACCATCGGTATTTTCTCCCCCACCAGTCCCAGCGGGTAACCCTGGCCGTTGTATTTCTCGTGATGCGAGTGGGCGATGTTCGCGCCCATGCGCAGCAGCGATGAGCTCGAATCCTTGAGCACATCGTAGCCGATGGTGGTGTGTGTTTTCATGACGTCCCATTCCTCGGGAGTGAGTCTGCCGGGCTTGAGCAGGATCTTGTCCGGAATCCCGACCTTGCCGATGTCGTGCATCGGCGCCGCCAGATAGATCATGTCGCAGAACGGGGCGTCGTGGCCGAGCTCCTGCGCGATCAGGCGCGAGATGTGCGCCACGCGATGCATGTGGTTGCCGGTCTCCTCGTCGCGCGAGGTACTGATCTGGGAAAGCTTGAAGATAATCTGTTCGTGCTCGCGTTCGAGCGCCTGACGCGCCAGCAGTTCCACGTCGTGTGCCAGCCGCTCCACGCGGTCGAGCGGGTTGACGAGGCTCATGCGCAGCATCAGCAGGTTGCCGAGACGCGCGCGGAACTCGTCCGGGTCGACCGGCCGCGTCAAAAAATCGTTGACCCCGTTCGCCAGCGCGCGTTGCCGCACCTCGCTGTCGGAGGAGCCCGTCACCATGACCACGGGGATGCCCTTGAAGCGTGGCAACCGCCGGATCTCGACGAGAAACTCGATCCCGTCCATGCCCGGCATGTTGTAATCCACGACGCAGATGTCAGGTTCGTTGGCGCGGCACCAGGCCAGCGCCTCGTGACCGGCGCTGAAGCACACGGTGTTGATCGCATCCATACCCGGCAATCCCTTGAGCATCCGTTGCAGTACTACAAGATTCTCCCTGTTGTCGTCCAAGAGGAGAACGGTCGGACTCATGGGTGTACCCCGAATGACTTGTCTACGGGCTAAATGCTTCAAGTTCCATGCCAGCCATGCCGGCTCAACCCTGTGCGTGACCCGGTTTCCGCGTCGTTTTCCGTCCACATATCCTGCTTGCCGCGTCGCATCGCCCGTCCTCATTCATGTCGGTACCGGATAAAACCCTGATAATGTCTGCAATTCCGGCTCTCCGGGGCTCTGGCATGTACCTTGCACATTAAAGGACAGACAAAGGAACAGTCCCCTGAGGACATTACCGAGGTACATGCCATGACCGCCAAAACCAAAGATCACGCCATGCCCGCCATGAAACCGCAGATCACGCTCGATCTGAACGGGCTGGCTTCTCCCGGACCCCTGCCCTCCCTGCGCCGCACCATGCGCACGGTCGAGGATGGCCAGGTTCTGCTGCTCGTCAGCGACTATCCGGGCGTGGAGAACGATCTCCATGTCTGGGCGAAGCAGACGAATAACCAGGTCCTGTTCGTCGACCGGACACGGCCCAAGGGCTTCGGCTTCTACATCCAGAAAGGCGATCCGTGGCCGGTGGAAAGAACCGTGGACGTCACCGGTTTCCACTGTCCGACGCCGGTGCTGGAAGCGAGCAAGACCATGGTCCAGGTCCGCGCCGGCCAGAGCATCAAGCTCATCAGCGACTGCCAGGCGGCTCCGCTCGAGATCAATACCTGGATCAAGACCACGGGGCACAAACTGCTCGGCATGACCGAGGATTCGCGCGGCGTGTATCGTTTCTACATCAAAAAATAACGCGGTCCCCGGCTTTTTGATTCCGCCTGGCGGACCGCGCCGCCAGTGTTACACCTGGGCCCAGGTTCGGACCTGTCGAAAACCCTGAGTCGGGGCATTGATCCGGCGTCATCGGTCCGACAGCCCGGAACGTCGTAACGGCAGTCTCTCCCCTCCTTGCATCCGACTATCAGCCAGCCGACTTCCTCGTGAAGTCGGCTATGCTAAAAATGGCGTTTACGTGTCGATATTTCCCATCGACGACAATCACTGTGCAACTTCGATGATTCGCAAACTGAGAAACCTGATCGACAGATGGCGATACGGAACCCTGTTTGAGGCGCTCCAGTACCGCCTGGAATCGGTGGGGATCGTCATTGCTCCTTATTACTGGATTCAGGAAGGAGCGGAAGACATTGACTTGTCGCAAATGCCGCGCGGCTTTGAAGATTATAGCTTCGATTTTTTCGGACCGGATGAAATCCAACAGATCCTGGCAAGTAAAACCTGGAATTACACTGAGGACAAATTGTCCGCGAGGCTGAAGAAAGGGGAGAAATGCTTCGGCGCAAAATATCGCGGCGAGATCGTGGCGTTCATGTGGATGGATTTTGACGAGTGGTTCATAAAAAAACACCGGGTCAAATTGAACAAGAACGAGGCTTATTTGCTCGACATGTACACGATGAAGCCGTTCCGCGGAAAGGGAATAGCTCCCTACCTGCGATACCGGAGCTATCAATTTCTCAAAGCGGCGGGAATGGAACGGCTGTTCAGTTACAGCGACTTTTTCAATTCGCCTTCGATAAGATTCAAGAAAAAATTGAACGCCCGGTTCCTGAAATTCGGCTTATATGTCGAATTATTCAACAGGTATCACTGGAACTGGATTCTCAAGGACCTGCATCATTCCAACGGTCGATAAAAACCGAAGCGCGAACGGGTCAGCGCTCCGTTAACCGGCTTTGAAAAAAGGGCCGGCATTATCGCTGGCCCTTTTTATTTCCCGGCCATGCGGCTGGTCGCGATCTTGCCCGGCGATCCGGATTCCGTCCGCGCTCAATCCGGAATGTGCTGCCGGTGCCCGTCCGGACGCCACGCCGGCGCGATGACGTTGGGCATGGTCGAACGCTCGAGCAGCGTCGCCGGCGCCACGGTGAACTCACCGTAACGGGCGTTGATGCGATCGATGGCGCTGAAGCGGCTGAAGGCGCGTGGGTCGGCGGCGGGGAAAAACTCGAGCTGGCCGGAAGCGGAACGCAGCTGCGACGCCGTCACCTGCACGTGGGTCACGGCCGCGCCGCGCCAGCGGCGCCGGAGAAATTCCCGCGCCAACTCGAACAGGCGCTGGCCGTCGGGCGACGCGTACGGCAGGGTGAACAGTTGCCCGATATCCTCATGATGCGGCGCTCCCAGCCGCAGGCCGACATACAACTGGCCCGCCTGCATGTCGTAACGACGCAGGCGCGCCGCCACCTTCTCGCACATGTGCCGCAGGTAGATTTCGATCACGCGCGCCGCGGCCGTGCGCGGCGGCAACACCTTGCCGTGACCGATCGACTGCGGCGGCGCGACGTCCGGCGTCACCGGTTCCGTATCCTTCCCCTGACAGGCCAGCCACAGGTACTTCCCGGTCACGCCATAACGACGCGCGAGCACCGCCAGGGGCAGGCGCGCGACGTCGCCGCAGGTGCGCGCGCCATACGAGGATAAAAATTCGGCGATGTTCGGACCCAAGCCACATACTTTTCTCATCGGCACGTCGGCCAGGCGCTCGCGCGTCTCCCACGGCGGAATGACGGTCAGGCCGTTGGGCTTTTTCATGTCCGAGGCGATCTTGGCCGTGGACTTGGTCCCGGCCACGCCGATGGAACAGGGTAGTCCGCCGCTGACCTCGTGGATGCGCGCCCGCGCCAGATGCGCGATCTGCTCGGGTGACCCATGCAGACGCTGACAGTGGGTAACGTCGATGAACGCCTCGTCCACACTGAACACCTCGACATCAGGACTGACGTCCCGGAGCGCGTGCATGATGCGCGTGGAGATGGCGGCATAAACCCTGGGCCGCGCCGGGCGCTGGATGAGCCCGGGGCAGAGCCGTCGCGCCTCGTAAACGCGCATGCCGGTTTTCACGCCCGCCGCGCGCGCCTCGTACGAACAGGTGATCAGCGTGGTACCGACTTCGCCGTTGGTGACGCCGACGGGCCGGCCGCGCAGCTCAGGGAAATCGCGCTGCTCGACAGACGCGAAAAAGGCATTCATGTCGATATGCAGAATAGCCCGCGGCCAGAGACGTGTTATCAATGCATTCATGCCGTATCAAATTGCAAACCTAAAAATTAGAGATTTTGGCCGAGTACGAGGCGCGGAGCTTGCGAGAAGCGGAGTTGACATGACAGTCAATGAGCATTCGAGCAAGCGACGCAACGAAGTAATCGGGCAAAAGATCAATTTTTAGCGATATGAACGGAATTGGCCCACGACCACGCCCTGAATGCGCACGCGCGCGGCGGAAAACCGGAGCGGCGACATGGCGGCATTGGCCGGCCGCAGCGTCACGCTGCCGTCGCGGTTTTTCTGCAGGCGTTTGAGCGTGGCCTCGATGCCGTCGATGAGCGCCACCACGATCTCACCGTTCTCGGCAGTCTCGCGCTTCTCCACCACCACCATGTCGCCGTCGAGGATGCCGTCCTCGATCATGGAATCGCCCGCCACGCGCAATACGAAGCGGTTGTGGTTGACGAAGAATTCGGCGAGATCGATTTCGTCCTCCCCCGGAATAGCCTCGATCGGCCGGCCGGCGGCAATGCGTCCGAGCAATGGCAGCACCAGCGGCCGCGCTGCGGACGTCCGTCCCCGCGACAAACGGATGCCACGCGCGCGATCCGGCTCGATGCGGATCAGCCCCTCCGTCTCCAGCGCGCGCAGGTGGCGATGCACCACGCCGCGCGAGACGATGCCGAGATGGTCCGCAATTTCGCGCAGCTTGGGCGCATAACCGTGGCGCGCGGTGTAAGCGCGGACGAAGTCATATACCTGGCGGGAACGATCAGTGGACAAAATGTTCTCCTTTTGTTCTCATCCAGCCTAAGCCTTTTTCGGGCCCGATGCAACCGGGACACAAACCCCGCGGTCTCAAGGGCGATGCAAACCCTGTTAGACTGGAAACCGTGAACAACCTGCAAAGCGTCCAGTGTCCGTACTGTGGTGAAATGTTCGAGACCGAGATCGACACTTCAGGCGGGAGCCAGGAATACATCGAGGACTGCCAAGTCTGCTGCCGGCCGATCGTGTTCCGGGTCGAGGTCGACATGGACGGCGAACTGACGGGGCTGGAAACGCAACGCGACGATGACTGAACCCGGCAATCAGGACCCGTACGCGCCGATCGCCTGCGCGCGCTATTCGGAATACGAAGTCGCCATCCTGCACCGGCAGAAGCTGCATCTGCGCTGGCACGATGCCAACGTGCACTACGATCAGGTGGTGTTGCCGCTCGACCTCAAAACCGTCCAGCACGAGGAGTTTCTCGTGTGCCGCGCGGCGTCGGGCGAAACCCTGACCATCCGCCTCGACCATATCCAGCGCATGGAGCCGGCTTGATCGCACGCATCGTCATCGCGTTGCTGGGCTGCGCGTGGATACCCGCCATCGCCGTCGCCGCCTGCGGCACGGCCGAGGTCGCGGTCCAGGTGCTGGGCTCGGGCGGTCCGGAACTGACGGACAAACGCGCCTCGAGCGGTTATCTCGTCTGGATCGACGGCAAGCCGCGCGTACTGGTCGACATCGGCGGCGGAGCGGCGCTGCGCTTCGGCGAATCCGGTGCCACCGTCTCCGATCTCGACGTGATCCTGCTCACTCATCTGCACGCCGACCATACCGCCGACCTGCCGGCGCTGGTCAAGGCGTCTTTCTTCGAGGACCGCGTCCGGCCGCTGCCGGTCTATGGACCGACGGGCAACAAGTACATGCCCTCGACCGTGACGTTCGTGCGCAGCCTGTTCGACAGCACGCGCGGCGCTTACCGCTACCTGGGCGATTTCCTCAGCCCGATGAGCCGCGACACCTACAAGCTGCAGCCCCGGGATGTCGGCGAAACACGCGAAAAAATCCGCGTGCCGCGCAAGCCGGGCGACAAAATCTGGGCCGTATTTGCCAACGACCGTCTGCGCATCTCGGCCGCCGCCGTGACGCATGGGTCGGTACCGGCGCTGGCTTGGCGCATTGAAGCCGGCGGCAAAAGCATGGTCTTCAGCGGTGACACGAACGGCGAGGGCGGTTATCTGCCGCGGCTCGCCCGGCAGGCGGATATCCTGGTCGCCCACAACGCCGTGGCCGAGGGCGCCAGCGGTGTCGAGCGTTTCCTGCACATGCCGCCGTCGGTAATCGGCCGCATCGCCCACGAAGCCGGCGTAACACATCTGGTTCTCTCGCACCGCATGCGGCGCACGCTGGGACATGAAACCGAAACGCTGGATTCGATCAAAAAGAGTTACGCAGGGCCAATCGCTTTCGCCAACGATCTGGATTGCTTCACGCCCTGACTTCTGGTTTGACGCGAAATTTGACGACACGCCGCGGAAAGGCGCGCATCAACGGAGACTCTCCTCAGGCGTGACCGATGGCGTCCAGTCGCTGCAAATCGGCGGTCGGCAGATCGCTCGAGGGCGGCGAGATGTAGTAGCCCTGCACGTAATCGACGCCGGATTCCTGCAGCATCTTCAGAACGTCGGCGCTCTCGACGAACTCGGCGACGGTGCGTTTGCCGAAGGAATGCGCGATGTCGTTGATCGAGGCGACGATCGCGCGGTCGGCGGGATTGGTGCCCATGCCCTGGACGAACTGGCCGTCGATCTTCACGAAATCCACCGGCAGGTGCTTGAGGTGAAAGAATGAGCTGAATCCGCTGCCGAAATCGTCGAGCGCGAAGCGGCAGCCGAAACCGCGCAATTCATTGATCAGTTTCTTGGCCGCATCGATGTTGGCGATGGCGCTTGCCTCGGTGATCTCGAACACCAGCGAGCCCGCCGCCAGCTGATACTTCTCGAGCAGGGTGCGCAATACCGGCACCAGGTTTTCGGCGTCCAGCGAATGACCGGAGATATTGATGGTGAAGGTCGCGCCGCCGCCGAGCTGGTTCAGCTCCGAAAGCTTTTTCACGGCATGCGTCAGCACCCAGGTGTCGATCTGGTGCATGAGCCCGAAACGTTCCGCAGTCGGCAGAAACGCGCCCGGATAGACGATCTCGCCGCGCGAATTGACCAGCCGCACCAGCACTTCGTAATGCGGCGATGCGTGCGGGGATATCCGCGACATCTGCCGCCACAGGTTGCCGGTCTTGTCCGCGACTTCCCCGCTGTTGAGGCCGGCGAGCGCCAGGATCGGCTGGTAATGCAGCACGAAATTGTCGTCGCGCAGGGCATCCTGCAGGCGCGCCGACCAGCCGAGCTCGAGGTTCATGGCAACCTTCTGGTCGTTCTCGGCACAGTAGAGGTGCGTCTGGTTGCGGCCCTTGCCCTTGGCGATGTGACAGGCGATATCGGCGTTGGCGAGCGCGTCGCCGGGCGAGGGCGTGCTCCGGTCGAGCAGCGCCACGCCGACGCTGCCGTTGATCTTGTAGTTGCGTCCGCCGTACATGAACGTGTACTGATCGAGAATTTCGCGGAAGCTTTCCGCGGTGGCGAAGACCCGTTCCCGGTCCACGTTATGCATCAGGATGGCGAACTCGTCGCCGCCCAGACGCGCGAGCATGTCGGAATCGCGTATGCGCGACTGCAGCTGCTGGCTGATCTCCATGAGCAGCCGGTCGCCGGCCGCGTGTCCGGCGGTGTCGTTGATGTACTTGAAGCGGTCGAGATCGAGATAGATCAGCGCGCTGACTTCCTCGCTGCGCTTCAGGCGGCCAACCTCGCTCTCCAGCTGCTTCTCGAAACAGCTGCGGTTGTACAGCTTGGTCAGCGGGTCGTGGTTGGCCTGCCACAGCAGTTCGCGTTCGAGAATGCGGCGCTCGGTGACATCGCGGAACGCCACCACTGAACCCTCGAGACGCCCCTCGATCTGCAACGGATAAACTGTACATTCCACCGGGATCGGCATGCCGGACTTGTGCCAGAACGCCGTGGACCAGGCGCGCAACTCGTTGCCGTTGCTGTAGGCCTGCTGCAACAGGCAATCCTCCGGCGAATTCGCGGTCCTGTCTTCGTGCGTGTGATGAAACAGTTCGTGCGCCGAGCGACCGATCAGATGATCCTGATCGCCGTAACCGAGAATGTTACGCGCCGCCGGATTGATGAAAGTAATCTGTCCGCCGCGGTTCACGCCGTACACGCCGTCGCCCACGGAACTCAGGATGCCCGCCAGCCGCTGATGCTCCGAGGCCATGCGCTTGCGCACCCGCACCGCGCGGCTCATCGCGGCGAGGCGCGCCAGAAACAGCGCGTTGGCTTCGTTCTTGAACATGCACTCCACGGCCCCGGCCTCGAGCGAATCCCGGATCACTTCCTCGAGATAACTGCCGGTGATGATGGCGACGGCGACGTCCGCCGTCAGCGGATGTTCGCGCAATTGCCGGCACAGGATGTCGCCGTTTCCGCCGGGCATGAAATAATCCACGATTGCGATGTCGAACGGCTGCTGCTTTGCCCTGGTCATCGCCTCCTCGGCCGAGGAAGCCGTTTCGACCTCGTAACCGTGCCGCGTCATCAAGCGCTTGTAGGAAGCCCGCACCGTGCGCGCATCGTCGACAAACAGCACGCGGATGTGCTGCGTCTCGGCATCCGGTGACTCGCGTTTCAAGGAAGCGTTCAAAAGCCTCGACAGACAATCGGCGCAATCGGCGTAATCGTCCCATAACAGCAGTGCGGTGCGCGGACGCCGCGTGGTCCACTCGATCATGGTCTGATCGGTGACGTGCGCGAGCACGAGCACGGGAAGATCCTTGCAATCCGGCAGGCGCAGACGGGTCAGCAGCTCGTTCGCCTGGCGGTTGGAATCGACGGGATGACCGATGATCACTGCGGCGTACTGGCTCACCGCGCTCCGGTCCTTGAGACGCAGCAGACCTTCTTCGTAGGTTCGCGCCGTGGTGACGGCATGGCCGCGCGCCCTCAGTAATCGGCGCACGGCATGCTGCAACGTCGCGGACTTCTCGATGATCAGAACAGGGTGCACTTCATTCTTGCCTCGGAACATCCCTATCCTGATTGAAAGACGAAACACCCGGCCGCTTGAACGCCGCCAGGGATCCTTACTACATGCCGCCGGATTCGCCGGCCCGTCATGCACGTCACGCTTGTCTCGATACTTTCTTGTTATAATTAAGGCAATTAGACGTGCAGCTTATGTGCCAATCCGCAGGTCATTGTTTCGAGCGGAAAAAATCCCGTGCCACGCCAACATAAGCTGCCGTATCTCGACACAATCCTGCCGGCCGCCTGACAAAATCGCGGCAGGGTGGCCAAAAACAGAAGCGGTTCAGATATCACAATGGCAAAGATTCTCTACTTCGCAAGCCTGGTGGACAAATTAGGAACTCCCTCGGAGGAAGTAACCCTGCCCGCGGACGTCGTTGATGTGCGCACGCTGCTCGCCTGGCTGCGGACGCGCGAGGGAAACTGGGAAATCGCGCTGATGGACAACAAAGTACGGGTAACGGTCAACCGCCAGTTCGCCGCGCTGGAAACCCGGATCGACGATGCCGTGGAAATCGCCATCGTTCCCACAGGCGCCGGATAATCGTTTCAGCGGCATCGCTTATTTTCGGCTTCACGCCAGAAAAAGCGTTCAACTCCATGAATGACCGGACGTTTCACCGCCGGCCATTTCCACATTTACTGTTTTATCCGTCTGCTATTCTTAGCTTTACGTATCAGCGTAAGCCCGCCGTCATGGAACGGCCAATCATGGAATCACGCATGCACGAACGTCTGGCCAAGCTCGCCAAAATCTCCGAGCAGGAACTGAATCTGGCGGAAGCAGCGCTGCTCATCGCCATGGATGAATATCCCGGGCTGGACGTGGACGCCTACCTGCGGCAACTGGACGAACTGGCCACCGGCGTGCAGCAGCGGCTGCCGGCACAGGCCGGTCTCGAGGACACGCTGGTGGCTCTCAACCAATTCCTGTTCGTGGACCAGGGCTTCTCCGGGGACACCGAGGATTACGACGATCCACGCAACAGCTTTCTGAACGAAGTGCTGGACCGCAAGCGCGGCATTCCCATCACGCTCTCGATCATCTACATGGAAGTCGGCCGGCGCCTCGGCTTGCCGCTCAAGGGCGTGTCCTTCCCCGGACATTTCCTGGTCAAATTCTCCACCCGCGAAGGCGAGGTGGTGCTCGACCCGTTCTCCGGCGGCAGCCTCATGAGCAAGGAAGACCTGGAACAGATGCTCGAGGAAACCTACGGCGCGTCAGACAGCACGAGTGCGCCGCTCGAACGCCTGCTCATCGCCGCCGGCAAGAAGGAAATCCTCGTACGCATGCTGCGCAATCTCAAGGGTGCCTATCTGCGGCGCGAACGGTACGAAAAGGCGCTGACGGTCATCGACCAGATTCTGCTGATTCAGCCCGACCAGCCGGACGAGATACGCGACCGGGGCCGCATCTACGAGCACCTGGAGTGCTTCCGTGCGGCGCTGGAGGACTACCAGTCCTACCTCAGGATGCGGCCCGGCGGCGGCGACGCCCCCGACGCGCACCGCCGCGTCGCCGAGCTGAAGCTGATCGTCGCCAACCTCAACTGATTGCCCCATCGCATGGATGAACGACCCAACCCGGCCCGGGATGGCGCCAGCGCCGCGGAACAACCCTGGTTTGTCTATATCATGGAATGCCGCGACGGTTCGTTCTACACCGGGGTTACCAACGATCTCGAACGTCGCCAGCAGCAACATAACGACGGCACCGCCTCGCGCTATACCCGCAGCCGCCGGCCGGTCGTGCTCCGTTACCAGGAACTTTGCGGCAGCCGCTCCCAGGCGCTGATCCGCGAATGCTCGCTGCGCCTGCTCTCGCGCAAGGAAAAGGAAGCGCTCGTCGGCCGCAGCGGCTGACTCTCTCCGCGCAAGACGGGCTTCATCAGGTCACGCGCTGATACACCAGGTCCCCTATCGGATTGCCCAGTTTGCGCCCGCGTCGCTCGAAGCGGGTTTGCACCCGGGACGCCGCCTTGGCTGTGAACTGATCCAGTCCGCTCACGGCAACCAGTCCCGGGATGGCGGACAAGACCGAAACCATGTGTTCGGCATAGTCCTGCCAGTCGGTCGCCAGATGCAAATACCCGCCGGGCCTGAGCTTGCGTGTCACCAGCGCGGCAAAATCGGACTGTACCAAACGGCGTTTGTGATGCCGCTTCTTCGGCCACGGATCGGGGAAAAAAACATGCACACCGGAAAGTGACGCGTCCGGAATCTGCGTCGCCAGCACGTCCTTGGCGTCGGCGAGCATAACTCGCACATTGGATATTTCCGATGCTGCCAGCCGACGCAACAAACCGCCGACACCGGGCCGGTGCACTTCGATACCCAGGTAATCGTTTTCCGGATGCGCGATCGCCTCGGCCATCAACGCGTCGCCGTTACCGAAACCGATCTCGAGTATCACCGGCGCGCGCCGCCCGAAAACAGCGGCGAAGTCGAGCGGCGCCGCGCCAGTTTCAATGCCGTAGCGCGGCCACCAATCACTCAATGCGCGTTGTTGCGCCGGCGTGATGCGTCCCTGACGACGCACGAAACTGCGGATGGAACGATGAACTTTGGCGGTCTCAACCATAAATGATTTTGAACCACCAAGGACGCCAAGAACGCAAAGGGCTGAAAAACTCTTCTCGCCTCTCTTGGCGTCCTTGGCGTTCTTGGCGGTTTGAAACTAGAAGAAAACCCCGCCGAGGGGCGATGACGGCGAACCGTATTGCTTGCGCGGCATGCGCCCGGCGAGATAGGCCTCGCGTCCGGCCTCGACTGCCTTCTTCATGGCCTGCGCCATGAGCACCGGATTCTGCGCCGCGGCGATCGCGGTGTTCATGAGCACGCCGTCGCAACCGAGCTCCATGGCGATCGCGGCGTCGCTCGCCGTGCCCACGCCCGCGTCCACCAGCACCGGCACCGTGGCTTCCTCGACGATGAAGCGGATGTTGTACGGATTGCGGATGCCCAGACCCGAGCCGATCGGCGCGGCGAGCGGCATCACCGCGACGCAGCCCATTTCGGCGAAGCGCCTGGCCACGATCGGGTCGTCGTTGGTGTACACCATGACCTTGAAACCGTCGGCGATCAGCGTTTCGGCCGCACTCAGGGTTTGGGGAATGTCCGGGTACAGCGTCTTCTCGCTGCCCAGCACCTCGAGCTTCACGAGATCGTGACCGTCGAGCAGCTCGCGCGCGAGCCGGCAGGTGCGGATGGCATCTTCCGCACTGTAGCAGCCGGCGGTATTCGGCAGATAGGTGTATTTCGACGGCGGCAATATCTCGGTCAGGTTCGGTTCGTTCGGATTCTGGCCGATGTTGGTGCGCCGCACCGCGATGGTGATGATCTGCGCCCCGCTTGCCTCCACGGCGCGCCGGGTCTGCTCGATATCCTTGTATTTGCCGGTGCCCACCAGCAAGCGCGACGAATACGTCCTGCCGGCGATCACCAGCGGATCGTTCGTTGTCTTACGGATTGTTTCAGCGGTTACTACCATATGTTG
Source organism: Gammaproteobacteria bacterium (assembly GCA_016200465.1). Taxonomy (GTDB): domain Bacteria; phylum Pseudomonadota; class Gammaproteobacteria; order Acidiferrobacterales; family Sulfurifustaceae; genus Sulfuricaulis. The sequence goes on along the minus strand of JACQER010000007.1, from coordinate 4,867 downwards.
CCGCCCCCGATGGCAAACACAACTTCAACTTGATCATTGTCCTTCAACCGAAATTCGCCATGCCGGCTGCGCGGCACGATCTCCCGGTTGACCTCGACCGCGACCCGCCGTTCGCCCAGGCCCATGTCCTGCAACAATGCCGCGATCGTCACCGGCGCGGGGAGGTTTTTTTCCTGACCGTTGAGCTGGATCTTCATGACCGGGGATAAACGTTCAAAAAGCAGGTGTTTCCATGCCGTCGGCCCGGTTATTGTAATCCCGCCTGTGGAATAACGCACGCCGGGGCGGCATGCGCTCAAAAAAGCTCGACGTCGCCCGTGGCCACCGTCACCGGGGCAAGCTTCCCTTCCGCCACCAGGGACTCGTAGCAGCAGACCTGATTGCGGCCGTTGTGCTTGGCATAGTACAGCGCCTTGTCGGCCCGATTGATGATCGTGTCCACGATCTCGCCGGGCGCGATGCCGGCCACACCGATGCTCACGGTCTTGCAACCGATCTGCGGAAACTCATAGGCTTCCAGTCTCTGCCGAAACGAATCCAGCACCGGAACGCAAGTCTCGGGGCGCATGCCGACCAGCACCACGGCAAACTCCTCCCCGCCGTAACGGAACATCATGTCCTGATGGCGAAACACGCTGCTCATGAGTCGCGCGAACTGCACCAGCACCTCGTCGCCGTAAAGGTGCCCGTACTTGTCGTTCACCTGCTTGAAGTGGTCGATGTCGAACAACGCCAGGCAGTTATCCTGCGCGGCCACGTACGGTTGCGCGCGCCGGTCGTGATGGCCGGCATTGATCACCAGGTGCCTGATACGCTCGTCGAAAGCCTGACGATTGTGCAAGCCGGTCAGTCCGTCCAGTTCGTTGCGCGAGAGCAGGAACAACTGGTTGCTGAAGATATGAAGCAGGCGCGCGAGCACCTCGTCCTCGCCGCCAACCTCGCGCATGCCTTCGATCACCAGCATCGCGGAGACATGATTCACCCCGAAGATGGGCAGTATCAGCCGGCGTCCGCTCATCCCTGGCATCTTGCGACTAATGCGCTCCCGGGTGCGCGCGCAAGCCAGCAGGTCCTGGTCGTGGCGGATGGGAACCGGGTCGGACAACGGATCGAGCCAGTCACGCACCATGACGTCCGGCAAGTCGCTCTCGTCGCCGTCGTCGATTTTGTTGAAATTTGAAATCGTCAGCAGCCGGAACCGCGCCGCGCGCACGTGCTGGCACAGGGAATCGATCAGCGACGTGGTCAATCCCAGCGCCTCGCGCTGGCAGGTCAGCGCCACAATCGCGTCGAGATAGCTGATCAGCAACGGATCGGCTTCGTTGTCCGGACGCGGCTTGATGTCCTGGTCGGTCAAGGTAGAATCTCTTTCCGGCCGGCCGTTTCGGCGGGCAGGGTTTCTGTATATCTATGCATAAGCTGGGCCATACGCGGGTGTGGTTCAATGGTAGAACGAGAGCTTCCCAAGCTTTAGACGTGGGTTCGATTCCCATCACCCGCTCCACCCACCCCTCTCCCGGAGTATAGCCATGAAAAAACCGTTAAGAATCCTGGCGATCCTGCTGGGCGGGTTGCTGGCCCTGCTGGTCATCCTGGCCGTCAGCCTGACCCTTCTGGTCGACCTCAATGAGTACAAAGGGAAAATCGCCCAGGCAGTCAAGGACAAGACCGGTCGCGAGCTGCGTATCGAGGGCAAGCTCGGCTGGTCGTTCTTCCCGCGGATCGGGATTGAGACCGGCAAGGTCGAACTGGGCAACGCCCCCGGCTTCGGCCCCGAACCGTTTGCGCGCCTCGACGGCGCCGGCGCCAGGGTGGAACTGTTGCCGCTGCTGCGCAAACAGGTTATCGTCGACACGGTTTTTCTCGACGGCCTGAAACTCAATCTCGCACGCAACGCCGCGGGCAAGACCAACTGGGACGACCTGACCGCGCCCGCCCCGTCCAAGGCGGGAAAGGCCGCGGAGAAAACTCCCCCGGGCAAGGCGCCTGACCTCGGCGGCATCCGCGTCAACAAGATCGACATCCGCCGGGCGGACGTGACCTGGAAAGACCAGGCCAGCAACGCACAACATGCCGTGCGTAATCTCGATCTTCAGACCGGAAAAATCGTCGTCGGCGAACCGGTGGACGTGCACCTCGCATTCGATCTGGAAAGCAGTCAGTTGCCGGCACGCAAACATGTCGATCTCAAAACCCGGATGAATCTCGGCCTCGAGACCCAGAAACTGGAGGTCACGAATCTGGCATTGGGCTTCGACGAAAGTCTTTTGAGCGGAACGCTCGCCATCAAAAATTTTGACAAACCGTCCTACCGTTTCGATCTGGCGCTGGACCAGATCGACCTGGACCGTTATATGCCGGCGTCGCCAGCGACGGCGCCGGCCGCTGCCGCTGCCGGCGCGAAGACCGGCACGACGGCTCCGGCCCCGCCAGTGGAAATACCGCTGAGCCTGCTGCGCTCGCTCGACGTGCAGGGCAAGCTGCGCATCCAGAAGCTCAAGGCGATGAACCTGCATTCGAGCGACGTGGCGATACAAGTCGCCGCCAACAACGGCCTGATCACGCTAGGCCCCAACCAGGCGAAGCTCTACAACGGCAAGTACGCCGGCCGCACCTCGCTCGACGTGCGTGGCAAGACGCCGTTGTTGACCATCGACGAATCCGTCAGCGGCATCGAGCTGGCGCCGGCGCTTAAAGATGCCCTGCAATTCGACAAGTTCGCCGGCAGCGCCAACCTGAGCGCCAAGGTCACGGCCCAGGGTCTGGATGCGCGCCAGATCAAGCAAACCCTGAACGGTTCGGCATCGTTTGGCGTGCAGAACGGCGCGATCAAGGGCATGGACCTGAAAAAAATGATCGATGCCATCGAAGCCGCGAAACGCGACAAGAGCTATCAGAAACTGGCCGAGCTTTCGCCGCAGCCCGGCGATGAAACCGGCTTTTCCCAACTGAGCGGAACGGCGCAGATCAAAAACGGCGTCGTTCAGAACAACGACCTGAAAATCCAGAGCCCGAAGCTGCTGAACATCAGCGGTAAAGGCTCGGCCGATTTGCCCCGGGAAACCCTGGATTACACCGTCACCGTGGGCGCCTACCCCATCCTCATCGACGGACCCTTTGCGAAACCGAGGTTCCGGCCGGACTGGAATGCCATTCTCAAGGGCAGAGTCGAGGAAAAGAAAACGGAGATAAAAGAAAAGCTTCAGGAAAAATTGAAAGAAAGATTCAAGCTGCGTTAGCGGCCATGCTGAACACGTGGCGCCGTACGACGGTTTTACTGGCCACCGGCCTTCTGGTTTCCGCGTTGGCTTGCGCCGCCGACATCCAGCGCCTCGAGACCACGCGTGACGGCGACCGTTACCAGCTGATCTTCGAAGTGGTTCTCAATGCCGAGCGCGACAAGGTCTGGCAAATCATGACGGATTACGAGAATCTGCCCCGGTTGTCCAGGACCATTGCCGAGAGTCACATTCTGAAAACGGAGCACACCCCCGAGCATCGCGTGAGCATCACGTTCCACGCCTGCATCCTGATTTTCTGCAAGACCATGAAGAAGGTCGTCGACATCGAGGCCCGGCCGCAGGACGACATCGTCGTGACCGGCGTGCCCGCGCTCAGTGATTTCAGCTATTCCGTCGAGCACTGGCAGGTATCCGCCGAGGACGCGAAAACCCGGCTGCGCTACAGCGCCGAGATGGTACCGGATTTTTTCATTCCCCCCCTCATTGGTCCGTGGCTGGTGAAATCCTTCCTGCAAAGGGAAATACGCGGTATCGCGATCAGAGTGGAGGAGCTGGCCGGACAATGAGCGAACGCCCCATCAGCCGACGGCTGCTCGCGTGGTACGACCGCCATGGCCGCAAGACCCTGCCGTGGAAACGCAAACGCGATCCCTATCGCATATGGATCTCGGAGATCATGCTGCAGCAGACGCAGGTCGCAACCGTCATTCCGTATTTCCAGCGCTTCATCGCGCGCTTTCCCGATCTGCGCTCGCTGGCGCGCGCCGATCTCGATGGAGTCCTGCATCTCTGGACCGGCCTCGGCTATTACGCCCGCGCGCGCAATCTGCACAAGGCAGCGCAACGGGTCGTGAATGAGCACGGCAGCAAATTCCCGCGCACGTTCGAGGCGGTGGCGGATCTGCCCGGCATCGGCCGCTCCACCGCGGGCGCGATTCTGACGCTCGCCTTCGGTCAGCGTCATCCGATACTCGACGGCAACGTCAAGCGCGTGCTCGCACGCTATCACGCCATCGATACGCCGCTGAACAAACGCGAGACGGAAGAAAAACTCTGGCAGCTTGCCGAACGACACACGCCGCGTCAGCGTGTCGCCGATTACACGCAGGCGATCATGGATCTGGGTGCAACCGTGTGTACGCGCACGAAACCCCAATGCTCGGCCTGTCCGCTGCGAACAAACTGTCGTGCCTGTCGACTGGGCGCGCCGCAGGATTTTCCGGTACGCACCGCCGCGCGCAAAACACCGGTCAAGGCCACTCAAATGCTCATGATCCGCGATACGCGCGGACGTGTCCTGCTGCAACGCCGCCCGCCAGCGGGACTGTGGGGCGGCCTGTGGGGATTTCCCGAATGCGCCGATGGCAATGCACGGCAATGGTGTCGCAAAACACTGGGCATCAACATTCAGACCGAATCGCCGTGGCCGGTACTGCGTCATTCCTTCAGTCACTTTCATCTCGACATCACGCCGATACCCGCGCAAGTGGTGGGGGCAACGGATCAGCTGATGGAGAATGCGGAAACAGTCTGGTATAACGTGCGCCGGCCGGATCAGCGCGGATTCAGCGCGCCGGTGAAACACTTGCTCGATGAATTGAGGAAAATTTAATGGCCCGCATGGT
>JACQER010000194.1 GCA_016200465.1 Gammaproteobacteria bacterium | reverse complement strand
TGCCTCGAGTATTGGTTCACCGGAAGGAACAGCTTATACTCCCGGCCCGCTGACGTGGCACGTAGCCGGTGTAGCTCAGTTGGTAGAGCAACTGATTCGTAATCAGTAGGTCATCGGTTCGACTCCGGTCACCGGCACCATCTTGAAGGGGCAGTCAGCTACAATTCCTCCATGACCCTAGCCCGGACAGCAAAGGATTTGCGCGGCGTCATGCCGATAGACGTCTCGACCGGACTCATCCGGGGTGTTTCGTACGTGGCGTCTCCCAACTGCGACGCACGCCCCGAAGACGCGCCGATCGACACCCTGGTCATTCATTCCATCAGTCTGCCGCCAGGAATCTTCGGTGGTCACGGCATCGAGCAGCTGTTCAGAAACATGCTGAATCCTGACGAGCATCCCTATTACCGCGGGATCGATGGCCTGAAAGTCTCGGCCCACGTGCTGATTCGTCGTACCGGCCAAATAATCCAGTATGTGCCCTTGCACCAGCGCGCCTGGCACGCCGGCCTGTCGTATTGCGAAGGGCGTACCCGCATCAATGATTTTTCCATCGGCGTCGAGCTGGAGGGAGCGGACGATTTTCCATTCGAGGATGCCCAATACGAATCATTGATCAGACTGACCCACTCTCTCCAGAAGGCCTATCCTGCCATCACGCCGGCGAGAATATTCGGACATTGCGATATCGCTCCTGGGCGCAAGACCGATCCCGGTCCGACCTTCGACTGGAAAAGATATCTGGATGCCTGCGCATAGGGCTTGCTTTACAACGGGCGCGGCCAGTACATTTATGCGCACATAAAGGATGAAAATCGGCTGGTATGAGTGAAATTCTGATTGCAGCGCTCCTGGCGATCCTCCTGGATCACCTGATTCCCGACCGCCAGGGCATCAAGCCGTTCGCGTGGTATCGCGACTGGGCGGAATCTATCGAAGAACGTTTCAACGGTGGCAAGCGCTCGCACGGCGTTGGTGCTGTCATGCTGGCGACGCTTCCAATCGTCGCTGGAGTATTGCTGTTGCATTACATTCTGGGCCAGCTGGCCTGGATCTTCCGCTTCGTCTTCGACGTGGTCGTGCTGTATCTGTGCGTCGATGTTCACCGGCTGGGAAAAACCGCGAATGAGATATCCAGCGCGCTGGAGTCCGGTGATATCGACGAAGCGAATGACAAATTGCAGGAATTGACCGGCAAGGGCGCCACGGAAAAAAACGAAGCCGGCATCGCGCGGGCGGCCGTAGAAGGCGTCCTCAAGCAGGGCAATTCGCTGATCGTGTCGCCGATTTTCTGGTTCATGCTGCTCGGTCCGTTTGGCGCCGTGTTGCAACGGCTGAGCTGCATCCTGGACTCGCTATGGGGACACCGCTACGAGCGGTTTGCCGAATTCGGCTGGGCCGCGGCCCGGTTCGACGATTTGCTGGGATGGGTTCCGGCGCGCATCACCGCGCTTTCTTACGCGCTGATGGGAAGTTTCGAGGACGCGCTGCATTGCTGGCGTCGGCGCGTGGGAGTTTGGTCGGACATCAACAGCGGCCCGCTGCTGGCTTCCGGTTTCGGTGCCATGCATATGCAGATCTGTGAGGCACAGGAGGAAGACGACTATGCTGAGCGTGCCTCCGATCTCACGGTCATTCCCGATGCCGGCCATGTCCGTCGGGTCGTGGCGCTGGTCTGGCGTGTGCTGCTGCTGTGGCTCGTGATCGGGATATTGATGTCCGGAGCACATCTGGTGGGTCTTTTCTCAGGTTAATTGCCTGCCGTTGCCGCGCTCGCGGTTAAATATCGATTCTTTCCTCTTTGTTCCCATGTCGCAGAAACCGATAACCACGCTTGATCTGATGCGTCATGGGGAACCGGTCGGTGGACGCAAGTATCGTGGCCAGACAGACGACCCGCTGAGCGAAAAAGGCTGGAAACAGATGCGCGACGCCGTGGGCGATCATTGTCCCTGGCAGGTCGTGGTCAGCTCGTCTCTTTCGCGTTGTGCCGATTTCGCCCGTGAACTGGCCGCGCGACACGGATTGCCATTGGAAATCGACGCGCGTCTGGTGGAGTTGGGTTTCGGCGCCTGGGAAGGGCGGACCGCCGACGAACTGACAATAAACGATCCCGATATTCTCATCCGGTTCCGCCATGATCCCGTGACGCATGCACCGCCGGGCGCCGAACCGCTGGCGGAGTTCCGAGACCGGATTCATTCCGCGTGGAATAGTCTGCTTGAGAGCTATGGCGGAAAAAATGTCCTGGTCGTTGCCCATGCCGGTGTAATCCGAATGGTGGTCGCGCATGTGCTGAACGTTCCGCTGCGCGATACCTTCCGTCTCCAGGTGCCGAATGCCGGAATCAGCCGCATCCGTCTCGAGAAACATGATGGACAATGGTTTCCGCAGTTGTTGTTTCACGGCCGCAGCCTCTGATCCGGCATGAATAAATCCCGTTTTGTGCTGCGGTGGATGGTTTTGCTCTGGTTGGCGGGCTTGGGCCTATCTTCCGCTGCGAGCGCCGAAATTTCCGTGTCGGACGATTCCGGCAGGTCACTGGAATTGACGGCACCTGCACATCGCATCGTCAGTCTTGCCCCGCATGTTACCGAACTGCTTTATGCGGTGGGGGCGGGTAATTTTATCGTCGGCGCCGTGGAGTACAGCGATTATCCGGAAGCGGCGAAGAAAATTCCCAGAGTGGGGAGCGGTGCAGGACTGGATATCGAAGCTATCGTCGCGCTGCATCCCGATCTTGTCGTCGCCTGGCAATCCGGCAATCCCTCATGGCAGGTGGATCGCTTGGCCAGCCTGGGAATTCCTGTTTTCCTGACGGAGCCGCGCCATCTCGATGACATCGCCGGCTTGCTGGAAAAACTCGGCAAGCTTGCCGGAGCTGACTCGGCAGGCAAGGCTGCGACGGATTTTCGCCGGCATCTCATGCAGTTGCGAGCGCGTTATTCAGGCCGGGAAACTGTTTCCGTGTTTTATCAAATTCTGGACAACTCGCTGCTCACGGTGAACGGCCGACATGTCATCAGCGATGTCATTCAGCTTTGCGGCGGACAAAACGTTTATGCCGCTTTGCCTGGGCTGACGCCGCGGGTCGATATCGAAGCCGTGCTCAGGGAGAATCCGGAAGTGATTCTGGCCAGTGGCTATGAACCGCTATGGCCGGAGTGGCGCAATCGCTGGCGTGCTTTGCCCATGCTTTCCGCATCGGCGCATCAAAATCTTTTTCTGATTCCTCCCGACCTGATACACCGTCACAGCCCGAGAATCCTCGACGGCGCGGAGCGGATATGTGCCGCGTTCGAACAGGCGCGGTCAAAAAGAAAAATATCGGTCAATCACTAACGGTTCTTGCCGGGTTGCCACAGGACGTCGGCGCGTCCGGCGTGGACATTCAATACGCGGGCGAGAACAAACAACAAGTCGGAAAGACGGTTCAGATATTTCGCGGCTGCAGCACCTATTTTTTCCGCTTCCCCAAGATGCCATACGTCCCGCTCCGCGCGCCGGCACACGCTCCGCGTCACGTGACAGATCGCCGCCGTTTCCGATCCGCCCGGAAGGATGAATTCTTTCAGCGGCGACAGGCGCGCATTGAATTTTTCCAGCGCCGTGTCGAGGCGGCCGATCTGCGCGTCGGTCATCGAGCCGCGTCCGGGGATGCTGAGGTCGCCGCCGAGGTCGAAGAGATCGTGTTGTATTTCCGTGAGCGCGGTGCGGATTTCATCCGGTATTTCGCGGGCGATCAGCATGCCGATGAGGCTGTTCAGCTCGTCCACCGCGCCGATGGCCTCGATGCGCCGGTCGGTTTTTTTCACGCGCGAACCGTCGCCGAGGCCGGTGGTGCCGTCGTCGCCGGTGCGGGTGACTATTTTCGAAAGGCGGTGCCCCATGTTCAGTTGTCGATCAAGCGGTAGATGACGGGCAATTGCATATCCTGTCCGCGTCCGTTGAGCCAGGTGGAGGCTTCGGCGAGCCGGCCAAGACGGTACAGCGAGTTTAGCGCCGAATTGTCCAGAACGGCATAGCCGGAACTGTGCTCCACGCGGATTTTGTCCAGGCGACCGTCCGATGCCACCTGCAACCCCAGCAGTACCGTGCCTTCCCAGCCACGGCTGCGCGCCAGCGGCGGATAGACCAGGTAGCGCGAGAGATTGGTCTGCAGTTCCCCCAGTAACTGGTTGTGTATGTCTGTCTCCATGTTCTCTATCGGCGGCTGTTCATTCGGAGCGGTTGATTCGTGAGGTATGGAAGCTGTTGCCGTCGCCACGGAGGCATATTCGGCCGTCTTGCCGGAAGAGCGCGGATTAAGCGCCACTTTTTCTGGTGGTGAATGGATATTCGATGGCGCACGTGATATGTGTGCGCTCACGGCGTCTTGCAGTTGTACTTTCAGCTCCGGCTGCCCGAGGCGTTGTTTTGGCATGACATTCTCCGATTTGCCGGGTCCCGTCAGCAAAAACAAATGCAATGTGAGGGACAGCAGAAAAAATTGTGGCAGCGCCGGATAATGGGCGCGGCGGACACTGCAATCGAGCGCCTTTTTGCCGGGCGCGTGGATAAGTGTTCGCGCACAATTGACATAGAGGGAGAAGGATCTCATTCGGGTGGTCAGGAGTATGTTCAGGGTTGCAGGAGTGCAGCTGTCATGAGCGCCGTTACCTCCGTCAGCGTAACCAGCGCACCGGCGGTGTCGCCCGTCATGCCGCCGATGCGCCGAATCATCATCGATCTCAGCAGCAGCATTGTACCGGTCACGGCAAGTATCATCCAGAATCCATGCGAGCCTGCGACGAGAGGAATGACGATCAGCGATACGAGCATAACGATGGCGCAATTGCGGCGCGGAAAGTATTGCGCCAGGTTCGCCCCCAGACCGCCGGGACGCACATAGGGTGTGGTCAGGAACAGCGCTTGTAACGCGATACGGCCGAGAACGGGCGCCAACACCAAGGCCGCCCAGTTCCGGGCGGAGGCGAGTTGCACCAGCGCGGAAAATTTGACTAGCAACACCACCACGAGCGTGACCACGGCAGCCGGGCCACAGCAAGGGTCCTTCATGATGGCGAGTGTACGTTCGCGGTCGCCCAGACCGCCGACCCAAGCGTCGGCACTGTCGGCGAGCCCATCCAGATGCAGTGCGCCGGTAAGCAGAACCCAGGCCGCCAGCAGAAGTGCGGCGCGCAATAAGCCGGGGGCATTGCCCAGCGTCCAATTTAATGCCGCGAGCACCAAACCCAGCACTAAGCCCACGAGCGGATAATAAAGGAGTGAACGGCCGACCAAGCGTGCGTCGGGAATCACCGGCAGGTGGACAGGAAACCGCGTCAGGAATTGCAAGGCGATGAGAAAGGGATGGAACAGACGCATTACCCAGCCATCTCCATTTGGACATGATTCTTGCTGACGCGCAAGCTGAACATGGCGGCATGCGGGACGTTTATCTCCATCAGCCGTTCAGGCGGTGTGCCGAGAACGTGATTGAGGATGACGCGGATCGGGCCGCCATGCGTGACGATAAGTACCGGGCGTTGCCGGTCCACGATCTCATTCCACGCGGCCAGTACCCGTTTCCTAAGCGATAGCAGCGATTCTCCCCGTGGCGGGCTGCAATGCAGCGGATTCTGCCAGAAGCGGGTGAGGTCATCAGGCGCCGTTGCCATCAATTCGGCGGCGGTGCGGCCTTCCCAATCGCCGAAATCCATTTCACGCAACCGTTCATCGATCTGTAATGGGACGGTGCGGCGTTCGGCCAGAGCGCTGGCGAACGAGGTGCAGCGACTGAGCGGTGAACTCACGATACCCTGCCAAGGTACAACGCCATCCACGGCGCCCCACATTTGTTGCCAGCCGGTTACCGTGAGTGGATCGTCTGTCCGGCCACGATAGCAGGCGCCGCCCTCGGCTTCGCCATGGCGCAAAAGATCGATCTGGACGAATTCGCCGCTCATGTCAGGATATTTTCTCCAACGCGCCGTGGGGATGCGCTGGCGTCACGGGAGTCCCCTCCGGGGAGGCGCCAACTGCACGCGAGGCGCCGGTAGCGTCCGAGACAGCCGCTTCGGCAAACGTGGCCATTTCGTTGTGCAGCGCGCACGCCATCCGCAGGATAGGCACGGCCGTGGCGGCGCCGCTGCCTTCACCGAGACGCATGCCGAGGCTGAGCAACGGTTGTGCACCGAGGGCTTCGAGCATCAGGCGATGGCCCGGCTCGGCGGAGGCGTGGGAGAACAACAGCCAGTTCTCGGCGCCCGGCCGCAACCGCACGGCGGCAAGTGCCGCGCTGCTTGAAATGAATCCATCGACCAGTACCGGAATCCCCATCTGGGCGCAGGCGATGTAACTGCCGGCGAGCGCGGCAATCTCGAATCCGCCGACGCGGCGCAGCGCCGCGATGGGCGAGCCAAGGTGGGCGTTGTGCAAATCGAGTGCGCGCTGAATCACTTTCGATTTGCGCGCGACGCCCGCGGCATCGAGTCCGGTGCCGGGACCGACGAGATGATCCGGCGCAAGACCAAGCAGGGCGCAGGCAAGCGCCGTGGCCGCCGTGGTATTGGCGATGCCCATTTCACCGCCGATGAAGAGTTGCGCGCCGGCAAGCCGGGCGCGCTCCGCGGCATGTCGACCGGCGGCCAGTGCGCAGGCGAGCTGATGCTCATCCATGGCCGGCGCCTGCGTGAAGTTGGCCGTGCCGGGGCCGAGGCGGTATTCCATCACGCCATCGAGCGGTCCGGGATTATTCACCGTACCAAGATTGATGACCTCCAGTGTCGCGTTGAGAGCGTGCGCGAGAACGCTGATGGCGGCGCCGCCGCGCGAGAAATTGCGCACCATCTCGCCGGTCACGGCCTGCGGGAAGGCGGAGACGCCCTCGACGGCGACTCCGTGATCGCCGGCGAAAACGGCAATGTGCACGCGTTCCACGCTTGGTTGGGCCGTGTCCTGCAACGCGGCGAGTTGGATCGCCATCGCTTCCAGCCGGCCCAGCGCACCGGGCGGTTTGGTGAGAATTTGCTGGCGCGCCTCGGCCTCGCGGCGCCTGGCTTCATGGGGGACGACGGCTGGCACATTCAGCCAGTCCATGGTGTTGGTCATGGTGATTCTCCTTTGAGATAAATGGGCAGGCCGGCCATCGTCAGCACCACGCGGTCGCAGGTCTGGGCGAGGGCCTGATGTAAATGACCGGCCTCATCCACGAAGCGGCGCGTGAGCTCGCCCAGCGGCATGACGCCGAGGCCGGTTTCATTGCTGACCAGTATGATCGTGCCCGGCAGCACCGGCAGTGTTTGTACAAGCGCGTCGCGTTCGCGCGTGAATTGTGCTTCGTCGCCTGCCGTCAGCAGGTTGGTGAGCCAGAGCGTGAGACAATCCACGACGAGGCAACGGTCATGGATGGAATGCTTTTGCAGCGCGGCGGCCAGCGCCAGCGGCTCTTCGATCACGGTCCAATCGGCCGGGCGGCGCGCGCGATGCGATTCGATGCGCCGGCGCATCTCGCCATCGCCCGCCGTGGCGGTCGCGATGTAACACACCGGCAGACCGCTTTGTCGCGCGAGCGATTCCGCCAGCCGGCTCTTGCCGGAACGGACACCGCCGAGGATCAATGTTTTCATGCGATGATATTTATGCCGAGCAGGCGAACAATTCCCGGGATGTCGAGATGGGCCTCCACGGCATCGGCCAGCCGATCGATCGAGGCCTCTCGCAGCGCGTGATAATCCGGGGACTGCGCTGTATCCATCCCGGCCCAAGCGAGCAGGGAGTCGCAGGCAGCATGTGATTCGAACAGCCCGTGCACGTAGGTGCCTAAAATCTGGTTGTCGCTGCTTATGGCGCCATCGTCATGGGATTCGAGGCGCATAGCTGGGCGCGCGAGCGCCGGTCCGCGCGTCACGCCCGCGTGGATTTCGTATCCCGTTACGGCCGCGCCATCGAACGCGAGTTTGCCGCGCACATTGCGCAATTGTTTTTCACGTTCAAGAGTTGTTTCCATGTCGAGGAGCGACAGGCCCTGACTGCTGCCGGGCTCGCTCTCGATGCCATGCGGATCGTGTATCGCGCGGCCCAGCATTTGGAAACCGCCACACAGGCCGATGAGTTTGCCGCCGTAACGCAGGTGACGGTGGATTGCGCTTTCCCAGCCCTGCGCGCGCAACCAGTCGAGATCGGCGCAAACCGATTTCGAACCGGGGAGAATGACGAGATCGGTCGGCGGAACTTCTTCATTCGGGCCGACGAAACGGAAATCCACTTGCGGATGCAGGCGCAGCGGATCGAAGTCAGTGTGGTTGCTGATGCGTGGCAGCGCGAGCGCAACAATTCGTAATTTCCCGTAGGCAGTATCACTTGCTACCTGTTCGCGCGGCAGTGCATCTTCCGCTTCGATATGCAGCCCGTGCAAATATGGCAAAACACCCAATACCGGCTTGCCGGTGCGCTCTTCCAGCCAGTCAAGACCGGATTGCAGCAACGCAATATCTCCGCGAAAACGGTTGATGACAAAACCGGTCACCCGCGCCTGCTCGGATTCGCTCAGCAGCGCCAGTGTGCCGATGAGGTGCGCGAACACGCCGCCGCGGTCGAT
>JACQER010000006.1 GCA_016200465.1 Gammaproteobacteria bacterium | reverse complement strand
CCTTGTGCCCGAACAGGGCAACGTCATGGCGGAAATTCAATCGTTTCAAGTAGTTCTAAATATGGTAGCGGGGGCAGGATTTGAACCTGCGACCTTCGGGTTATGAGCCCGACGAGCTGCCAGACTGCTCCACCCCGCAGCAAGGACGCGAAGTCTACCGTCCGGATTGTCATTGTTCAAGGAAAAATAGGAACTTAACCGGCGGTTGTGCACTTCGCCGTCGAACCGGCGTGTTACGCCTCGGGTGCAACGCCGGCGGTGGGCGCCGCTTGCGCCGGCAGCACTTCAATACAGTAGATGTAGGCGATCCAGCCCATGACACCGCCGGCGAGGCTGATCACCAGATCGACCCACAACGGAACATCGCCCGGAAGAAAATAGGAAACCAGCACCGGCCCCAGGATCAGCAACGCCAGAAACGGGGAAAGGGACAGACGATCCCAGGCGATCTGAAGCGCCGCCTTGAGGCTCGGGAACAGGCGAAACTCACGCCGCGCGAAAACAAACGGCAGCCAGTAGACAAAAACGAACGACAGCACGCCCAACGCGATACCGAAACGGGGTATCAGCGCACCGGTGATGGCCTTGATCTCTTGGCCTGTCAGCAACATGGCCAGAAGAATCAGTACATTCATGACCAGGGCCAGCAGCAATCCCGCCTTCAGCGTCAACCACACGAAGGCGGCGAAAACGGCTTTCCCCGCGCGCGCGACGTCCGTCACCGCCAGCGTTTCCCGGGACAGGGTCAATCCATGAAAGGCGCCGGCTTGCAGGTAGTAAAACAACATCAGGCCGGTCGCGACCAGGAGTATCGTCAGCGTCGAGGCCAGCGACGCGTCATCCGCCGGCAGCTGTCCATGCATGGCAAAGGCCAGCGCCAACTGCACCGCCAGCACCAGCCAGATGCCGGGACTCAATACCGCGCGCAGCGTGGCGCGCAGGCGGAGCCCGGTTTCACGGGCGGCATTGTCGGGAGACATCGGGAAGCGCTCGTTCAGCGGGAATGTCGGGAATCAGCCGAAATTATAGTGTTTTCTGACCGGGCTCAGGATTTCCCAGGTGCAGGACAGGCCGGCCGGGAACGTCACGAAATCGTTTTCCACGATCCGCACCGGCTCGCCTTCGTCGGGCGTGACGATGATCTCGCCTTCCAGGATGTAGCAGGTCTCCTTCCGGTCATAGGTCCAGGGAAACTTCGATACCTCGCGGGTCCAGATCGGCCAATCGTACACGCCGATAATTTCCAGTTTTTTGGGCGAGGGGTCGTGCTCGATGTAAATCTGGGTCATGACTCTTCCTTGCGCGGAATCCGGACTGCATTTTACGTCGCCGCGCCGACCCGCGGCAATGCGCGGCGTCTGATCGGTCATTACCGTCAGCCGGTCTGAACCGAACCGCCAAAAACGGCGGGTATCAAAATCCCGTCTATAATTTGGTGACATACGACCCCGTGAACGGCAGACACGGACCGATTCTGCCGTCGTGAGCTGTCAGCGTGATCTTCCCGCGTTATTCCAAGGACCCGCGCACCGAGCAGTCGCTGAGACACTCGGTACGCGACGGCGTGGCCTATTCCGTCATGGCCGGCGCCGGCGAAACCTATTTCTCGGCCTACGCCCTGTTCCTCAAGGCCACGACCGCGCAGATCTCCTGGCTCGCGGCGTTCCCGTCGTTGCTCGGTTCGTTCGCGCAATTGTTCTCGGCCTGGCTCGCCAGCCACACCGGCCGGCGCAAGGCAATCATCCTCACCGGCGTCGTGTTGCAGACCCTGATGTGGCTGCCGATCGTGTGGCTGCCGTATTTCTTCCCCGAGCACGCCGTGACGGTTCTGATCGTGTGCGTCGCGCTTTATTTCGCCGGCGGCCACCTGGCCACGCCGGTGTGGAACAGCCTGATGGGCGACCTGGTGCCGGAGCGGCGACGCGGGCGCTTCTTCGCGCGGCGCGGACGTCTCATGAGCATCACCACCTTCATCGCTCTCGCCGCCGCCGGATTGATGCTGCATTTCGGAAAAACCGGCGACCACACGCGCCTGGCGTTCACGCTGGTATTCAGCCTCGCGGCGCTGGCGCGTATGTACTCCGCGATTCAGCTGGCGCGCATGCACGATCCCAAACCGGTGCCGCGCCCGCTCGATCTGCCGCCGCTCACGGTCTGGTGGACCGGCCTGCGCGCGTCGCCGTTCGCGCGCTTCACCCTGTTCCTGGCGATCATGAACTTCACGGTCGCGATCGCTTCGCCGTTTTTCACCGTGTTCATGCTGCGCGATTTGCAGTTCTCCTACCTTCAGTACATGACCTCGCTGGCATTCGCGGTGCTGCTCCAGTTCACGACTCTCGGCTTGTGGGGCCGGCTTGGCGACATCTTCGGCAACCGGATGGTCATGCTGGTCACGGGCGGGATCATTCCGGTGTTCCCGGTGCTGTGGCTGGTCTCGACCAATTTCTGGTACGTGCTGATACTGCAGTCGCTGGGCGGAGTCTGCTGGGCCGGCTTCAGCCTCAGCAGCAGCAATTACCTCTACGACGTGGCGGCGCCGGAACGGCGCGCCGTTTTCAGCGCCGTGCACAACGTTCTGTCGAACGCGGCGATCTTCGGCGGCGCGCTGCTCGGCGGATTCCTGAGCCTGGTCGTGCCGGAACATGTCAGCCTGTTCGGCCACGAAATGACCTGGACCAGCAGCCTGTGGGGCGTGCTCGCGGTTTCGACGCTGGCGCGCGCAGCCGCGGCGCTGACCTTCCTGCCGCGGCTGCGCGAAGTACGCGAAGTGCGCCGCACCACGGCGGCCGGCCTGATGCTGCGCGTGGCGCGATTCAACGCCCTGACGGTGCTGATCTTCGATACCATGGCGTTCACCCGCAGGCGGCTGCGGTCATCCGGATCGGCCTGATTCGGCCGTTTCACTTCACCTGAGAAACATCCAGTAAACCAGCGCGTTCACCAGCGTCAGGGGAATGCCGACGCGCGCGAATTCCACGAACCCCAGCGTCTGTCCGGCTTTGCGCTCGGCGTTCTGGATGATGATGACGTTGCTCGCGGCGCCGAGAATGAAAAGATTCCCGGCCACGGTCGAGCCGGACGCCAGCGCCAGCAAACCCGGCGTCGAGCCGCCGGCGTGCATGAGCAACGGAAGATACAGCGCCACCAGCGGGACGTTGGAGATCAGCTGGCTCAGCAGCACGCTGACGGCGAAGATCGCACCGACCGAGGCGACATCCAGATCCCATTCCGCCATCAACGACTGGAAGAAACCCGATATCCACACGCTCTCCATCAGCACGAACAGGGCCGCGAAGAAAACCAGCGTGCGCCAATCGATATGCCGCGCCACCGTCCAGCGTTTCGGACTGAACAATAAAATCGGCGCGGCCGCGATCAGCGCGATATAGGTGAGCCGGAAATCGATCCGCGGCAGCACGAACACCAGCACCACCTTCGTCAGCGCCAGCAACACGATCAGCAGCAGGGAAAAACGCGCCAGGCGCGCCAGGGCTTTGTCGCGCAGTTCCTGCCGTACGTGCACCAGAGCCTCGCCGTGAAAACTCTCGTGGTAGAAAAACTTGAGAATGAAAAAGGCCGCGAACAGGTTGATGGCGGTCGGGAGCGCGAGGTAGCGGAAAAATCCGGCGAAGGGATTTTCCAGGCGCCCATGGAGGGCGACGAGCAGGTTCTGCGGATTCCCGATCGGGCTCACGACGCTCCCCAGCGTCACGGCGAAGGCCAGCGCCAGCATCAGTACTTTGGGCGACATACGGTGCTGCTTGGCCAGCAACAGCACCAGCGGCGTGCCGATGACCGCGAGCGTATCGTTCATCAGAAAAGCCGAGGCAAGGCCGAAACCGAAGAGGAGCATCAGGATCAGAGCGTCGGCCGTGGCGGCGTGGCGGAATATCCTGTAGGAAAGATGAAACAGGTAACCGCTCTCCTCCAGCGCCTGCCCGACGATGAATACCCCGAACAGGAACAGCATGACGTCGACGTCGATCGCCTTCAGCGCCGCCATCGGGGCAATCTGGCCGGTGACCAGGACCGCCACCGCCCCGAACAGCATGATCTGCCACAGCTCGAAGCGGAACCGGCCGATCCGCCGCACGGCAATGAGCAGGAAAACGGCGGCCAGGGTGACGACGGAAATGTTCATGGGTCTGGGTGGCGGTGCCTCGGTCGGGCCGGTGGCCGGCCGCGCCCATCATATTAGAACCGCTTCCCCGGGCAACCGGCCGCCGCCCAACCCCGGTATGCCATCCGGGCGATGCAAGACCGGGACGGCTTTGGACAAACCCGGCGGAGGATGCTAATAATAATGCGTAGCGGCATTCTTTCCCGCCAGGGATTGGCTGATCACCTCCGTGCGCAACGGTCCCCCGGGAAGCATCAAACCGCCCGTCAGAAATACCATTACTCCCGTCATGCGTCCCCTGTTCAGCGACGCCTGTCGTGTTTTAAGGTGTTCCGGACGAGTTGCCGGGATCGATCGGCGTTTCGCATTCAAGGATCAAAGGAAAGGAAGGAATCATGAACAGGAATCGGGTTGTCGCCATGGTGGCCGCCGCGGCATGCGCGGGATTCATTCACACCCTCGCGGCGCAGGACAACGTTGACGTGACGCCGAACCAGGGCACGTCCGGACAGAATATCTCTCTCGAGCAGAAGCCGCCGGTGGAAACACCAGCACCGGTCGCGATGACGCCGGCGCAGACTTTCGTGCCGCCGGCGGAGAAGCTGCTGAGCGAAATGAAGGTCTATCCGACTTTTTGATTCGCACCCATGTCCACCAAAACAAAAAGCCCCGTGAGGGGCTTTTTGTTTTGTCCCATCTGAAGCACGCCAGAATGCGGTTAGAAATAATATTCGAGCCTCGCGCCCAGCACGTCCATGCGACTTTCGGGCTGATGCACGCGATACAAGGCGCCTACCGCCGAGACTGTCTTCGAAGCGGAGGCGCTGAAGCGAAAGCTGTCGTAATAAAAACTGGCACCGAAACGTGGTTTGCCCGTCTCCCGCCCCCAATTCATCTGCCACTTCGCATAACCGGAAAGTTGCTTGCCGGGTGCAAGCTCCACGTCGCTGTCAAAACCCAAGCTCGTGAGGTACACGCGCTCATACGTATAAAGCGGATACTTGAGGCCAAACTGCAAATAGGCTCGCCTGGCTTCACTCTGAAACAGAAACCCCGGCCCCAGCTTGCTGTAGAGAATGAAATAATCTTCCCGGTAACCCTGGGCGACCGAGCCGTTGGCGGTTACGCCATCCTGAAGATCGCGGATCCAGGTGTCCACTCCCAGGCCGCCGAGCAGATCCATGCGCGGGCTGCCCGCCAGGCGCAGGCCACCCATGACCTCGGCGCTGGCGCCGAAATAATCGACGTCGGTTTTCGCCGAAACCCCTGCCTGGGTCTGGCCGTCATAATCGACGACTCCCAGGTAGACGCGGGCTTCAGCAGCGTAAGGATTGGGTTGGTCGCCCTGCCGCAAGTGATCGAGCGTGAACCCGACCGCCAGCCGCGGACCCGTTTCACTGAGGAGGCGTTGGCCGCCGCTGAATTCCTCCCAGCGGAAGCTTTCCACGCCGACATTCATGGCCAACGACGGTTTGGAGGCCACCTCGTCGGCAAACACCGCAGGCGCGGCGATCATACAAAGCGTCAGGATCACCCAAGGACGGTTGCGCATACAGTTTTGGTCAAGTCACCGCGACAATGGCCGTTGATCCGTTTTACCCTTATTTCTTGGCGTGCTCTGTGTACTTTTCGAACAGGCCGTCACGCTCTCTCGACACGCCAACTACATCCCCGCTGGTGTCGGTATGCTCAGTATACTTCTCAAAGAAACCGTCGTGCTCTCTGGACTCGCCAACTATATGCCCGCTGGCATCGGTGTGCTCGGTGTACTTTTCGAAGAAGCCATCACGTTCTCTCGACTCGCCAACGACATTACCAGCGACATCGGTATGTTCAGTATACTTCCCGAAAAAACCATCGCGTTCCCTGGACTCGCCAACTACGTTTCCATCGGTATCAGTGTGTTCGGTATATTTTCCGAACAGGCCATCGCGCGTTCGGGATGACCCTGCTCGGAAGGGCGGGCTGGTTCCCGAGCGGGATGATTCCGAATCTGAGGACTCGCCCGCAGCTTTCAGCATCCAAGCGATGACGGCTATCGAAACGATAGCAACGGCCACAAGCACTGCTACAATCACCGCAACATAAAGTATCGTGAGCGCCAACAAGACGGCATACGAGTAACCACTGATCAGGGCGCCTATCCGTAAGTTCGTATCCTCGATGCTATTCGTACACGATCTGATTTTTGCAATCCCCCAGAGGAATGGCCTGGCTATATTCTTCAACAACCACCCGCTCTCGCGCCATGTTTCATACTTGACGTCAATCCAACTGTTAAGACGCTCAACGTAGCCGTGCAACCATGCTGGTTTTAGCAGGTATGCCGCTACACCTGGAACGAGCGGCAACAATAGAAACACAAGTGTGTGGATAGATTGTTTGGACATTACTTTCTCCTTGCAATGGGTCACCGCACTGGGGCGACAAGTCGTCAGAATTCACCGAAGACGGGAAGGATGTTCACGATGACCCGCGAGGAGACCGGGGAACTGTTGGTCGTGCAGTTGATCGTGAAGATGGTTTGCTGGGTGATGGGACCGGAGATCTGGCTGCCGGAGGTAGGACCGTTTG
>JACQER010000186.1 GCA_016200465.1 Gammaproteobacteria bacterium | reverse complement strand
CCTGAACGCCGGTATTTTCCCGCCCGGCTGCCGCATCGAAGCGCTGACCACCGCCGAATGGCAAAAAGTGCTGCGCATCAACCTGGATTCCAATCTGGTGCTGATGCGCGAGGCGCATGTGCTGCTCAAGCTCGCGCCCAAGAGCGGGCGTGTGGTGGTGATCGGCTCGAAGAATGTCCCCGCGCCCGGTCCCGGCGCCGCGGCTTATTCAGCGTCGAAGGCGGCGTTGAACCAATTGGCACGCGTGGCCGCGCTCGAATGGGGCGCGGACAACATCCGCATCAACTCGCTGCATCCCAATGCCGTGTTCGATACCGGCATTTGGACCGACGAAGTCCTCGCCGCGCGCGCGAAGCATTACGGACTCACGGTCGAGCAGTACAAGAAGAACAACGTGCTCAAGACCGAAGTCACCAGCCGCGACGTAGCCGAACTCGCGGCCGAGATGTGCGGCCCACTGTTCTCCAAGACCACCGCCGCGCAGGTGCCGGTGGATGGTGGCAATGAGCGGGTGATTTAATATTTTGAACTACCAAGGACGCCAAGAGCGCCAAGAAAAACATAATTTTGTGTAGGGCGGGTTAACCGCGTAGCGGCGTAACCCGCCAGACAGATACCCTTTCCGCGTCTGACTTCCCGTGTATTGTTAAAAGGACTATTCTTGCCCGATGCAGGAGTACAGGTTTACTCCCTATTTCGAAAATGAGGTCTTACACAAGCGTCCATACCTGAAGAAAGAGTGGTGCATTCAAGTCGTCGAGAACCCCATGAAATGGGAACCACAGGAAAACAACCGTTTCAGATTCTGGGGGCGAATTCCTGAACTGGGCGGCCGCGTGTTGAGAGTCATCACGCTCGAAGACAAGCTAACGATTCATAACGCTTTCCCTGACAGGGGGTTCAAGCCATGATGCTGAAATACTATCCGGATACCGATTCGCTCTACATCGATCTCTCGGGGAAACCCAGCGCGGAGAGCCGCGAAGTTTCCGAAGGCATCGTGCTGGACTACGACGCGCAGGGCAACCTGGCGGGCATCGACATCGACAATGCCAGCAAAAAAGTCCAGCTCAAGGAACTGACGCTGAGCCAACTCCCCTCCTCGGTACGGACCGTCGCTGCCTGAGAGTGATGGCTGAGCGACGAAAGTCAGTCAATGCCCGAAAGAAGTGCGCCTGCGTTGTTTCGGACGATTGGCGTTTGACGCCATCCCAAATTCGCGAACTCAAATCGCGGCTCAAGGACGCGAGGGATCCGACACGGTTTGTTATCGTGAGCCGGTTTTCACGCAAATTCGCTCTCTATTACAACGTGTCGGACGCCACGTATGCGATGAACGATGTTTCCGCCGCAACGCTGTTCAAAAGGCGACGTGCGGCGGAAGCGGTCAGGAAATTGCTCAGGGGAAATGCCTGTTTACTCAAGGTGCGATTGATGAAGGACGGTCGCATCAGGCATAAAACGAAATGCCAAATCGTCGGCTGACCGAGAGAGAGTTGAAAGAGGCTCAGACACTTCTCGACGAGATTCGCGCAAAGTTAAAGAAGCTAAGCCGTGGAAACCGCGAATTGCTTTTCGCGCTCCGGCGGAAAATCTACAAGGAGCTCACCTACGACGAACGAAGCAAACCAATGATTCGTCGCAAACTGAAGGAACAAAAACGGAAAGAACAAAAAGGGTTTTGTGCTGTTTGCGGTAAACGGCTTCCGGAAAAATATGTCGTGTTGGACCGACTGAAAGCGGTAGACGGATACACAAAGAAAAATACTCGGTTAATTTGCCAAGAATGTGATGTCAAAGTCCAAAGTTCAAGAGGTTATGCCTAACAACTAGCGACTCAAGCGGAGCGTTTGAGTCCGCTTGATCATAAATGTCCCCCTCTTGACAGAGTACTTAAAAGCGCGTTAAAGTACTTCAATAAAATGCAAGGAGGGTTAACTATGCCAGCGCAGATACTCGATGAATTGGTTTTTGTTCCATTTCCAGTTCGCTTATACCGCGAACTCCTCGATCGCCACTCAAACCGGGCAAACGCCGTCATTGAGAATGTGGTTGAAGATTTTCTTGATCGTACGGCGGAGTTAATACCCAGAACGGCGAAAAACCGCGGTGCTGGAATGTTCTGGGAAGCTCTTTTCCTTCCGTAAAAAACTCGCCTTCGAACCAAACACCTTGGTCAGTATAAATATGCTGACGTTAAGGGCGATAAAGTTCTTTATGACGGCAAGTTTTTCTCGTCGGTAGCGCAAGCCACAAACAAGATGAGAGGTAACACCCAAAACAACGCATGGAAGGTTCTAGAGGTATTGCTTCCAAACGATTCTCAATGGATCCATGCCTCTCGGTTAAGGAAAAAAGGCGGGCTCTAACATCTGGGTGAAACCGACGTAGGATGACAGCGCACCGTTTTCTGTTATGTCTAGGCTGTTTAGCTAGGCCGCTGAGCACACGCGGACCATCGAATCTATCACGAAACCACTCCGGTCAAATTTCATGCGAAAACTGCCGCGTGCGTTTTACGACCGCGACACCATCGTGGTCGCCCGGGACTTGCTCGGCAAATACCTGGTGCATGAATCACGCGGGGTGGAGCGCATCGGCCGGATCGTGGAGGTCGAGGCCTACCTCGGGCCGCACGACCTTGCCGCCCATTCCGCCCGGGGGCTGACCGAGCGCACCCAGGTCATGTTCGGGCCGCCGGGCCACGCCTACGTGTACATGATTTACGGAATGTATTTCTGCATGAACGTCGTGACCGAACGCGAAGGTCATGCTTCCGCGGTGCTGTTGCGTGCGCTCGAGCCGGTGGCGAATATCGGGGAGCGGACCCAGGGCCCCGGCCTGCTGTGCCGCGCCATGCGTATCGACAAGCGTCTCAACGGTTACGACCTGACCGGGAAAAATTTTTACATCGCCGCGCCGAACAAGTCTGAACCCGTGGTCATCGTCAAACGGCCGCGCGTGGGTGTCGACTATGCCGGCCACTGGGCCAGGCGACACCTGCGTTTTTATGTCAAAGGAAATCCCTTCGTCTCGAAGCGATAACGCGAAACCAATCGCTTACCTTTCGCCAGCGTAATGCACCACTTCGGTTCAGGACCGGTGCATGCTTCACGGTATTGGTGCATGTAACCGGCGCGGAAACCTCCCATTTCCCTCTAGTCCCTTGATTTCACGGGAACTCCT
Source organism: Gammaproteobacteria bacterium (assembly GCA_016200465.1). Lineage (GTDB taxonomy): Bacteria > Pseudomonadota > Gammaproteobacteria > Acidiferrobacterales > Sulfurifustaceae > Sulfuricaulis. The sequence goes on along the minus strand of JACQER010000186.1, from coordinate 3,815 downwards.
GACATGGCACAGCGATTGCTTTTGTAAAGACGGCTTCAGAGGTTATCGACATGTCATTGAGCGTGCTGCTGGTAGACGACGATCCCGAGCGCGCGGCGATCGTGGAGCCGGCGCTGCGGGAAGCCGGTTACGACGTGGTGACGGTGGTGGATACCGCCGCCGCGATGCTGGCGCAGGTGCGCGCGCGGCGGCCGGACGTGATCATCATCGACCGTGACTCGCCGGACCGCGACACGCTGGAGCACGTGTGCATGATCACGCGCGACGATCCGCGGCCGATCGTGATGTTCACGCAGGACAAGGACCGGACGCTGATGCGCGAGGCCCTGGAGGCCGGGGTCAGCGCCTACGTGGTGGACGGGTTGTCGGTGGAGCGCGTGCGGCCGATCGTGGAAGTGGCGCTGGCGCGCTTCGAACAGTGGCAGGCGCTGCGCCGCGAGCTGGACCAGGCGCAGACGAACCTGGCGGAGCGCAAGCTGATCGAGCGCGCCAAGGGCATTGTCATGAAACAGCGGCGCTGCAGCGAGGACGAGGCGTACGCGCTGTTGCGCAAGCTGGCGATGGACAGGAATCAGCGGCTCGCGCAGGTGGCGGAAAGCGTCATCACCATGGCGGAGCTGCTCACGTAAAGAAGGTTGTATTAAAGATTCATCACCGGACGACCCAACGACGGGTCGGGCGGAACAGGTTGAGGCGGGTCATGTGACCCGCTCTTGAAATACCAACGGCGCGCGACGTCGCGCGCCTTGAGGGCAACGGCGCCCTGGTCACCGGGTTTTATCCCGGCCGACCGGGCGCCGTTTTTATTTTTGCAACGAAGGAGACAGACATGAGTGACGAGAGCAAGACCAGGCCGATGACCGAATCCGCCAGCCCCCGTGCCGCCGGCGCTTCGCGCCGCGATTTTCTCAAAACCAGCCTCGCCGCCGGACTCGGGGCCGCGGGCATGTTGGGCATGGTGCCGGCCGGCGTGCGCAGCGCCGCCTGGGCCGCCGGCTCGGACGCGCCGGAGAAACCGGAGGTGAAGATCGGTTTCATCCCGCTCACCGACTGTGCCAGCGTGGTGATCGCCTCGGAGCTGGGCTTCGACAAGAAGTATGGCATCAAGATCACCCCCAGCAAGGAAGCGAGCTGGGCGGCGGTGCGCGACAAGCTGGTGAACGGCGAGCTCGACGCTTCGCACGTGCTCTACGGTTTGATCTACGGCGTGCAGCTCGGCATCGGCGGCCCGAAAAAGGACATGGCCGTGCTCATGACCATCAACAACAACGGGCAGGCGATCACGCTCTCCAACCAGCTCAAGGCCAAAGGCGTGACCGACGGCCCGAGCCTCAAGAAACTGATCGACTCGGACAAGCGCGACTACACCTTCGCCCAGACCTTCCCGACCGGCACCCACGCCATGTGGCTGTATTACTGGCTGGCGGCCAACGGCATCAATCCAATGACCGACGTGAAGACGATCGTCGTGCCCCCGCCGCAAATGGTGGCGAACATGCGCGTCGGCAACATGGACGGTTATTGCGTCGGCGAGCCCTGGGGTGCACGCGCGATCTTCGACAACATCGGTTTTACCGGCATCACCACCCAGGACATCTGGAAGGATCATCCCGAAAAGGTGCTCGGCACGCGGCTGGAGTTCGTGAAGCAGTATCCGAACACCGCGCGTGCCATGACCGCGGCGATCCTCGAGGCGTCGAAGTACATCGACACCATGGCCAACCGTCCGAAGGTCTCGCAGATCATCGCGCAAAAGTCCTACGTCAACACCGAGGAGAGCGTGATCGAAGGCCGCATGAAGGGCGAGTACGACAACGGCATCGGCAAGAAGTGGAAGGATGCGAACTACATGAAGTTCTACAGCGACGGCAAGGTGAACTTTCCGTACCTATCGGACGGTACCTGGTTCCTCACCCAGCACAGGCGCTGGGGCCTGCTGAAGGAGGACGTGGATTACATGGCGGTGGCCAAACAGGTGAACCAGATCGAGCTTTACAAGCAGGCGGCCGCGGCGGCCAAGGTGCCGCTGTATCCCGAACTGCGCACCAGCAAGCTGGTGGACGGCGTGGTGTGGGACGGCAAGGACCCGAAGGCCTATGCCGCCGGTTTCAAGATCAAGGTGTAAGCGAACGGAGGGCGTGTCATGTCGGTCGTGAAAATCAGAACCAAGGAAGCCGCACCGGAAATGATAGAGGCGCAGGAGACCGCAGGTAACGGAAACCGCCAGCCGGCGCCGGTGAAAACGCCGGAGGTCAGCCCGCCGCCGGCAAAACCGCGTGCGGTCATCATGCTGGTCACGGCGCTGCGCACTCTGTTCCCGCCGCTGCTCGGTTTCGCGGTTTTTCTGGCGTTGTGGGCGATCATCGCGCAGAAAAGCGGCTTGCCAACTCCATCCAAGACCTGGGAATCCGCGCTACAGCTGTTCAGTGACCCGTTCTATCAGAAAGGCCCGAACGACCAGGGCATCGGCTGGAACGTGCTCATGTCGCTCGGGCGTGTCGGCGTCGGCTTCGGCCTGGCGGCACTGATTGGCATCCCGATCGGCTTCCTGATCGGCCGGTTCGCGTTCCTGAGCCGCATGACCTCGCCGATCATCAGCCTGCTGCGTCCGGTGTCGCCGTTGGCGTGGCTGCCGATCGGCCTGTATGTGTTCAAGCAGGCGCAGCCGGCGGCGGTGTGGGTAATCTTCATCTCCAGCATCTGGCCGATCATCATCAACACCTCGGTCGGCGTCACGCGCGTGCCACAAGACTATCTCAACGTCGCGCGCGTGCTCAAGCTCTCCGAGTGGAAGGTGTTCAGCAAAATCCTGTTCCCGGCGGTGCTGCCGTACATGATGACCGGCATCCGCCTGTCCATCGGCGTCGCGTGGCTGGTGATCGTCGCCGCCGAGATGCTCACCGGGGGCGTGGGCCTCGGCTTCTGGGTGTGGGACGAGTGGAACAACCTCAACCTCGAACACATCATCATTGCGATCTTCGTGGTCGGTATCGTCGGGCTGCTGCTCGAGCAGATGCTGCTGCTGGTCGCCAAACGCTTCGAATACCAGGGGTGAGCCATGGAACGTTACGTACAACTGGAAAACGTGCAGAAGGTGTTCGAAACCAAGCAGGGCCGGTTCGTCGCGCTGCGCGATATCAACCTGTCGGTGCGCCGCGGCGAGTTCGTCTCGATCATCGGCCACTCCGGCTGCGGCAAGTCGACGCTGCTCAACCTCATCGCCGGACTCACCGAGGCGACCGACGGCATATTGCTGTGCAACGAGCGCGAGATCGCCGGCCCCGGCCCGCAGCGCGCGGTGGTGTTCCAGAACCATTCGCTGCTGCCGTGGATGAGCTGCTACGACAATGTGTTTCTGGCGGTCGAGCGCGTGTACGGCGCGGTCGAGAGCAAGGAGTCGCTGAAAATCCGCACCGACGAGGCGCTGACGCTGGTGGGTCTCACACATGCGACGCACAAGTATCCGCACGAGATCTCGGGCGGCATGAAACAGCGCGTCGGCATCGCCCGCGCGCTGTCGATGCAGCCCAAGGTGCTGCTGCTGGACGAGCCGCTCGGCGCGCTCGACGCGCTCACGCGCGCGCACCTGCAGGATGAAATCCTGCGCATCGTCGCCGCCAGCGGCTGCACCACCATCATGGTGACGCACGACGTGGACGAGGCGGTGCTGTTGTCCGACCGCATCGTGATGATGACCAACGGACCGGCCGCCACCATCGGCCAGGTTCTGGACGTGCCGTTGCCGCGGCCGCGCGAGCGTCTGAAACTCGCCGACGACCCGGCGTACAACCGCTGCCGCAGCGCGGTGCTCAAGT
>JACQER010000005.1 GCA_016200465.1 Gammaproteobacteria bacterium | reverse complement strand
GAGACAAAGATGCGTGAAAAATTATCCTTGGTGGCCTGGAAGAACGCCGCCTTGTGCTGATCCTGGATGCCGATCAGCTTGGCAAGAGATTCCAGTGCTTCGCCGCTACCCGTGGACATGTCACGCGCCAGCTTGGTCTTGTTGCCGTCGATGAACATCGCCGTCTTCCAGTTGGACTTCACAACGCCATCCTGCGTGCAGCCCGAAGTGCCGGAAGTAATGCCGAAAGTCTGGTTGCCGAGCGTCCCGTTTGTCGTAACAGCAAGAACCTGGGGGGCAATACCACGATTGCCATCCATAAGCTTGGAACCCCAGCCGCAACCACCAACGTTCTCATTGGCCGCCATGGCACCAACAGGGAATGACACCAGTAAAGCAACAACCGCGAGCTTCTTATTCAGCATTAAAATATCCTCCTGATATTAAAAGGAATAAAGGCGCCTATTACTCATACAACCTTTTAACTTATATGCCCGGTCACAGAATGTGTCAAGGGAATCGAAGGGTTTTTCGATGCTCCCGCTCCGACGTTTTTCCGTCATGAACTTATCGTAGAATAATCCCGAACCCGGGTTTGTCATGGCGCTTCATAATAAAAACTTGCACGTCGACGAGGATACAATGAAAAAAATCATCGTTCTGCTGTCACTGATATTGGCCGGATGCAGTTCGCTCTATCTCGACACCAGCGATCTTCTGAGAAACCAGAACAAGGAGAACCTGCATAAGCTGTCCGTCGGCCAGCCCAAGAATCTGGTCATGGACCTCATGGGAAGGGACCCTTCCAAGGGCATCTTTATGTGGATTGACAACCCCTATCGCACTGACGTGCTCACGGGCAAGGACGGCAAAAGCTACGAAGTCCTATATTACTACACCGACATGAAGGCGCGCGACGATAAAATCACCGACGACGAGCTGACGCCGGTGGTGCTTCAGGACGGCAAGCTGGTCGGCTGGGGTTACCCGTTCCTGGATCAGAAAGTCCCGCCCAAGCCGGTTTATTCGCGCTAGAAAAAACCCGCGGCAGGCGGCCATCGCGCGACCGCGGCTAATGCAGCGCGGCGTGTGCCACGGAAATCACCGCCACACCCAGCGCAATCAGCGCGATCTGCTGCAACGTGGCGCTGAACTCGGGGCGCTTGTGCAGGCCGGGGATGAGGTCGGCGACGGCGATATAGATGAAGCTCGACGCCGCAATGGCCAGCACGTACGGGACAACGATGTTGGCCAGTGACAGGGAAAAATAGGCGGCCACGCCGCCGATCACCGTGGTCAGGCTGGTCAGCACGTTGTAGAGCAGCGCCTTCCCGCGGCTGAAGCCGCTGTGCAGCAACACCGCGAAGTCGCCCAGCTCCTGCGGGATTTCGTGCGCGATGACGGCGATGCTCGTGACCACGCCGAGATGCACGTCGGTCAGGAACGCCGCCGCGATCAACACCCCGTCCACCATATTATGAATGCCATCGCCGATCAGGATCAGGTTGCCGGTCGCCGCGTGACGCGCCTTGTCCACGTCCGGCACGTGAACCTCGCAGTCATCGGTGTGGCAATGACGCCAGATCACCATCTTCTCGAGCAGGAAAAAAACCAGAATGCCGCAGAGCACCGTGAGCGTAACGCGGTGGGCATCCACGCCGGGAACCTCGAACGCATGCGGCAGGATCGCGAGAAACGCCGCGCCGAGCAGCGCGCCGATGGCAAAGCTGACCATGGGCGAGAGCAGCCGCGTACGCACGCGCTCCGGCAACAGCAGAAAGGCGCCGGCCGCGAGCACGCTCAGCGCGCCGCCGAGAGCGCTGAAGACAACGATCCAGAGAATCAGGGAATCCATTTTCGGGAACCGGCCGGCCGGAAAACCGGCATCATAGCCTAAGGACGTTCTGATTAGTATACGACGGGTTCGCGAAATGGCGTGGATTCCACGGGAATCCAAACCTCGCGTCGCGATGAAAATAAATTATTCAGAACGTCCCTAGCGCGCGTTTTTATCCAGCCAGATCAGCGACGCCATGCGTCCGCACTTGCCGTCGCGCCGGTGCGAAAAAAACAGGTCGCGTTCGCGCAGCGTGCAGCGCAGTCCGCCGTACACCGCATGCACGCCCTGCGCCTGCAACCGCCGTCGCGCAATGTCGTAGAGGTCGGCCAGCCAGTGTCCCTTGCGATTGGGCACGGGCGTGAAGGAACCCTCCATATCGCGGTCGAGGCGGAGAAACGTCTGCCGCACTTCATCGCCCACCTCGTAGGCCGACGGACCGATGGCCGGGCCGAGCCAGGCGAGCAGGTTGGCGGTCGGTAATTGGATTTTTCGCAGGCCCTCTTCAACGATTCCCGCCGCCAGTCCGCGCCAACCGGCATGCAATACGCCGATGCGCGTGCTGCGGCGGTCGCACAGAAAGATCGGCAGGCAATCCGCCGTCAGCACCGCGCAGACCACGCCGGCCGTGCCGGTCACGCAGCCGTCCGCCTCCTCGCCGGGACCGGCGTCGAAGGCGTCGATGACGCGGGTACCGTGCACCTGCGTCAGCCAGATCGGATCGGAAGGGAGATTCAACACCTCGCGCAACAGCCCGCGATTGCGTCGCACGATGCCGGGCTCGTCACCGACGAGATTGCTGGGATTGAACGAAGCGTACGTCCCGACGCTGAACCCGCCATTGCGCGTCGTCGTCAACGCCTTCACGTGCACCGGGGCCGGCCAGTCGGGATAGATAAATTCGAGGGTATTGATCGCCGCCATCTTTGGTTTTTCTGTCCTGCTGACGGGTGATATTACAAGGGATATTCATGCGTCGCTACAGGCGGCGCATTAATGTATTTAGTAGTTGTTTTTGTCGAATCGCCTTCGGCGATGATGAAAAGCTACTTGTGGGTGGCTGACCCACGGGAATCCAAGGTAGCGTGCGCTGCGCGCACGCTACATTTTAAAAATTATTTCGAATGGGCCTTGGCGTCCTGCGCCAAGGCCCCCATCAATTTGCTCATGTCCTCCGGCACCGACGTCGCCCACTGCACCCGCTTGCCCGTGCCCGGGTGAATCAGTGAAAGCTTCAGGGCATGCAACGCCTGGCGCTTGAAACCGCGCAATGCGTTTTTCAGTCGTTCGTCCGAGCCGGCGGGAATTTTGAGTCTGCCGCCGTACACCGGGTCGCCGACCACGGGATAATTCAGGTGCGCCATGTGCACGCGGATCTGGTGCGTGCGGCCGGACTCGAGCTTCACCTGCACCAGCGTGTGCGCGCGGTACTTCTTCATCACCCGGTAGTGGCTCACCGCCGGCTTGCCATGGCTGGTCACCGCCATGCGCGTGCGCTGGGTGCGGTGGCGTCCGATCGGCGCGTCGATGGTTCCGCCCGCCACCATGACGCCGTTCACGATCGTGAGATATTCGCGCTCGACGCCGTGCTCCTGAAGCTGCGCGATCAGATGCTGGCGGGCGTGTTCGTTTTTCGCCACCACCATCAGCCCGGAGGTGTCCTTGTCGAGCCGGTGCACGATGCCGGCGCGCGGCAGCGCAGCCAGCGAGGGATCGTGGCTGAGCAGCGCATTGAGCAGCGTTCCTTCCGGATTGCCCGCGCCCGGATGCACCACCAGACCCGGCGGCTTGTTGATGACGAGGATGTCGTCGTCTTCGTGGATGATTTCGAGCGAGATCGCCTGCGCCTTCCAGCCGCCGTCGACGGAAGGCGGCGCCAGGATTTCCACCGCATCGCCCTCCCTGACCTTGTCGCGCTTGCGCGGAACCCGGCCGTTCAGCCGCACGTGACCGCCCTCGATCCATTGCTGCAGCCGCGAGCGCGTGATGCCGGCGAACAGCGTCGCCAGCGCCTGGTCGAGCCGCTGGCCCGCCAGTTCCGGTGGAATCGTCGCCGAGTGCGTTTTTTCCTGGTTCATGTATGCCGCCGGCCTTTCCGGCGCCGCGAAATCGGGTTAAGCTGGCGCGACTTTATACGTTGTGTCGGGGTAAATCGAATCATGCGTCGCGTCACCGGGCTGTTCGCGGTTGTTTCCATCGCGCTGTTTTTCGCCGGTTGCTCCGGCATCGACGACCCCACCAAGAACTGGCCGCCGGAGAAATTGTACAAGGAAGCCAAGGACAAGGTGGCGGACGGCGATTACGAAACCGCCATCAAGTATTTCGAGAACCTGGAAGCGCGCTATCCCTACGGCCGCTATTCCGAACAGGCGCAGCTGGAAATCGCCTACGCCAACTACAAATTCGACGAGCCGGCGCTCGCCATCGCCGCGGCCGACCGCTTCATCCGCCTGCACCCCACGCACCCGAACGTGGACTACGCCTATTACCTCAAGGGCCTGGTGAATTTCCACGGCGAAAAAGGTTTCGCCAGCTGGCTTCTCGGCGCCAAGGACGATCTTTCCGACCGCGACCCCAAGGGCGCGCTCGAATCCTACAGCGCGTTCCGCGAAGTAGTGGAACGCTTCCCCAACAGCCGTTATGCCGAGGACTCGAGACAGCGGATGGCGTACCTGTTCGAGGCGCAGGCGCGCTATGAAACCCGGGTGGCGCGTTTCTATTACGAGCGCAGCAGCTACGTCGCCGCGGTCAGTCGCTGCAAGTACGCGCTGGCGACGTATCCGCGCACGCCGTCCACCGAGGACGCGCTCGGCATCATGGCGCTGTCCTACAAGGCCATGGGCATGAACGATCTGCTGAAGGATACGATGCGCGTGCTGACGAAGAACTTTCCGAACAGCCGCTATCTCGCCGAAGTCGGCCCGCTGGCGGCGAGCCGCTGAGCTAAATCGCTTCCGGCCCCTGCTCGCCGGTGCGGATGCGGATCACCTGCTCGACGTTGGTCACGAAAATCTTGCCGTCGCCGATCTTGCCGGTGCGTGCCGCGCCGATGATGGCCTCGATGCAGCGGTCGAGGATGTTGTCCGCCACCACGAGTTCGATCTTCACCTTGGGCAGGAAATCCACGACGTACTCCGCGCCGCGGTAGAGTTCGGTGTGGCCTTTTTGCCGGCCGAAGCCTTTCACCTCGGTAACGGTCAACCCGCTCACGCCGGCCTCGGACAGGGCCTCGCGCACGTCGTCGAGCTTGAACGGCTTGATGATGCATTCGATTTTTTTCATTGTCGCAAACCTCGAATCGGAAGTGGGATGCCTGTCATCTATTAAATACCACCTGCGTTGCCGTTGCCACCGGCTTTGTTTTTCGACTCGGAACCGTAGCCGGAGGTGATGGGATAGCGCCGGTCGCGGCCGAAAGCGCGCGGGGTGATGCGCACCCCCGGCGCTGCCTGGCGGCGCTTGTATTCATTGCGGTCCACCATGCGCAGCACCCGGCGCACGACGGCTTCGTCGAAACCCGCGGCGACGATATCCTCGGCGGACTGGTCCAGCTCGACGTAGCGCTCGAGGATCGGGTCGAGGACCGGATACGGCGGCAGGCTGTCGGTGTCGCGCTGGTCCGGCGCCAGTTCCGCCGAGGGCGGACGCTCGAACACGCGCCGCGGAATCACTTCCTTCGGTCGGTTTCGGTACTCGGCCAGGCGGTACACCAGGGTTTTGGGCACGTCCTTGATCGCGGCGAACCCGCCGGCCATGTCGCCGTAGAGCGTGGCGTACCCGACCGACATTTCGCTCTTGTTGCCGGTGGTCAGCACCATCTTGCGGGTCTTGTTCGACACCGCCATGAGCAGCGTGCCGCGGATGCGTGCCTGGATGTTTTCCTCGGTGGTATCCGGCTTCTTGCCCTGGAATTCCTCCTTGAGCGCGCCGAGGAAGGCTTCGAACATCGGTTCGATCGGAATCACGCTGTGCTTCACGCCCAGCGCCCCGGCCTGCGCGCGTGCATCTTCGAGACTCATGGGCGCCGTGTAACGCGAGGGCATCAGCACTGCCTCCACTTCGGACGCGCCGACCGCGTCCACCGCGATGCACAGCGTCAGCGCCGAATCGATGCCGCCCGACAAACCGATGACCACGCCGTGGAAACCGTTCTTGCGCACGTAATCGCGCACGCCGAGCACCAGCGCGGCATAGACGCTCTCCTCTTCGGAAACTTCCGGCGCCACCCGGGCCGGCACGGGCCGGATCGCCGGCGCGGTCTCGATCTCGGCCAGGTACACGCCCTCCTCGAACGCCGGGGCGCGCTGCGTCATCCGGCCCGTGGCGTCGACGACGAAGGAATCGCCGTCGAACACCAGCTCGTCCTGGCCGCCGACGAGATTGAGATACACGATCGGCACGCCGTTGGCGCGCGCGCGATGGGCGACGACGTCGAACCGTTCCTTGCCCTTGTTCTTGTGATAAGGCGAAGCATTGAGATTGATCATGAACTTCGCGCCGGCGTTCTCCGCCTGCTCCACCGGCCCCTGCTCCCACACGTCCTCGCAGATGGTGATGCCGGTGGGAACGCCCTGCAGATCGATCACGCACGGGTTCGTGCCTTCGGCGAAATAACGCTTTTCGTCGAAGACGCCGTAGTTGGGCAGGAGGTGCTTGAAATAGGTGGCGGCCACTTTCCCGTCGCGCAGCAGCGACGCGGCGTTGAACAGCTTGCCGTACTGGCGTCTGGGATAACCGACAATGACGTCGATGCCGGAGATCGCCTGCAGCATTTCGCCCAGCGCGAGCTCGACGCGCACCGCGAGATCGGGACGCAGCAGCAGGTCCTCCGGCGGATAGCCGGTCAGCGCGAGCTCGGGGAAAACGATGACGTGGGCCTTGAGTTCGTCGCGCGCGCGCTGCACCGCCGCGATCATCTTCGCGGCGTTGCCGGCGATGTCACCCACCAGCAGGTTCAGCTGGCCGAGGGCGATGCGCAGGCGCGCGGTCATGTCAGTGCAGCACTTCGCGCATGCGCGCGCCGATCTCGGCCGGCGAACGCACGATGTGCACCCCGGCCGCCTCGAGTGCGTGATACTTTTCTTCCGCCGTGCCCTTGCCGCCGGCGATTACCGCACCGGCGTGGCCCATGCGCTTGCCCTTGGGTGCGGTCACGCCGGCGATGTAGGCCACCACCGGCTTGCGGACGTGATTCTTAATATAAGCCGCGGCGTCTTCCTCGGCCTGCCCGCCGATCTCGCCCACCAGCACCACGCCGCGGGTCGCCGGGTCGGCCTCGAACATCCGCAGGCAGTCCACGAAATTGAGCCCCTGGATCGGATCGCCGCCGATGCCGACGCAGGTGCTCTGGCCGAGTCCTTCGAGCGTGGTCTGGTGGACGGCTTCATAGGTCAGCGTGCCCGAGCGCGACACGATGCCGATCGCACCCGGCTGGTGGATCGCGCCCGGCATGATGCCGATCTTGCACTCGCCCGGTGTGATCAGGCCGGGGCAGTTGGGGCCGATGAGCGAAACACCCGGATGCGGATGCAGCGCCGCCTTGACCTTGCGCATGTCGCGCACCGGGATGCCTTCGGTGATGCATGCGATCACCTTGATGCCGGCCGCGGCCGCCTCGAGGATCGAATCGGCGGCGAACGCCGCCGGCACGTAGATCATGGTCGCGTCGGCGCCGGTTTCGTGCACAGCTTCACGGACTGTATTAAACACAGGCAATCCCAGATGCACCTGCCCGCCCTTGCCCGGCGTCACCCCGCCGACCATTTTCGTGCCGTAAGCGATGGCCTGCTCGGAATGGAACGTGCCCTGCTTGCCGGTGAAGCCCTGGCAAATCACTTTGGTGTTCTTGTTAACCAATATACTCATTTGAAAACCTTCAATTCACCGCAAAGGCGCAAAGGACGCAAAGAAGACCCTTGAGAGTTAAAACCAAGTAACATTTCATTATTGCTTGATTCCCTTTGCGTTCTTTGCGTCTTTGCGGTGAAAATTATTTCTTCGCGGCCGCGACCACCAGCTTCGCGGCGCTTGTCAGGCCGTCGGCCGAGATAATCTTCAGTCCGCTGTGTCTCAGAAGCGTTCTTCCCTTGTCCACGTTGGTGCCCTCGAGGCGCACCACCACCGGAATCTCGATGCCGACTTCCTTCACCGCCTTGATGATGCCCTCGGCGATGAGATCGCAGCGCACGATCCCGCCGAAGATATTGACCAGGATCGCCTTCACGTTGCGGTCGGAGAGAATGAGCTTGAACGCCTCGGCGACCTTGTCCGCGGTGGTGCCGCCGCCGACGTCGAGGAAGTTCGCCGGCGCGCCGCCGTGCAGCTTGATCAGGTCCATGGTCGCCATCGCCAGCCCGGCGCCGTTCACCATGCAGCCGATGTTGCCATCGAGTGCGACGTAGTTGAGGCCGAATTCGTGTGCCTCGCGCTCCTTGGGATCGTCCTGCGTGGCGTCGCGCAGTTCCTCCAGCGCCTTCTGGCGGAACAGGGCGTTGTCGTCCACCTGGATCTTGGCATCGAGCGCGACCAACTCGCCGTCCGCGACCACCGCGAGCGGATTGATCTCGACCAGCGTCAGGTCGCGCGCGCAGAACAGATGATACATGCTCAGCATCAGGCGCGAGAGCGCCGCGACCTGCTTGTCCTTGAGGCCGAGCGCGAAACCGATCTCGCGGCACTGATACGCCTGCAAACCGGCGACCGGATCGGCGATTACCTTCAGGATCTTTTCCGGATGCTTGGCGGCGATGGTCTCGATGTCCATGCCGCCGGCGCTCGAGGCGATGAATACGATACGTTCGAGCGCGCGGTCGACGAGGCAGGCGAGATAGAGCTCGCGCATCACCACGCTCGGCAGCTCGACGAGCAGCCGGTTCACCGGTTGTCCGGCGGGGCCGGTCTGGTGCGTCACGAGGCGCGAGCCAATCAGATCGCTCGCGGTCTTCTCGATCGCCTCGCGCCCGAAAACCTTTTTCACGCCACCGGCCTTGCCGCGCCCGCCGGCGTGAATCTGCGCCTTCACCACCCAGCTGTCGCCGCCCAGTTCGTCGGCCGCTTCCGCGGCCTCGTCCGTCGAGAACGCCACGCGGCCCGGCGGAACGGGAATGCCGTATTCGGCCAGCAGGGCCTTGGCCTGGTATTCGTGGAGGTTCATGGGTCGCGCCGATTGGTTGCTCTTGCGTGCGAATATGGCGCGCAATCTATCACATCACGTGCGCGCCGGCCTATTCGTAACGCAGGGCCTCGATCGGGTTCAGGCGCGCCGCCTTGCGCGCCGGATAAATGCCGAAGACGATGCCGATGCCGGCGGAAAAGAAAAAGGCCAGGGCCACCGCGCCTACCGATACCGACGTGGTCCAGCCCGCGAACTTCGAGAGCGTCTCGGTCACGGCCCAGCCGGAGGCGATCCCGGCCAGGCCGCCGGTAAGACTGACCACCACCGCCTCGACCAGGAATTGCCACAGAATGTCGCGGCGGCGCGCGCCCACGGCCTTGCGCAGGCCCACCTCGCGCGTGCGTTCCGTGACCGACACCAGCATGATGTTCATGATGCCGATGCCGCCCACCAGCAGCGAGATCGCCGCGATGACGGAGAGCAGCACGGACATGGTGCGGCTGCTTTCCGTCAGGGCCGACTGGATATCCGCCAGGTTGCGAATCTGAAAGGCGTCCTGCTGTTGCGATGGCGGGACCTTGTGGTGCGCAATCATGACCTTGATGGTCGCATCGGTGACCGGCTGGAGATCCGCGGGGCTCGCCGCCTCGATATCGATGTAATCGACGTACTCCTTGCCGAGCAGCCGGTGCATGGCCGTCAGCACCGGGATCACGACCACGTCGTCCTGATCCTGGAAGCCGGTCGCGCCTTTCGCCGGGAGCACGCCGATGACCTGGAAGTTCACCTTGTTGAGCTTGATCATCTCACCCACCGGATTCTGATCGCCGAACAGCTCGCGCACGACCGTCAGGCCGACGAGCGCGACCCGCGCGCGCCGCTGATTCTCCTCTTCCGTGAAAAACCGCCCGATCTGCGGATTCGAGGCACGCATGTAGGCATAGGCGGGCGCCGTGCCACGCACGAGCGTGTTCCAGTTCTTGTTGGCGAAAGTGGCGCGTACGCGCCCCGTGACATTCGGCGCCGCCTCCTTGATGCCGGGAACATGCTCGCGCAAGTTGATGACATCCTCGATCGTGAGCCGGGACGTGGCGCCCGCCTCCTGCGCGACGCCGCCGACCATCACCGCGCCGGGGCGCAACATCAGCATGTTCGATCCGAGCGAGGCCAGCTGTGCCTCGATGGCCTGCTGGGCGCCGCGCCCGAGCGCCAGCATGGCGACCACGGCAGCCACGCCGATCAGAATGCCGAGCATCGACAGCGCGGTGCGCACCTTGTTGGTCGACAGCGCGCGCATCCCCTGACGCAGGTGTTCGCCGATCTCGCCGAGGCGCCAGCGCTCCGGCAAGGACGCGCGCGGGCTGGTTTTTGCGGCGGTCGCCGCGGGTGGCTCGGCGCCGGTGCGCTCGTCCGACTGGACCATGCCGTCGCGGATGCGGATGCGCCGCCGCGCCTCGCGCGCGACTTCCTCTTCGTGCGTCACCATCACGATGGTAATGCCCCGACGGTTCAATTCGCGCAGCACCGCCAGAATTTCCTGTTGGCTCGCGGTATCGAGATTGCCCGTCGGCTCGTCCGCGAGAATGATGCGCGGTTCGTTGACCAGCGCCCGGGCGATGGCGACACGCTGCTGCTGCCCGCCCGAAAGCTCGTTCGGTTTGTGATGCACGCGCTCCTTGAGCCCGACCTGCGCGAGCAGGGCGTCGGCGCGCGCCAGGTCGAGCCGGTGCCGCGAATAAATCAGCGGCATCGCCACGTTCTCGTCGGCGTCGACGCGCGGCAACAGGTTGAACTGCTGGAAGATGAAACCGATGGCCTCGCGGCGCAGCACCGCCAGGTCGTCTTCCTCGAGATGGGCGACTTCCTTCCCGAAGAGCCGGTAGGAGCCGGAGTCCGGCACGTCCAGCAGCCCGATGACGTGCATGAGGGTGGACTTGCCGGAACCGGACGGACCGGTGATGGCCACGAACTCGCCGGGTTCGATACGCAGGGTCACGCCGCGCAACGCATAAACGGTCGAATCGCCCATGCGGTAGGTCTTGTGGATGTCGCGAAGTTCGATCATCGGTCATTCAATCAGTCGAGCGGCCTGCGGCCGCGATTCAACTGCATAATTGCGGGTAGCTCCGCCCCTGCACCCTGGGTGACTTTTCTTTGTACGGACAAAGAAAAGTCACCAAAAGAAATCCTCCCCGGAGCGCGCGACGGCTCCCTTGCGTTCCTCGCCCGAGCAGGCGCTCGCCAACTCGTCGGCCGCCCACTACGCGGCTCGACTCAAACAGGGGCTCGCTTGAATACTCCTGCTCGGGCTGCGGTACTCGGCGCGCGCTACGGGGGTTTGAAAACACCTCCGCGTACTGACCTGAGGTGGGTGGCTCAAACCCCCGTCGGAGCGAGCCGAGCACCGAGTAAGGCCGGGAGTCGTCGCGAGACTTTTGATCGAGCCCGAGGCGCGTTGTTTGCGCCCGGCGAGTTAGGCGAGCGCCCGGCCGCAGCGAGGCGCGCAGGAAACCGCGCGTCATATGCGCGGCGAAGCGACCGGGGCGCATTCTCTTTGGTGACTTTCTCATGTGCGCACAAGAGAAAGTCACCTGCCGTGGGTCAGCCACCCACAAGTACACGCGGCCGCAGGCCGCTCGACATGAAGATTGGTGCAGGGGCGGAGCCACCCGCAAGTAGCTTTTGAGCGCGGGAGAAGCCCACTCGACTAAAGGAAGGTGTTAAAGAATGTTAAATGACTACTTCACAAAAAAATGTTCGCGGTAGTACTTCAACTCCTCGATCGACTCCCGGATGTCATCCAGCGCCTTGTGCGTGTTCTTTTTTGTCACGCCGCCGCACAGGCCCGGCTTCCAGCGCTTGACGAGCTCCTTGATCGAGCTCACGTCGAGATTCCGGTAATGGAACCACGCCTCGAGCTGCGGCATGGTGCGCGCGAGGAAACGGCGGTCCTGGCAGATGCTGTTGCCGCACATCGGCGACTTGTTCTTGGAAACGTGTTGCTGGAGGAATTCGAGCGTCAGTCGCTCGGCGTCGGCCTCGGAGAGCGTGGATTGCCTGATCCGTTCGATCAGACCGGTCGATCCGTGGGTACGCTGGTTCCATTCGTCCATGCCCGCGAGCACGGCGTCGGTCTGATGCACCGCAAGCACCGGCCCTTCCGCGACGATGTTGAGCTCGCTGTCGGTGACGATGGTGGCGACCTCTATGATCCGGTCGGTGTCCGGATTTAACCCTGTCATTTCCAGGTCTATCCATATCAGGGCGTTTCCGTCCTTCGCCCCGTTCGGTGTTTGTGCCATGCGTGCTCTCCAGATTGAATGCGGGCGCGCCAGGCGCATCTTTCCCCGGCCTTCGCGGGCGCGGGGAATTATTCGGGCCGCCTACTGTCTCTCTTGTGAGGATGATAACATCCCTGACCTATGAATACCTTCACGATCATTTTTGTCTCGCTTCTCGGCTTGTCGCTGCTCACGGAACTGTGGCTGGCGAACCGGCATATCCGCCACGTCACCGCCAACCGCGACAAGGTCCCCGACGCCTTCCGTAACCGCATAACGCTCGCCGAACACCGGAAAGCCGCCGATTACACCATCGCGCATACCCGCTTCGGGCGCATCGAGGACACGTACGGCACGTTGTTGCTCGCCCTGTGGACCGTGGGCGGCGGGCTCGAGTGGCTCGACCGTGTTTGCCGTGGTTTTGGCTGGGGTGAATTGACCACCGGCACACTCTTCATCCTGAGCGCGTTCATTCTCATGGGCCTGTTCGGTCTGCCGCTGTCGGCGTACCAGACCTTCGTGATCGAGAACCGCTTCGGTTTCAACAAGACAAGCGCGCAACTGTTCGTGACCGATCTGGTCAAGAAAACCCTGTTGCTCGGCGTTCTCGGTGCGCCGCTGGCGGTCGCCGCGCTGTGGCTGATGCAGGAAACCGGCGCCTTGTGGTGGGTGTACGTGTGGCTGCTGTGGAGCGGTTTCACGCTGCTGCTGGTCTGGGCCTATCCGACGCTGATCGCGCCGATCTTCAACAAGTTCACTCCGCTCAAGGAAGGCGGCGTGCGCAGCCGTATCCAGTCGCTGCTCGAACGCACCGGCTTCCGCTCGCGCGGCATTTTCATCATGGACGGCTCGCGCCGCAGCGCCCACGGCAACGCCTACTTCACCGGCTTCGGCAAGACCAAGCGCATCGTGTTCTTCGACACGCTGCTCGAACACCTCGGCGAAAAGGAGATCGAAGCGGTGCTGGCGCACGAGCTCGGCCACTTCAAGCGCCGCCACGTCATGAAGCGCATGCTCCTGACGTTCACGTTCAGCCTGGTCGGGCTCGCGATCCTCGGCTGGCTGGTCGCGCAACCGTGGTTCTACAACGGCCTCGGTATGTCGCAGCCCTCGACCCACGCGGCGCTGATGCTGTTCATGCTCATCGGACCGGTGTTCACCTTCTTCCTGCAGCCGCTGCTCGCCTGGGGCTCGCGCCGTTACGAGTACGAGGCCGACAGTTTCGCCGCCGAACAGACCGACGCCGGCGAACTGGTCAACGCGCTCGTGAAGCTCTACCGGGAAAATGCCAGCACACTCACACCCGATCCGCTGCACTCGGCTTTTTACGATTCGCATCCGCCCGCGGCGCTGCGCATCGCGCATATCACGGGCAAGACCTGACGCTGCCAGCAAGGAGGAGACATGCTCAAACCCATCGTGTTGCTTCCGGTTTTATTCACCCTTCCCCTTTCCGCCATGGCCGCGACGCTGCCCGGCGACGCCGCCAACGGCAAGAAACTGTATGACGCGAATTGCACTTCCTGCCACAACGACAGCGTCTATAAACGCCAGGACCGGCAGATCAAAAGCCTCGAAGGCCTGAAGGAACAGATCGGTTCCTGTGGACACATGACCAACATCACGCTGGCCAAGCCCCAGGTCAACGATCTGGTGAAATACCTGAACGACACTTATTACAAGTTCAAATAGCCGGACGCGCCATGACCGACCTCACGCGGAAATCCTGCCAACCCTGCGCGCCCGGCACTCCGCCGCTGTTGCGCGAACAGGCGAGGAACCTGCTGGCGCAAACGCCGGGCTGGTCGCTGAATGACGAGGTGACGGAACTGAGCCGCACTTTCAAATTCAGGAATTATCACGAGACCATGGCGTTCGTGAATGCGCAAGCCTGGGTCGCGCATCGCGAGGACCACCACCCGGACCTCGAGGTCGGCTACAACCGCTGCCACGTGCGCTTCAGCACGCACAGCATCAAGGGATTGTCGGAAAACGACTTCATCTGCGCCGCCAAGCTCAACGCCCTTCTGGGCGAGTGACACGCGCGATTCCGCCGATCAGCCGCATCTTTTAAAACACGACGGCAGGCCCGACGCCAGGTCCGGGTACATCAATTCCACGCCCAGTTCCTCGCGCATGCGCCGGTTGTCGATGCGCCTGGATTCCGCGAGATAGGAAAGCATGCCTTCGCCGAGCCGCTTGCGCGCTTCTTCGAGCGTGACCGCCGGCGGGCGTGGAATTCCAAGAAGATCGGCCACGCGATGGAAAAAATCCGTCATGGTGGTGGGATGCCCGTCGCTGACGTTATACAAAGCGCCAGGGGTGTCATGGTGTCCGGCGATAAAGCAGACGTGCGCCAGGTCGGCGGCGTGAATGCGGTTGCTGTAGGGCGACTCCTCTTCGCGCAACACCGGCTCGCCGGAACGCAGGCGTTCCTCGGGCAAATAACCCGGGCCGTAAATGCCGGGCACGCGCAGAATCACGATCGGCACGCCGCTTGCCTTGCTCCAGCGCCGCAGCGCGGTTTCCGCCGCGAGTCGCCGTCGGGCGCGATCCACCTGCGGATTCGCCGGACGGTCTTCGGTCACCCACTCTCCGCGGCAATCTCCGTAAACGCCCGTCGTACTGATCAGCACCACGCGTCGCGGCAGGTTCGGCGCGGTCATCGTCGTCACGAACGCCTCCATGCGCGGGTCGGTCACGCCGTTGGCCGGCGGCGGGGCGAAGTAGTAAACCAGCGAGTCCTTGACGGAAATCTGCTTCAGCGAGGATGGATCATCCAGATCAGCGACTATCGGCCGGAGGCCCGCCGCGCGCAGCCGGCGCACGGATTGCTCCGAGCGGACCACGCCGGCGACGGACCGGCCCTCGGAACGTTCACGCCGGGCGACGCGCTCGCCGATGTCGCCACAGCCGATCACCAGCACGTCAGTTACGGCGGAGGTCATCGCGCACCGCGATCGGCGTCGGATAGCGCCAGACGATCAGGTACATCGAGATCATCATGGAAAAAATCGTGGTCAGTTCCAGCAGATGTGCCGCCTGGTGCCGCACCACGCCGGTTTCCAGCGCCAACACCGCGATCAGCAGCGTGAACTCGCTGCCCTGTCCCAGTCGTGTGCCGATCTCGCCGGCGCGCGCACGGTTCTCGCCGGCGTTCTCCAGCAGCCAGCGGAAAATCCAGGGCTTCACCACGAGCACCACGGCCGCCAGCGCGAGCGCCGGCAGCAGCACGTCCACGAGCTGCCTGACGTCGAGTCCGGCGCCGAGCGTGAAGAAAAAAATGATCAGGAAGAAATCGCGCAGCGGCTTGAGACTCTCGGCGATGAAAAATGAAATGCGGCTCGACGCCAGCGCGACCCCGGCGATGAAGGCGCCGATCTCGCGCGACAGTCCGAGCCAGACCGAAAGCTCCGCCAGTCCCAGGCACCAGCCGATCGCCAGCAGGAATATGTATTCCTGAATCACGTCGAAACGTGCGATCAGCGGCAGCAGCACATAGCGCTCGACCAGGTAAGCGAGCCCGCAAACCCCGAGCAGCGCCAGCGCCAGTCTTCCCACGTCCGCCAGCAAGACCTGATGGCCGATGCCGGCCTTGAGAACCAGCAATAGAACGATCGCGATCACGTCCTGCAACAGCAGGATGCTGATCATGATCTCACCGGTGTGGCGATGATGCAGCACCGTGGTCGGCAGCAGTTTCAGGCCGACGATGGTGCTCGAAAACATGAGCCCGCCGCCGACCACGAGCGATTCGACGACGGTGTATCCGAGCAGATAACCGGCTGCCACGCCGATACCGCCGAAGATGAGCGAACTCACGCCGGTCACCAGCGTCGCCGACCCGAGCAGGCGGATCAGTTTCTGCGGATGCATGTTGAGCCCGAGCAGGAACAGCAGGAACATGATGCCGATGTCGGCCACGCCCTTGATCAGCGAGGCATCCGTCACCCAGCCGAGCAGCGACGGGCCCATCACCACGCCGAGCACGATGTAGGAAACGATCAGCGCCTGACGCGCGTACAGCGCCAGCGTGGCGAAGATGGCGGCGCCGGTGAAGATCAGGAACACCACGAACAGCAGCGACTCACTGGGCATGACCGCGGGCTCCCTGCGTAGTGTTGAACCGTCAGCTCCTGGCCTTCAGCCAGGGCGGGATAATCAGTTATCCCTGTTTATCTTTATCACGCCTCGCGCCGCCCGGCCAGCGCGCGGGCGAGGGTATTGCGGTCGGTGTATTCCAGTTCGCCGCCGATGGGCACACCGTAGGCGATGCGCGACGCCTTGATGTGGCGCGCGCGCACCAGATCGCCGATGTAATGCGCCGTGGCCTCGCCCTCGACCGTGAGATTGGTCGCGAGCACGACTTCCTTGACGGTCCCCTCGTCGAGCAACGTTTCGAGGCGCGGAATGCCGATCTCCTCCGGTCCGATGCCGTCGAGCGGCGACAGACGCCCCATGAGCACGAAGTACAGGCCGTTGTAGACGCCGGACTGGTCGAGCGAAACGAGATCCGACGGTGACTCGACCACGCACAGCAGCGACTTGTCGCGCCGCGGCGAACTGCAAATCGGACACAGCTCGGTCTCGCTCAGGTTGTTGCAGCGCTTGCAGTGCACGATGCGTTCGACCGCGTTCGTCAGCGCCTGCGCGATCAGGCGCGCGCCCTCGCGGTCGCGTTCGAGCAGATGATAGGCCATGCGGCTGGCGCTCTTCGGGCCCACGCCCGGCAGCCGGCGCAGGGCCTGCTTGAGCGCTTCGAGGACGGTGACGTCGTTCATGCGTTCTAGAACGGCAGCTTCATCCCGGGGATGTTGAGTCCGGCGGTGAGGCCGGTCATTTTCTCTTCCGTGGTCTTCTCCACCTTGCGCACGGCGTCGTTCATCGCCGCCGCGATCAGGTCCTCGAGCACTTCCTTGTCGTCCTGCAACAGGCCCGGGTCGATCTGCACGCGCTTCACGTCATGACGGCAGGTCATGGTGATGCTGACCATGCCGCCGCCGCTGCTGCCGGTGACCTCGATAGTTGCCAGCTGTTCCTGTGCCTTGCGCAGGTTCTCCTGCATCGCCTGCGCCTGCTTCATGATGTTTCCCAGTCCGCCTTTCATGTGCTCCTCTCGCGTCAAACCTTGGGTCGAATGGATGCCGGGTTGACCCGGGCGTTGAATTTTTCCTGGAGCGCGCGCACGTTCGGGTCGTCCGCGATCGCCTGCACCGCCGCCTGTTGCCGCTCGTCCTGCACGCGGCTTTTTTCCTTCGCCGGCGTTTCCGCCGCGGGACGTCCAAGACGCAGCGTCAACCGTATCGGGTTGCCGTAATATTTTTCGAGTGCCTGCTTCAGATCCGCCTCACGCTCCTTGTTCAGCAGCTTGCCGTGCGTTTCCTCCAGCACCAGTTCCATGACACCGTTGTCGTACTTTTCGAGCGTGGTGTTGTTGGCCAGTTCGCGCACCAGGCCCGCGAGCCCAAGTTGCGCCACCACATCGGCCCATTTCGCCGCCGGCGTTCCGGAATTTTGCACCGGCAGAACTGACGCTGGAGTTGCAGCCACCGGGCTTGCCGTTGTCGTGGCGGATGGCGCGGCCCGTGGCGTCGTCGCGGTGGAGGCCGCGGCCTTGGGCAGTGGCGCGGCGGCGGGAACCGTGACACGCACTTCGCCCGCTTCCGCCGGACGGAACGCCACCATGCGCAGCAATGTCATTTCCAGGCCGCTGCGCGGGTCGGGCGCAAACGGCAGATCGCGGCTGCCCATCACGCCGATCTGATAATAAAGTTGCACGTCCTGCGGCGACATGGCCTTGGCATGATTCAGGACGGCTTCGCCCTCCTCGCCGGCCAGCGCGGCATCGGCTTGGGCCAGCGCTATCCGATGCAGCGTCAGCAGTAACTCCTTCAGCAGCGCCTCATAATCCAGGCCGAATTCGGTCGCATCGGCCACGGTCTTGAGCAGCGCGCCGACATCACCGGCCTTCAGCGCCTGTAGCAGTTGTTCGATGAAATTCTGATCGATGGTACCGAGCATGGCGCGCACTTCCGGCTCGGTGACCTGGCCGCCACCGTAGGCGATCGCCTGGTCGAGCAGCGAAAGCCCGTCGCGCATGCTGCCGTCGGCGGCGCGCGCCAGCAGTTTGATGGAACCCGCGTCGTGACTGATGCCCTCCGCGTCCAGTATTTTCTGGATTTGCGCCGCGATCTGCTCCAACGGCAAGCGCTTGAGATTGAATTGCAGGCAGCGCGACAGCACCGTGACCGGCAGTTTCTGCGGGTCGGTGGTGGCGAGCAGGAATTTGACGTGCGGCGGCGGCTCTTCGAGCGTTTTCAGCAGCGCATTGAAGGAGTGGGTCGAGAGCATGTGCACTTCGTCGATGAGGTACACCTTGTAACGCCCGCGCGTGGGCGCGTACTGCACGTTGTCGAGCAGATCGCGCGTGTCGTCGACCTTGGTGCGCGAGGCGGCGTCCACCTCGATCAGGTCCACGAAGCGCCCCTCGTCCACTTCCTTGCAGGCGCTGCACTGGCCGCAGGGCTTCGAGGTCACGCCGGTTTCACAGTTCAGGGATTTGGCGAGAATGCGGGCGATGGTGGTCTTGCCCACGCCGCGGGTACCGGTAAACAGGAACGCATGATGCAAGCGGCCGTGATCCAGCGCGTTGACCATCGGCTGCACCACGTGTTGCTGGCCCACGAGCTCGGCGAAGTTGCGTGGGCGCCATTTGCGCGCCAGTACCTGATAACTCACGGGGTTTGCCTCTTTTCCAAATCAGGCCTTCGAAACGGGTGGCGGTTCGAGCCAACCACACCCCAGTACCCGAAATACCTGCTGCGGCTGCTTCCTTCCGGACCTGACCGGGTTCACAAGCTTCCGTCGCCGAGGGGACCGGCTCTCACCGCCATAATCAATCTGTGGGGCGAAAGTGTACCACGGCGTGGCGGTGGCGGTAACCCAATGGAGATATCGTGTTACTTTGATGGATGGGCGGCGGAACCAGATTTAAGTGAAACTATTTTCGCTCCCGGAAAATTTCCTGCGAATCGGAACGGCTGGATACCGTGAGCCAAACGATCATCGGTCCACGCTGCCGGTCATGCTGTGCATGACCGGCAGCC
This sequence comes from Gammaproteobacteria bacterium, assembly GCA_016200465.1. Taxonomy (GTDB): domain Bacteria; phylum Pseudomonadota; class Gammaproteobacteria; order Acidiferrobacterales; family Sulfurifustaceae; genus Sulfuricaulis. The sequence continues at coordinate 475 of JACQER010000005.1, read as the reverse complement.
CGGGGCGAATATGCATCCGCCCCGCTCTGATGCGCCGGGTTACGGCCGGTTTGCGTCGATCTTGGACTTTTCCTCGGGTTTTTTCTTGCTCTGCTTGTGCGGCTTTGTGGCTTGTTCGTGATCAAGCCCGTGCTCGTTCATGCGCTCCTCGGCACGGTCGAGACCGCGCTGAGAGTCAGGCAGGAACTGCGCGTTCGTGTTCGCCTTCCCGGCCTCACTCATGTGTCCCGAAGACATGCCTCCCGCATTGTCCATGCGGCCCCCGGGTGCGCCGCCCGCCCCACCGCCACCGCGCGCCAACGCTACGTGGGCCGCGCCCAGCATGAACGCAAGACTAACTGTCAGCACCAAAGACCTGGAATTCATTGCAATACCTCCTTGATTTAGCGTTTACAGGATCATCTGTATAACGCATACCCCTTTGTTCGGTGCACAGCGGTTCCGGTATTCCATGTCATGCGTCTGGAAGAAGCCG
>JACQER010000187.1 GCA_016200465.1 Gammaproteobacteria bacterium | reverse complement strand
CGCGCCGTGAACGGCGTTCACGGTCAGGCTCACGCCATCGACGCAGATGGAACCCTTTTCCGCGATGTATTTGGCCAGTGTCGCCGGCGCTTTGAACCGGAACTGCACCGAGCGGCCGGCGTCGCGCCGGCCGACGACGGCGCCGACGCCATCCACGTGACCGCTCACCAGGTGCCCGCCCAGCGGCGTGGACAGCGTCAGGGCCTTCTCCAGATTCACGGCGTCGCCCGCGCGCAACCGGCCGAGCATGGTGCGTGACAGGGTTTCGCCGGAGATATCCGCGGTAAAATCCCCCGCGGAATGCGCCACCGCCGTCAGGCAAACGCCACTGACGGCGATGCTGTCGCCGGTTTTTACGTCCGACATGTCGAGCTTGCCGGCGGCGATGCGCAGGCGCGCGTCGTCGCCCTTCTGCTCGAGGGCGGCGATTTTTCCGATTGATTGAACGATTCCGGTGAACATGTCGCGCGCCTTACTTTTCGCTCACCCGGGCGATCATCCGCCAATCCTTGCCGATGGGCCGGACATCCTGAATTTCGAGATTGATCCGGTCCGCCATGCGCACCAGCGGCGGCAGCACGAACATGCCGCGTTCATGGCCACCCATGATGTGCGGCGCGTAATAGAGCACCAGTTCGTCCACCAGGTTGGCCTGCAGCAGTGCGCCGCACAGGGTTGCGCCCGCCTCGACCAGCACTTCGTTCATCTCCAGCCAGGCGAGATGCTTCATCAGCGTTTCCAGGTCCACGGTCTTCTCCGGCGTCGGCATGTTCGCGACCTCGGCGCCGGCTTTTCTCAACTTATCCGTCAACGCCGCATCTTCGCTCGCCGTCACCACCAGCGTCTTGCCCTCGCCGCGCAGCAGCCGCGCCGCGGCCGGCATCCGCAGGCGGCTGTCCACCACCACACGCATCGGCTGGCGGCCGGTTTTGATGTCGCGTACGTTGAGCGAAGGATCGTCCGCGAGCACCGTGCTCACGCCGGTCAGGATCGCGGAACTGCGCGCGCGCCATTTCTGTACGTCGGCGCGCGCGGCCTCGCCGGTTATCCATTTGCTTTCGCCCCGGGCCATCGCGGTGCGTCCGTCGAGGCTGGCGGCAAGCTTCACCCGCACGTAAGGTCGGCCACGCTTCATGCGGCTCACGAATCCGGGATTGAGCGCCTCGGCCTCCTTTTCCATCAGCCCGACGTCCACGCGTATGCCGTGACTCTCCAGTTCCTTGATGCCCTTGCCCGCCACGTGCGGATTCGGATCGCGCATGGCCGCCACGACCCGCGTCACGCCCGCCTTGATGAGCGCATGGGTGCACGGCGGCGTGCGCCCCTGATGACAACAGGGCTCGAGCGTCAGATACACGCCGGCGCTGTGCGCGTGGATTTTTCCCGCCTGATTCAGCGCATTGACCTCGGCATGCGGCTCACCGGCGCGTTCATGCCAGCCTTCGCCGATGATTTTCCCGTCCTTCACGATCACGCAGCCGACGCGCGGGTTGGGATCGGTCGTGTACATCCCGCGACGCGCGAGTTGCAGGGCGCGCGCCATGAAGCGCGCATCGGCGGCGGAGGTGGTCATGGTTTCTTGCCCGCGGCGTGCGGTTTGCGCCCCGGCATGGCGCCCGGCTTGGACGGCGTTTCCGGTTCCGGAATCAGCGAGAGCTGCTTGCGCCGCGTCTCAGCGCTCGGTTCGTTCTGCAGACGCTGCACTTCCTCGCGGAACGCGTTGAGGTCCTGGAAGCTGCGATACACCGAGGCGAAACGCACGTAGGCTACCGCGTCGAGGTCTTTCAACTCTTCCATGATCCACTCGCCGATCTGGCGCGACGGCACCTCGCCCTCGCCGCTGGCCATGAGCTTGTGCCGGATGCGGCCGATGATTTTCTCGATCGCGTCGGTGTCCACCGGGCGCTTCTCAAGCGCGCGCGACAGGCCGTTCTGCAATTTCTTTTCGTTGAACGGTTCGCGGCGTCCGTCGGACTTGATGATCTGGGGCAGGCGCAGCTCGGCGCGCTCGAAGGTGGTGAAGCGCTCGCCGCAGACCTCGCACTCGCGACGGCGGCGCACGGAGTCGCCTTCGTCGGAAAGCCGCGAATCGACGACACGGGTTTCATCGGCGGAACAGAACGGGCAGCGCATACCGGAATAGTAGCAAGCAGCGGCTGAAAGGCGAACCGCCCGCCCTGTTAGGGATAGCGCCCAGCGCCCGAGGCGAACGCTCTTTCGGCAATGGGCGCAGTAGCCGCAATGAACCATGTTTCATTAGGCACCGCTGCTGTCGTCTCTGAAGGAGCTGCGCCCGGGATCGGCGGCTAGCGTTGACTCGCCTCATACACCGGAAACCGCCGGCAGATGTCCTGTACCTTGGCGCGAACCGCGCTACGCACCGTGGCGTCACCCAGGCGGTCGATAATGTCCGCGATCCAGCCGGCCAGTTCGCGGGCCTCCTTCTCGCCGAAGCCGCGCGTGGTGATGGCCGGCGTACCGATGCGGATGCCGCTGGTGATGAACGGCGACTGCGGGTCATTGGGCACGGCGTTCTTGTTAACCGTGATGTGTGCCTCGCCCAGTGCCGCCTCGACATCCTTGCCGGTGAGACCCTTCTCGATGAAGCTGACCAGGAACAGATGATTGTCGGTGCCACCGGAGACCACCTTGTAACCGCGGTCCATCATGACTTTCGCCATGGCACGCGAGTTGTTCAATACCTGCTGCTGATAGCTTTTGAATTCGGGCGCGAGCGCTTCCTTGAAGGCCACCGCCTTGGCGGCGATGACGTGCATCAGCGGGCCGCCCTGCGTGCCGGGGAAGATCGTCGAGTTGAGTTTCTTTTCGATCTCGGGATTGGCCTTCGCGAGAATGATGCCGCCGCGCGGTCCGCGCAGCGTCTTGTGCGTCGTGGTCGTGGTGACGTCGGCGATCGACACCGGATTGGGATAGATACCGGCGGCCACCAGGCCCGCCACGTGCGCCATGTCGACGAACAGATACGCACCGACGCTGTCAGCGATCTTGCGAAATCGCGCCCAGTCCACGACGCGCGAATAGGCGGAGAATCCGGCCACGATCATTCTCGGTTTGTGCTCGTTCGCCAGGCGCTCGACCTGTTCGTAATCGATCTCGCCGGTCGCTTCATTCAGGCCGTATTGAACCGCGTTGTAGATCTTGCCGGAGAAATTCACCTTGGCGCCGTGCGTCAGATGGCCGCCGTGCGCGAGACTCATGCCGAGAATGGTGTCGCCGGGATTGAGCAGCGCCATGTACACCGCGGCGTTGGCCTGCGATCCGGAATGCGCCTGCACGTTGGCGTAGGCGGCGCCGAACAGTTGCTTCGCGCGCTCGATGGCGAGTCGCTCGGCGACGTCGACGTATTCGCAGCCGCCGTAGTAGCGCTTGCCCGGATAACCTTCGGCATATTTGTTGGTCAGCAACGAGCCCTGCGCCTGCAACACCCGCGGGCTGGCGTAGTTCTCCGAGGCGATCAGTTCGATATGATCTTCCTGACGCTGGGCTTCGTTCTGGATCGCGGTCCACAGTTCGTCATCGAAACCCTTGATGGTCATGTCTTTGGTGAACATTAATGCCTTGCTCCTGTCCGTTGCGCTCCGCTTTTCCCCTGCGAATGGGCGATCGGCGGCCTGAAAAGCGGCCTAGGATATACGATTCCGGCCGGCGATGCATGGGTGTGCCGCCGCGGAAAAACGCAGCGCTCCGGAAACCATCGGTCAGACCGCCGGGTTATTGCGGTCGCAGGCGCACCACGACGCCGGAATCGAACGGCGTCTGGGTGTGCGCGTTCGGGAACGAGGCGTAGTTGGTCCAGATATCGCCGTTGTCGGCGAAACTCACGGTGCGCGTGTAGGCGCCGCGCCGCGGCAGGCGGTAGATGCTGAATTTTCTGGTCTTCGGGTCCAACCGGTAGAGGCTGTCGGAACCCGAACCGGTGATCCAGAAATCGCCGGTGTAGCGATTGCGGCGGATGCCGTAGGGGAAATCGCCGGAAATCGGCAGCGTGAGCCAGTCCACGACCTTGTCGCGGCGCGTGTCGTACACCGTGATCTTGCCGGTCGCGAGCTCCGGAATCCACAGCACGTCGTCCTTGTCGATCGCGAGCCGCTTCGGTCCGGCCCACGGCTCGGGCATGTTCTTCACCATCACCTCGCCGGTGCGCGGGTCGAGCATGCCGAAACGGTTGCCATGGGTTTCGGTGAACCACAATCGCCCCCGGCTGTCAGCCACCGCGGCGTACAGATGCACGCTCTTTTCCGGCATGTACGGGTGCTGCGCGGTGCGGTAGACCTTGATCTCGCCCGTCTTCGGATCGAGCCGGCTCAGCATGACACGCGAGAAATGCGTCATCCAGATGCCGCCCTCGGCGTCCTCATAAATGTACCGGTCAGCATCCACCACGAAATACTGCACGTTGCCGCCCTTCTCGAATCCCGAATAGACTTTGAATTCTTTCTTGACCGGATCGAAGCGGATCACCTGTTCGGCCTTGGTGAAGGTGATCCAGATCATCCCGTCACGCGTGGTGTCGATCTGGTGCGCGCCGCCGGGTTTTCCCGGCGCGACGTTGACCGGAAGATCGAAGCCCTCCACCGCACCGGTGTCGACATCCACGCCGTAGAGCTTGTTGCCGAAGTAATCCGCGATCCACGCCCGCCCCGCGCTCACGGCCATGTCGTGATAGAAACCGGTCTTGGCGCCGGCCGGATATTCCTTGATATCGGCCGGCGCGGTGGCCACATAACGACCGTGTTTCGGTAATTTGGCATTCGTTGCCAGCCATTGCGCCAGTTCTTCGGTTTCGAGCCGGATCAGCGAAAGATCCAGGTCGTCGTCAATCTTCTTCATGCGCCCGATGACCTCGCGCCATTCCTCGACCGACTTGCGGTAAGCCACCGGCGGGCCGATCTGATGACAGGGCGTGCAGCCCAGCACCACCTGCCGGCGGATTTCGCCCTCGGGCAGCATCGCAATCCAGTCCGCCGAGCGCGGCGGCTCGGCCTGCGAGTGCTCATCCTCGGGATAGACGAATGGTTTCGAACAGCCGGAAATCAGAAAGACAAAAGGAAGGAAAAGCCCCAGCATTACCCGCGCGAATCCACGAATCATCGTCAGCTCCTTTCCGGTGGCAGGATCAACCCGCGCTGGGCTCGCTTCGTTCCTCCCTTCCCAAGGAAAGGCAAAGTCGTCAGGGAAGCCGAGGCTCTCAGGACGAAACGGGAGGAACGGAGCTCGCGGACAAGACGATTATTTCATGGCTGCCACGGCAAATCCACGCGCGCTCCTTTTCAGCACGCCAGGATCAGATATAGAGCTCGCCGGCCTGGGTCAGAAAATCCGCGTAGCCGAGGTAATGACTGCCGTCGCAGGAAAAATTCAGGCCGACCATGCCGTTCACCACGTTGAGCGATGCGGAACGAAGGTAGATGTGGTTGTCTTGCATGCGCAGACGCTTGAATTCGGCGAGAACCCTGGGGATTTCCGGCGTGGGCACGAGTGCCTCGTCCGTATAGGCGCGCCGCGGATACGCCAGGCAGATGTCCGGATCGAGGAATTCCTCCTTCACGTGCACGCGGTAACGCAGCGGGTCGTCGAGCAGCCACAAGGTGACCTGGCCGGTGGAAAAATGCACCTTGGCGTGAAACACACCGTGCCCCAGGATCAGCGCCTCGACGCGCGCCAGCACTTCATCGAGACGCTTGTCGAATTCGTTCGGCACGCGCGCCTGCTCGAACACGAACTGGCGCACCGAAGGATCGCCACGGATTTGCAGCCACCGTGACTGCATTGAGCTACTTCTCCTGTTTGAGCTTCCTGACTCCGCCGATATGGCGCAGCAATGTCATCGACAGCCAATACCAGCCGACTTTGAATGCGCCCAGATTCTGTATCATGGTTTGCGTGAACATGGTTTTCCCTCACACTCGACGGCATTGCTCTTGCGCTTCACTGCACAACGCGCTGACGCGTTCTCCGACAGTCATAGCAACCCGCATGCCAACGATGCGCAATGGAAAACCGGCGCGCTTTCAAGCAATTAAACGCGGCGTCGTGCTGCGCGCGCCGACGTGCTGCACCAGCAACGGGAGTCGCGCGATGCGATGAACTAAATTGGTGCAAAATAAAGACGTAACACGAGTGCAATACGGGACCACCGATGTCGCGTCACGAAGAGAAAATGAAGGAAAAGAACCGAACCGGGTGAGCCGCCGGGCAAAGAAGAACCCCAGGGAAGTTCTGAGCGAGCCCGTTCGTGGTGAGCCTGTCGAACCACGAACGGATCTGCGCAACGATATTTCAGGGGCTCGCCGTTCACCCTTCGACAAGCTCAGGGCGAACGGTCGATTTGATCGGCCTCCCTAAGGACGTCCGTCTTCGAGCGTTTCCTTCTTCACCGGCATCAGGTCCTCGCGCGAAACACCGAGCCACATGACGATGGGGCTCGCCACCAGCGCCGAGGAATAGATGCCGAACAGAATGCCGATGGTGAGCGCGAGCGCGAAGTAATGCAGCGTCTCGCCGCCGAAGAACAGCATCGCGAGCACCGCCATCTGGGTGCTGCCATGGGTGATGATGGTGCGCGAGATCGTGCGCGTGATGGCGTTGTCGATGATCTGCGGCACCGTGTGCTTGCGCAGCTTGCGGAAGTTTTCCCGCACGCGGTCGAACACCACCACCGACTCGTTCACCGAGTAGCCGAAAATGGCGAGCACCACCGCCAGCACCGTGAGCGAGAACTCCCACTGGAAGAAGGCGAAGAAGCCGAGGATGATCACGACGTCGTGCAGGTTGGCGATGATCGTCGCCACGCCGAACTTCCACTCGAAGCGGAACCACAGGTAGAGCACGATGCCGATGGAAACGAACAGCAGCGCCAGCGCGCCGTTCTCGACCAGTTCGCGCCCGACCTGCGGTCCGACGAACTCGGTGCGGCGCAGTTCAACCGCGGGGTCGGCCTGACGCAGCGCTTCCATGACCGTCTCGGACAGCTTGGCGCTGGAGGTTTCCTTCCGCAGCGGCAGGCGGATCAGCACGTCGCGCGAAGTGCCGAAATTCTGCACCGCCACGTCCCGATAGCCGAGTTTGGCGAGCGAATCGCGGATCTGCGGCACATCCGCGGCCTGGCGGTAATTGACTTCCATCACCGTACCACCGGTGAAATCGACGCCGAAATTCAGGCCCTTCGTGATCAGGAAAAACACGGCGAGCAGGAACGTGATCCCCGAGATCACGTTGAACGCCAGCGCGTGGCGCATGAACGGAATGTCTTTCTTGATCTT
>JACQER010000188.1 GCA_016200465.1 Gammaproteobacteria bacterium | reverse complement strand
GCGGCATGAGTAGGGAGCAGGGGCCCCACACAGTGGGGATGCGACCGGCCACGAATGCCGCCAGACGCCGACAGCGCGACAGATGGGGTACCACCGAAACTATCGGAGGCGGAGCATGAGCTGCGTACTGATCATGGCGGGTGGCACCGGCGGGCATGTGTTCCCGGGGCTCGCGGTCGCGCGCCGGCTGCTGGAGAAACGCGTGCAGGTGGTGTGGCTCGGCACGCGTCGCGGGCTCGAAGCCCACGCCGTGCCGGCTTCGGGACTGGCGATCGACATGGAATGGCTGACGATCCAGGGCGTGCGGCGCAAGGGCTGGCTGCGCTGGCTGCTGCTGCCGTTCACTCTTATATATGCCATGGCGCAGGCGTTCCGGGTGCTGCGCCGGCGCAAACCGGACGTGGTGCTGTCGCTGGGCGGATTCGTCGCGGGGCCGGGCGGCTTGATGGCGTGGATCACGCGCACACCGCTGCTGATCCACGAACAGAACGCGATCCCCGGCATGACCAACAAGTGGCTCGCGGCCCTCGCCGATCAGGTGTTGTGCGGATTTCCCGATGCCTTCGGCAAGCATCTGGCGGCGCGCCCGGTGGGCAATCCGGTGCGTGACGAGATCGCCGCACTGCCGCCCCCGGAGGAAAGAATGGCCTCGCGCCGGGGACGGCTGCGGCTGCTGGTCGTGGGCGGCAGCCAGGGCGCGAAAATTTTCAACGATGTCGCGCCCGAGGCGATCCGGTCGTTGCCGGCCGAACTCCGGCCCGATGTGTGGCACCAGTGCGGACGCAACGTCGCGGAAACGGTGCGGCATGCTTACGGCGATGCACCGGCCCGGGTGGCCGAATTCATCGACAACATGGCCGAGGCCTATGCCTGGGCCGACGTGGTGCTGTGCCGCGCCGGCGCCATGACCGTGGCCGAACTCGCCGCCTCCGGATCGGCCGCGATCCTCGTGCCCTATCTCTATGCCGTGGACGATCACCAGACCGCGAACGCACGGTTCCTCTCGGAGCGCGAAGCCGCGGTGCTCGTGCCATCTCCGGAACTGACACGCGAGCGGCTCGTCGAACTGCTCACCGGCTTCGCCGCCAATCGCGAGCTGCTGATGAAGATGGCGCGCGCCGCGCGTCATCTGGCCGTGACCGACGCCGCCGAGACCGTAGCCGGCATATGCATGGAGAAGATGAATGCGTGATCGCGTGAAAAACGTCCACTTCGTCGGCATCGGCGGCGCGGGCATGTGCGGCATCGCCGAAGTGCTGCACAATCTCCAATTCACGGTGTCCGGATCGGATGTGCGCGAATCGGCGAATACCCGACGCTTGGCCACGCTCGGGGCCAAGGTCAACATCGGCCACGATCCGCAGCTCGTGAAGGGCGTGGATGTGGTGGTCGTCTCCTCGGCGGTGGACGAAACCAACCCGGAGGTGCGCGCGGCGCGCACGGCCAAGATCCCGGTGATCCCGCGCGCCGAGATGCTCGGCGAATTGATGCGCTTGCAGCGCGGCATCGCCATCGCCGGCACACACGGCAAGACCACGACCACGAGCCTGGTGGCGAGTTGCCTCGCCGAGGGAGGGCTCGATCCGACGTTCGTGATCGGTGGACGCCTGAACAGCGCTGGCACCCACGCGCGCCTCGGTCGCGGGCAGTACCTCGTGGCCGAGGCCGACGAGAGCGACGCTTCGTTCCTGCATCTGGCGCCGTTCATGTCGGTGGTGACGAATATCGACGCCGATCACATGGCTACCTACGGCGGCGACTTCAACCGTCTCAAACAGGCGTTCGTGGATTTCCTCCACCAGCTGCCGTTCTACGGCCTGGCGGTGCTGTGTCTCGACGATCCGGCGGTGCGCGAAATCGTTCCGCGCGTGCACCGGCCGGTGCTGACCTACGGCACCGCCGCCGAGGCCGACTTGCGCGCGGTCGACATCCGCCAGGAGCAGACGCGGATGCATTTCACCGCCGAACTGCGCGGGCGCAAAAACTGGCTGACGGTGACGCTCAATCAACCCGGACGGCATAACGTGCTGAACGCGCTGGCTGCCATCGGCATCGCGCACGAACTGGGTGTCGAGGGGGCGGCGATCGCGCGCGCCTTGGCCGGTTTTGCCGGCATCGGGCGGCGTTTCCAGATCAACGGACGCGTCGCGCGCAATGGTGGCGACGTGATCCTGGTGGACGATTACGCGCATCACCCGCGCGAGATCGCGGCCACGGTGGCGGCGGCGCGCGCGAGCTGGCCCGAGCGGCGGCTGGTCGTGGTGTTCCAGCCGCACCGCTACACGCGCACGCACGATCTGCTCGACGATTTCAGCACCGTGCTCGCGGATATCGGCACGCTGTTCGTCACCGAAGTCTACGCTGCCGGCGAGGCGCCGATCAGCGGCGCGGACGGGCGCGCGTTGTGTCGCGCGATCCGCGCACGCGGCAAGACCGACCCGATTTTCCTGGAAGACGTGAACCGGATGCCGCAGGCGCTGGCCGACGTGCTGCGCGGCAACGACATTTTGCTCACGATGGGCGCGGGCAGCATCGGCGCCGTCGCGGCTTCGCTTCCGCAGACGCTGAATACGGGGAGCGGCGGATGATGCCGGCAAAAACGCACGCCAATCTTCGCGGTCAGCTGCTCGCCAACGAGCCGATGTCGCGCCACACCAGCTGGCGCGTCGGCGGACCGGCGGACCGGCTTTTCATCCCGGCCGATCTCGACGATCTCGTGACATTCATGAAATCCTTGCCGGCGCAGGAAGCGGTGCATTGGGTCGGGCTGGGAAGCAATCTGCTGGTGCGCGACGGCGGCGTGCGCGGCACGGTGATCATGACCAGCGGTGCGCTGAGCGCGCTCGACGTCCTGCGAGACGGCGTGGTGCGCGCCGAGGCCGGCGTGGCCAGCGCCAAGGTCGCGCGTTTCTGCACCGAGCGCGGACTGGTGGGCGCGGAATTTCTTGCTGGCATCCCCGGTACCGTCGGCGGTGCGCTGGCCATGAACGCCGGCGCCTTCGGCGGCGAGACGTGGAAGATCGTGGCGGCGGTGGAAACGATCGATCGTCACGGCGCGCGGCATACGCGCCAGCCCGCGGAGTATCAAATCGATTATCGCAAAGTGGCGGGACCGCGGGATGAATGGTTCGTGGCCGCGCACTTCCGTCTCAACGCCGGTGAAACCGTGCAGGGCAAGACCCTGATCAAGACCTTGCTCGCCAAGCGCGGCGCCACCCAGCCGACACAACTGCCGAACGCGGGTTCGGTGTTCAAGAATCCGCCGGGAAATTTTGCCGCGCGCCTGATCGAGTCTTGCGGGCTCAAGGGCGCCTGCGAAGGCAAGGCCTGCGTGTCCGAGCTGCACGCCAATTTCATCGTCAACACCGGCGGCGCGAGCGCCGCCGATATCGAGCGGTTGATCCTGCGCGTGCAGGCGGAAGTACAAAGGCAACACGGCGTCAAACTGGAACCCGAAGTACGCGTCATAGGAGAAGCAAAGTGACGCGACGCAATTTCGGGAAAGTCGCGGTGCTGATGGGCGGACCTTCCGCCGAGCGCGAGGTGTCGCTCAAGAGCGGCAACGCGGTGCTTGCGGCCCTGAAGCGTCAAGCTGTGGACGCGCACGGCATCGACGCGGACAAATCCACGCTGCGGTCGCTGGAGAACGGTGGGTTCGATCGCGTGTTCATCGTGCTGCACGGACGCTGGGGCGAGGACGGAGTCATCCAGGGCGCGCTCGAAGTGCTGGATATTCCGTACACCGGCAGCGGCGTGCTCGGCTCGGCGCTCGGCATGGACAAGTTGCGCAGCAAATATCTCTGGTCCGCAGCCGGCATCCCGACGCCGGAGTACGTCGTGCTCGAGCCCGGTATCGATCTCGACAAAGTGGCCGCGAAACTCGGACTGCCGGTATTCGTGAAACCGGTACGCGAGGGATCGAGCCTCGGCGTGAGCAAGGCCAGGACGATCGTGGAGCTGAAGTCGGCCTGGGATGCGGCGGCGAAGTACGACGATCGGGTGATCGCCGAGCGCTTCATCGACGGCGCCGAGCTGACCTGCGCGATCCTTGGCGATCAGGCGTTGCCGCTGATCAAGATCGAGACCGACCGCGAATTCTACGACTACGAGGCGAAATACATCCTCGACACCACGCGTTACCTCTGCCCCTGCGGTTTGCCCGCGGACCGGGAGCGCGCGATCCAGGCCCTGGCGCGGCGCGCGTTCGAGGCGCTCGGCTGTTCCGGCTGGGGTCGGGTGGACTTCATGCTCGACAAGACAGGTCAGGCCTACGCGCTGGAGGTGAATACGGTGCCGGGCATGACCGATCACAGTCTCGTGCCCAAGGCCGCGAAACAGGCGGGTATGGATTTCGATCAATTGGTGTTACGGATACTGGAGACGGCGGATGCTAAACGCTGATTCGGCAAGGCGGGATTCCGATGATGGCATCAGTCTGTTCAAGGCGGCAGTGCTGTTGTGCGCGCTGCTGTTCGTGCTGCTGGTGCTGGCCTTCGGCGCCGACTGGCTGCTGCGCAGTGACAACTTTCCGGTGCGGCACGTGCAGTTCGAGGGCGAGTTCCGGCATGTCACGCAACAGGAACTGCAAGTGTCGGTGATGAACGTCGTGCATGGAAATTTTTTCCTGCTCAATCTGGACGCGGTGAAAGCGCGCGTGGAGTCGCTGCCCTGGGTTTACAAGGCCTCGGTGCGACGCCAGTGGCCGCAGGACGTGTATGTGCGGTTCACGGAACAGCAGCTCGCGGCATATTGGGGCGACGGCGCGTATCTCAATCAGGCGGGCGACGTGGTGCGTGTGAAAGCCGCCGAGCTTCCCGCGGAGTTCCCGCGGCTCGAGGGACCGGAGGGAACCGGCGCGCAGGTGCTCGAACATTACAAGAGTCTCGGGCAAGTCCTGGCCGCCGCCGGACTGAAGCTGGAGCGCGTCACGCTGACGCTGCGGCGCACCTGGCGCCTGGGTCTTTCGAACGGGATGACGATCGTGCTCGACCGCGCGCAACCGGAGCGCAAGCTGGAACGTTTCGCGCGCGTCTACGTGCAGTCATTCGCGTCGCTCGCGCCGGACATCCGCCAGGTGGATCTGCGCTACGCCAACGGTTTTGCAGTGGAGGTCGGCGGCCGTGCCGCCGGTGATCACGATACGTCCGGTCGCGCCGGCGCCGGGCGCGCGGGAGCAGCCAACAAGGGGTAACTATGGCAAAACGGGATGATGAAAAACTGATCGTGGGTCTCGACATCGGCACCTCCAAGGTGTTGGCCATCGTCGGCGAACTCGCGCCGACGGGCGAAGTCGAGATCATCGGCGTGGGACACCACCCCTCGCGTGGCATGAAAAAGGGCGTGGTGGTGAACATCGAATCCACGGTGCAGTCGATCCAGCGCGCGATCGAGGAGGCCGAGTTGATGGCCGGCTGTCAGATCCACTCGGTGTATGCCGGCATCGCCGGTTCGCACATCTCGAGCTTCAACTCGCACGGCATCGTGGCGATCAAGGACAAGGAAGTCGGACAGGGCGATGTGGAACGCGTGATCGAAGCGGCGCGCGCGCTCGCGATACCCGCGGACCAGAAGGTGCTGCACATCCTGCCGCAGGAATTCATCATCGACAAGCAGGAAGGCATCCGCGAGCCGATCGGCATGAGTGGCGTGCGCCTCGAGGCCAAGGTGCACATCGTGACCGGCGCCGTGAGTGCGGCGCAGAACATCATCAAATGCGTACGTCGCTGCGGTCTGGAGGTGGACGACATCATCCTCGAGCAACTGGCCTCGAGCATGTCGACGCTGACGGAGGACGAGAAGGAGCTGGGCGTGTGCCTGGTCGACATCGGCGGTGGCACCACCGACATCTCGGTGTTCACCGACGGCGCGATCCGTCATACCGCCGTGATCCCCATCGCCGGCGACCAGGTGACGAACGACATCGCGGTGGCGCTGCGCACGCCGACGCAGTACGCCGAGGACATCAAGAAGAAATACGGCTGCGCGCTCACGCAGCTCGCGCACCGGGACGAGACCATCGAAGTGCCGAGCGTCGGCGATCGTCCGCCGCGCAAGCTTTCGCGCCAGACGCTGGCCGAGGTCATCGAACCGCGCATCGAGGAACTGTACAGCCTGATCCAGGCCGAGCTGCGCCGCAGCGGTTTCGAGGACGTGGTCGGCAGCGGGCTCGTGCTCACCGGCGGCAGCGCCAAGATGGAAGGCGTGGTCGACCTGGCGGAAGAGGTGTTTCACATGCCGGTGCGCCTCGGCGTGCCGCAGTACGTCGGCGGATTGAAGGGCGTGGTGCAGAACCCGATCTTCGCCACCGGCGTGGGGCTGGTGCTGTACGGCGCGCGCTGCCGGGAAGGAAAGCAATATGTGCAGAATCCGGGCGCATCCGTGGGAGTCAAGGGAGTCTGGAGCAAGATGAAGAGCTGGTTTCAGGGGAATTTTTGAGGTCGGGCAACGGGCAGATGGATCGATCAACAGATTTAAGGAAACCTACACTGGAGGCAACACATGTTTGAACTAATGGATACTTATGGGCAACAAGCCGTCATCAAGGTCATTGGTGTCGGCGGAGGCGGCGGCAATGTGGTGGATCATATGGTCTCCGCCAGTATCGACGGCGTGGAGTTCATCAACGCCAACACCGATTCACAGGCACTCAAGAAGTCGCAGGCGAAGACCATCCTGCAGCTCGGAACCAATCTCACCAAGGGATTGGGATGCGGCGCCAATCCCGAAATCGGCCGGCAGGCCGCGGTCGAGGATCGCGAGCGCATCGCCGAGGTGCTCTCGGGCGCCGACATGGTGTTCATCACCGCGGGCATGGGTGGCGGCACCGGCACCGGCGCGGCGCCGGTGGTGGCGCAAGTGGCCAGGGACATGGGAATCCTGACGGTGGCCGTGGTGACCAAGCCGTTTCCGTTCGAAGGCCGCAAGCGCATGGGCGTGGCGGATCAGGGCATCGCGGATCTTGCCCAGTACGTCGATTCGATCATCACGATCCCGAACGAGAAGCTGGTGACCGTGCTCGGCAAGGATGCGACGCTGCTGGACGCCTTCGGCAAGGCCAATGAAGTACTGCAGAATGCGGTGCAGGGAATCGCCGAACTCATCACGCGGCCCGGCCTGATCAACGTCGATTTCGCCGACGTTCGCACCGTGATGTCGGAGATGGGGATGGCGATGATGGGCGCGGCGTCGGCAAGCGGTCCGTCGCGCGCGCGCGAAGCGGCGATTGCCGCGGTCTCGAGCCCGCTGCTCGAGGACATCAATATCTCCGGCGCCCGCGGCATTCTGGTCAATGTCACCGCCGGCCTCGACATGTCGATCGGCGAGTTCGAGGAAGTGGGCAATGCGGTGAAGGAGTTTGCCTCCGACGACGCTACCGTTGTGATCGGCACCGTGATCGAACCGGAAATGCGCGATGAGCTGCGCGTCACGGTCGTGGCCACCGGCCTGGGACAGGAAAAGCAGCGCAGCAAGCAGCCGTACAAGGTGGTCAAGACCGGCACCGGCACGACCGACTTCGAGGACTACGATACTCCGACCGTGATTCGCAATCGGCGCACGGAACGGCCGGTGGCGGCAACGACCGAAGCGGCCATCGAGTATCTGGACATCCCGGCTTTCTTGCGCAAACAGGCCGATTGAACCGGACTTTTATGCGCCAACCGGGCCGTTTATCGGGAGCGATGCTCCGATAACGCGATTTGGACGGAAAATTGGCTGGACAGGGGTAGGGTTTTATCCTTAAATACGGCTAGGGACTGTTTTTTTCCTGAACTCCGGCCCCTGAAAATCATAGGCGGCATGCAGGGTTGCGTGCGTCTGTATCGAATCGTGAATGTGTTTCCTGCCCAGCCGGAGATGCGGTCATTTTTCTGCAACAATTATGGATAGTCAGAATAAGTAGATGATCAAACAACGGACTCTGAAAAATGTCATCCGCGCCACGGGCGTAGGGCTGCATACCGGCGAAAAAGTTTATCTGACCCTCAGGCCGGCCCCTTCCGACACAGGAATCGTCTTTCGACGCATCGATCTTCCCGAACCGGTGGAGATTCACGCCTGTCCGGAAAACGTCTCCGATACCCGCCTCTCGACTACACTTGAATGTAATGGTGCGAGAGTTTCCACGGTGGAGCATCTTATGTCGGCATTCGCCGGACTGGGCATCGATAACGCCTACGTTGACCTGACGGCCGCGGAAGTGCCGATCATGGACGGCAGTGCCGGTCCGTTCGTGTTCCTGGTTCAGTCGGCCGGCATCGCCGAGCAGAGTGCGCCGAAGCGTTTCATGCGTATCAAGAAGAAAATCGAAGTGAAGGAAGGCGACAAATGGGCCTGCTTCGAGCCGTTCGAGGGGTTCAAGGTTTCGTTCGCCATCGAATTCAACCATCCCACCTTCCGCAATTCGACCCAGAACGCGAGCGTTGATTTTTCCACCACGTCCTTCGTGCGGGAAGTCAGTCGCGCGCGTACTTTCGGCTTCATGGGTGATCTCGAAGCCTTGCGCGCGGCGGGGCTGGCGCGCGGCGGCGGGCTCGACAACGCCATCGTTCTCGACGAGTACCGAATCCTCAATGACGACGGTCTGCGTTACGAAGACGAGTTCGTCAAGCACAAGGTGCTGGACGCCATCGGTGACCTGTATCTTCTGGGTCACCCGCTTATCGGCGCCTTCAGTGCCCATAAATCGGGTCATTCCCTCAACAACCGCCTTCTGCGTGAACTGGTGCTGAACCAGGAGGCGTGGGAGCTGATCACTTATAACGAAAACGACGAGGCGCCCATCGCCTTCGTGCGCACGGCTCCGGCGGTTTGACCGGCGTGCGGCGGGAAGCGACGACTTCGTGTTCCGTGTATCGGTGAGCTGAAAGGGGAGCGAACGACATGAACATCATTCTTGTGCCCAACAGTCGCCACGGCAAAGGCCGTAACGCCACCCTTTCCCCGCGTCATCTGATTCTGATCGCCTTGGTCGTTTTTGTCGCATTGCCGGTGCTTCTGGGCGTGGTTGCCTATCGCGCCCAGGACATGCTCTCCGCCTACAATGCGGATTCGCTGTTGACCGCGCAACGTCGCGAGCTGGCGGCGCAGCGGACTGCGGTTGCCGAAGCCAAACGCAACGCCGAGGCGCATCTCAATGCCCTGGCTCAGCGCCTGGGGCAGTTGCAGGCGCAGGTATTACGGCTCAATGCGCTCGGCAGCCGGTTGACCCGCATGGCGGGTCTCGACGCGCGTGAATTCAATTTTTCCGCGGATGCGGCCATGGGTGGCCCTGAAAAAGCCGTTTCATCTTCGAACCCGCCGGAGCTGACGGCATCGCTCGAACAGCTCACACGCGAAATCGAGCGCCAGCAGGAACGTCTGGCGGCGCTTGAAAACCTGTTGCTGGACCGCAAGCTCAATGCCGCTGTGACGCCTTCCGGATGGCCCGTAGAGGGCGGATGGATTTCCTCCGGTTTCGGCGTGCGCGCCGATCCGTTCAACGGTCATCAGTCGATGCATGAAGGCGTGGACATCGCGTCGAGCATGGGCTCGCCGGTGCTGGCGGTCGGCGACGGTGTCGTGTCGCACAGCGGGGAACGCGCCGGTTATGGATTGCTCGTCGAGGTGACGCACGAATCCGGTCTGATCACGCGCTATGCCCATACCAGCGCCACGCTGGTCAAGGTGGGCGATCGTGTGAAGAAGGGCCAGTCGATCGCTCTGGTGGGCAGCTCGGGCCGTTCCACCGGCCCGCACCTGCATTTTGAGGTCGTGCGCAACGGCGCTCCGGTGAATCCCATGCGGTATCTGCAGCAGGCCAGCGCCAAATAGTCCTTCGGTATCGTCGTAACGCTTCAAGTCTCTCCGCTTTTCCTCCATAATTGCCGCTCTTTTGATACGCCTCCGCGCGAGGCGCGTGGATTTTCATGATTACGAAAGCACTCACCAGGATATTCGGCAGTCGTAACTCGCGGTTGCTCAAGCGCATGCAGCAGGACGTGACGCGCATCAACGCGCTCGAATCCGATTTCGCCAAACTCAGCGACGAGCAGCTTCGCGCCAAGACCGCCGAATTCAAAACCCGCGTGTCGAACGGCGAAAGTCTCGACAGCCTGTTGCACGAAGCCTTTGCCTGCGTGCGCGAGGCCTCCAAGCGCGTACTGGGCATGCGCCACTTCGATGTGCAGTTGATCGGCGGCATGGTGCTGCATCAGGGCAAGATCGCGGAGATGCGCACCGGCGAAGGCAAGACCCTCGTGGCCACGCTCGCCGTGTATTTGAACGCGTTATCCGGCAAGGGCGTGCACGTGGTCACCGTCAACGACTACCTGGCGCGTCGTGACGCGGAATGGATGGGTCAAATATACAAATTTCTGGGCATGAGCGTGGGCGTCGTCGTGCCGGGGCAGGACCGTCAGGAAAAGCGCGATGCCTACGCCGCCGACATCACCTACGGCACCAACAACGAATACGGCTTCGATTATCTGCGCGACAACATGGCGTTCCGCGCCGAGGAGCGCGTGCAGCGCGGGATCAACTACGCCATCGTCGACGAGGTCGATTCGATCCTGATCGACGAGGCGCGCACGCCGCTGATCATTTCCGGGGCTG
The DNA here is from genome assembly GCA_016200465.1 of Gammaproteobacteria bacterium. Taxonomy (GTDB): domain Bacteria; phylum Pseudomonadota; class Gammaproteobacteria; order Acidiferrobacterales; family Sulfurifustaceae; genus Sulfuricaulis. The sequence goes on along the minus strand of JACQER010000188.1, from coordinate 17,535 downwards.
CCGATGAAAGCGCCGATCTGTACGTCAAGGTCAATACCATTATTCCGCGCCTCGCCAAGCAGGAGACCGAAAACGGTCCCGGCGATTTCAGCATGGACGAGAAAGCACGTCAGGCCTATTTCACCGAGGCCGGTCATGAGAAAGTCGAAAAACTTTTGACGCAAGCCGGTCTGCTGGAAGCGGGTTCGAGTCTTTACGATGCTTCCAACCTGATTCTGATGCATCACCTCAATGCCGCGTTGCGCGCTCATGCGCTTTTCAAGCGCGAAGTGGATTACATCGTGCGCGACGACGAGGTGATCATTATCGACGAATTCACCGGCCGCATGATGCAGGGGCGTCGCTGGTCCGACGGGTTGCACCAGGCCGTGGAAGCGAAAGAAGGCGTGAAGATCCAAAATGAGAACCAGACGCTCGCAACCATCACCTTCCAGAATTATTTTCGTCTTTACCAGAAACTCTCCGGCATGACCGGCACCGCAGACACCGAGGCCTTCGAATTTCAGCAGATATACGGTCTCGAAGTGGTGGTGATCCCGACCCACCGGCAGATGGTCCGCCAGGACATGGCCGACCAGATTTACCGTACTGCCGAGGAGAAGCACACGGCGATACTGACCGATATCCGTGACAGCCATCAGCGCGGCCAGCCGGCACTCGTCGGTACCGTGACCATCGAGGCCTCGGAGCTTCTTTCGAGGCTGCTGCAGAATGAAAAAATTCCGCACCAGGTTCTGAATGCCAAGCATCATGAGCGCGAAGCCATGATCGTGGCCCAAGCCGGCCGCCCCGGCGCCGTCACCATTGCCACCAACATGGCCGGCCGCGGCACCGACATCGTGCTTGGCGGAAATCTTGAGATGGAGCTCAAGGAGGCGGGAGACGACGAAGCAAAAAGACGGAAGATTCGTGAAGAGTGGGGACACCGTCATCAGCAGGTTGTGGAGGCCGGCGGTTTGCACGTGATCGGCACTGAACGCCATGAATCGCGGCGCATCGACAATCAGTTGCGCGGCCGTTCCGGCCGCCAGGGCGATCCCGGTTCCTCGCGTTTTTATCTGTCACTGGAAGATAATTTGCTGCGCATCTTCGGCAGCGACCGGCTTTCCGGTCTCATGCAGAAACTCGGCATGCAGAAGGGTGAGGCCATCGAGCATCCATGGGTATCGCGCGCGATCGAGAACGCTCAGCGCAAGGTCGAGGGTCGCAACTTCGATATCCGCAAGCAGCTGCTGGAATACGATGACGTGGCCAATGATCAGCGCAAGGTGATCTATGAGCAGCGCAACCGGCTCATGGACGTGGACGATATTTCCGAAAGCGTCACGACCATTCGCCACGATGTCATCAATGAATTGATCAGCCTGCACGTCCCGCCGGAAAGTCTCGAGGAACAGTGGGATGTGCCCGGTCTTGAGGAAAGCCTGACGCGCGAGTTCGGACTGCAACTGCCGATTGCCCGGTGGCTCAAGGACGAGACCGGACTGGACGAGGAAAAACTGCGCGCGCGCATCATCTCCGAGGCTGACCGCAAACACGCCGAAAGAACCGTGGCTATTGGCCCGGACGTGATGCGACACCTGGAAAAGGCGGTCATGCTGCAGGTGCTGGATACTCAGTGGAAGGATCACCTCGCGGCCATGGATTACCTGCGCCAGGGCATTCATCTGCGCGGCTATGCCCAGAAAAACCCGAAAGAGGAATACAAGCGCGAGTCGTTCGTGCTTTTTTCCGACATGCTAAACCGCATCCGGCACGACGCGATCAACCTGCTGGCCCATGTTCAGGTGCAGGCGCCGCAGGATGTCGAGGTGCTGGAAAGCCAGAACCGTCAGCCGCAGGAGATGCATTTCGTGCATCCCTCACTGGATGCCGGCGGACAGCCGGAAACAGGCGGTGACGGCGGCGATGAAACTGCGGCACAGAAACCGATGACGCGCCGCCAGCCGAAAGTCGGACGCAACGAGCCTTGCCCCTGCGGATCGGGCAAAAAATACAAACACTGTCACGGCAAGCTGGCCTGAGACATGGCGGTCGGCCTGCACGGATTGCCTTCTCTCGCTCCGGTAACGGGTGTACGGCTGGGCACGATCGCCGCCGGTATCCGTAAAAAGGACCGGCGTGATCTGGTGCTGATCGAATGCACGCCCGGCACGCACGCGGCCGCGACTTTCACCCGCAACCGTTTTTGCGCCGCGCCGGTGATCGTGGCGCGCGAACACCTCGCCAAGACCGCGCCGCGTGCGCTGCTCATCAACACCGGATTTGCCAATGCCGGCACCGGCGAGCCGGGCTTGCAAGATGCGCGCGCCTGCTGCGGGGCGCTGGCCGAGCGGCTGGGTTGTCGCGCCGACGAAATCCTGCCTTTTTCCACGGGCGTCATCGGCGAGCGTTTTCCGCGCGATCGCATCATCGCCGGTCTTCCGGCCTGTATCGCCGGTCTCAGTGAAAACGGCTGGGCGGAGGCGGCGCACGGCATCATGACCACCGACACCGTGCCCAAGGGCAGTTCGCGCAAAACCCATCTTGGTTCGCGCACGGTAACGGTTACCGGTATCACTAAGGGTGCCGGCATGATTCGTCCGGACATGGCGACCATGCTGGCGTTCGTCGCCACCGACGCCGCCGTCGCTCCGGCCGTGCTCCAGGCCTGTGTTTCCGCCGCGGTCGATGCCTCGTTCAATCGCATCACCGTTGATGGCGACACTTCCACCAACGATGCCTGCGTCTTGCTGGCGACCGGTGCCGCGGGAAATCCCGTCATCGACCAGACAGGAGGCGAGGCATATGCCGCGTTGTTGAATGCCGTCACGGAAGTGTTCACGGAACTCGCGCAGGCGATCGTGCGCGATGCCGAGGGCGCGACCAAGTTCATCACCGTCGAGGTGCAAGGTGGGCGCAGCGAAGCCGATTGTCTGGCGGTGGCCTATACCATCGCGCATTCGCCGCTGGTGAAGACGGCGTTTTTCGCCTGCGATCCCAACTGGGGCCGGATTCTCGCCGCTGTCGGACGCGCGCCGATCGGACAACTCGACGTCGGCAGGGTGACGATACATCTTAACGAGATTCGGGTCGTGCACAACGGCGCTCTCGACGCCGATTACACCGAGCCCAAGGGGCTCGCGGTGATGCGACTTCCGGAAATCCGTATCGGCGTGGATCTGGGCGCGGGAACCGCCTCGGCACGCATCTGGACCTCGGATCTCTCGCACGATTATGTCCGCATCAACGCCGAGTACCGGAGCTAGTTCCTCGCTGCACGTCGCTGTCGGTATCCTGACGGAGAGCGGCAAGGTATTCGTCACCCGGCGTTTTCCCGACAGCCATCAGGGCGGCAAATGGGAATTTCCCGGTGGCAAGATCGAGCCGGGCGAGGACATATTGTCGGCGCTAAAGCGGGAACTCCGGGAAGAGCTGGGCATCGAGGTGCAGGAGGCGCGACCCTGGATGACGGTTCGTCATCATTATCCCGACCGACATGTTCTGCTCGATGTCTGGCACATCACCCGCTACCAGGGCGCGCCGCACGGTCGCGAAGGCCAGGAAGCGCAATGGCTGACCTGCGACGAACTTTCCAATCTCGATTTTCCCGAGGCCGACCGGCCGATTCTGCGACGGCTCTGGTTGCCTGCGCTTTACCTTATCAGCGATTCGCGCCGCTTTGGCAAGGATGAATTTCTTGTGATGCTCGAGCGAGCGCTCCGGGCCGGAACACGGCTGGTGCAGTTGCGCGAGCCGCACATGCCGCCCGAGGTGTATCTCGGTTATGCCCGGATAACGGCTGACCTGTGTCACCGGTACGGAGCCCGGCTGCTGATTAATGCCGAACCGGGGTGGGTGCACCGCTGTGGCGCCGACGGGGTGCATCTGAACAGCAAACGTTTGATGCAGCATTCCTCGCGCCCCCTGGACAAGCAGTTCTGGGTCGCTGCCTCTTGTCACAATGTCGAAGAATTGCATCGAGCGCAGCAGTTGGATGTGGATTTCGCGGTACTGTCGCCGGTGGCGCCAACCCCCTCGCATCCCGGTGCGCCGACTCTGGGATTGGAAAATTTTGCCAAGCTGTGCGCTGGGCCAAGTCTGCCGGTCTATGCTCTGGGCGGTATGCGCGTACAGGATCTCAAGCGGGCACGCGCGGCGGGTGCGCAAGGGCTGGCGATGGTCAGCGAAATCTGGGGCGCGGATTCCATCGAACAGGCGATCACCGCGCTTGGATCGGATTAATTTCTTTTGACGTTGGTCGCCAGGGAAAGATACCACTGGTGCAGGCGTTCCACTTCCTTTTCGAGGTGCCTGCGATCGGCGTTGTTTTCGATCACGTCATCCGCCTTCTGCAGGCGCTGCGCGCGCGTTGCCTGCGCTGACAGGATTTTGCGAATTTCCGGTTCGGTCAATCCGCTGCGTGCGGCGGTGCGCTGAATCTGAGCGGCTTCCGGGGCATCCACCACCAAAACGCGGTCCACGAGATCGGTGAATCCGGATTCGATCAGCAGCGGCACCACGACGACGCAATAGGGCGCGTGCAACGCGGCGAGTTTTTCGCGGATGACCTCGCGGATGCGAGGGTGCAGAATCGCCTCGAGGCGCTGACGTTCGGCGGCGTTCTCGAACACGCGTTCGCGCAGCCGGTTCCGGTCAATCCGGTGGTTTGAATCGAGAATCTCCTCACCGAAGACGCGGACGATTTCGTCAAACGCTGCCTGTCCGGGCTCGGTCAGGCGATGCGCGATTTCATCGGTATCGATGACCGGCACGCCGCGCGTGGTCAGGAGCGCCGCGACCGTGGATTTGCCGCTGCCTATGCCGCCGGTGAGACCGATTCGCAACATGGACCCGGCGCTCACACCGCGACCCGGGCGAATTGGAGATAAAGGCGGGTCAGGGGTTCTCCCCACATCAGGGCGATCCATCCGGCGGCGCACAGAAACGGGCCGAAGGGGATCGGCATGCGGCGGTCATGGCCGAAAAACATGATGAAGCTTATTCCCGCCACGGCGCCCACCAGCGAGGCCAGCAGAATGATCAATGGAAGGCTCTGCCATCCGAGCCAGGCGCCCAGCGCGGCAAACAGCTTGAAGTCGCCGTAACCCATGCCTTCCTTGCCCGTGGTCAATTTGAACAGCTGATACACGAGCCATAGGGAAACGTAACCGGCCACCGTGCCGATGACGGCCGAAGACAGGGGGACATAAACGGCGGACAGGTTGAAGAGCAGTCCTCCCCAGAGCAGGGGCAGGGTGAGGTTGTCCGGAAGCAGTTGCCGGTCAACATCGATAAAGGTGAGCGCAATCAGGCTCCAGGTCAGGAGCAAACCGGCCAGCGCCGTCATACCGAAACCGAACCGCCACGCTACCAGCAGCGAGAGAACGCCGGTGAGCAGTTCAACGAATGGATAACGCCAGGAAATGGGTTGACGGCAGGCGGCGCATTTCCCCTGCAGCCAGAGAAAACTCAGGACCGGGATGTTCTCCAGCGCCGTAATGGCATGACCACAGTGCGGACAGCGTGAACGCGGTATGACCAGATTGAAACGCTCGGAAGCTTTCGGTGGCTGGTCTGGATTGAGCAGCGCATGACACTGACTTTGCCAGTCTTTTTCAAGGATGATAGGGAGTCGATGAACGACTACGTTCAGGAAACTGCCGATGACCAAACCCAGCAGACCGACCATCCAGGGAAAGGCCTCGGGATAGGCGGTGAAGAGAGCGGACAGGCTGTTCATCGGGCGGCATTATGCCCGAAAGCCGGCGTGCAGCGGTACCTGCGGCCGGGATTAAACGGTGGCCGCAAGCTTGAAGATCGGCAGGTACATGGCGACGACCAGACCGCCGATGACAATGCCCAGGAATGCCATGATGATGGGTTCGAGCAGGCTGGACAATCCCGCCACGGCATCGTCCACTTCCGCTTCGTAAAAATCAGCGACTTTGCCGAGCATCTTGTCGAGTTCGCCTGATTCCTCGCCGATGGCGACCATTTGCACCACCATGTTGGGGAAAAGCCCCGTGGCGTTCATGGCTGCCTGCAACTGCATGCCGGTGCTCACGTCGGATTTGATGGCCACGGTGCCTTCGTAATAGACGCGATTGCCTGCCGCGCCCGCGACCGAATCCAACGCCTCCACGAGTGGAACACCGGCAGCGAACATGGTCGCCAACGTGCGTGCAAATCGGGCGATGGTGGCTTTCTTGACGATTTCACCGATCACGGGGAAGCGCAACAAAGCACGGTCGAGACCATGTTGCATTTTTATTGAACGCTTGTAGCTGTAGCCTATGAAAACTACGGTGCCGACGATGGTGCCGATAATGGCCCACCACCAGTCCTGGAACGATCGCGACAGATCGATGACCATCTTGGTCAAGGCCGGCAGGTCAGCGCCGAAACCCGCAAACAAGCTCTCGAACTGCGGAATCACGAACACCAGCAAGACCGCAGTGATGATGAAAGCCACCACGATAACCGCCGTCGGATAGAACAGGGCGGATTTGATCTTGCCCTTGATGGCCTCGATCTTTTCCTTGTAGGTGGCCACCTTGTCCAGAATGCCGTCCAGAATACCCGCCTGCTCACCGGCCTGGACCAGGTTGCAGTAGAGGGCATCGAAGTAGAGCGGGTATTTCCCCAGCGCCTGGGTCAATGAGGTGCCTGACTCCACGTCCTGTTTGATGGACAGAATGACTTCCTGCATGGCGGGGTTTTCGTGCCCCTTGCCGACGATGTCGAAAGACTGGGCGATGGGAATGCCCGAGGTCAGCATGGTCGCCAACTGGCGCGTGAATACCGCGATATCCTTGGTTTTGATCTTTTTCTTGAACTTGAAGGCGGCCTTGCGCTGTTTGGTTACCTTGACGGGATTGACGCCCTGACGACGGAGCGTGGCATTCACGTACGCGACGCTGGCCGCTTCCATGATGCCTTTGACCTTCTTTCCCTGTTTATCGACGCCTTCCCACATGAAGGCGTCGAACTTCGGTCTCTTGATCGCTGCTTCTGCCATGGTTTACTCGTTGGTTGCTGACTCGACTTCTTCCAGACTGGTGACGCCAGCCTTGACCTTCATCAGGCCCGCCTGCCGCAGATCAGGGACGCCTTCTATCCTGGACTGCTTTTCGATATCCAGCTGATTGCCGCCGCGCATGATAATGGCGCCGATTTCTTCCGTAACCGGCATGACCTGATAAATACCCACACGTCCTTTATAGCCGCCATTGCAGGCATCGCAACCCACGGGGCCATAAACGACAAGGCTAGGCAGGTCTTCTTCCTTGAAGCCGGTTTTCAACAGCGCCGGCTTGGGAATATCAATGGGTTTCTTGCAATGCGTGCACAATCGCCGCGCCAGTCGCTGTGCGACGATCAGGTTGACCGCCGAGGCGATGTTGAACGGCGGCACGCCCATGTTGGCGAGACGGGTCAGCGTGGAGGGCGCGTCATTCGTGTGCAGGGTCGAGAGCACCATGTGACCTGTCTGTGCAGCCTTGATGGAGATTTCAGCCGTTTCGAGATCGCGGATTTCGCCGACGAGAATGACATCCGGATCCTGGCGCAGGAAGGCGCGCAGTGCTGAGGAAAAATTGAGCCCCGCTTTCTCGTTAATATTGACTTGGTTGACGCCAGCCAGGTTTATTTCCACCGGATCTTCCGCCGTGGAAATATTTGTGTCCGGCGTATTGAGGATGTTCACCGCCGTGTAGAGGGTGACGGTCTTGCCGCTTCCGGTCGGGCCGGTGACCAGCACCATGCCGTAGGGGCGATGGACGGCCTCAAGGAACAGTTGTTTTTGGAAATCCTCGAAGCCCAGTTTCTCCACGCCGAGTGTGGCGGAAGTCGGATCGAGAATACGCATCACGATCTTCTCGCCCCACAAAGTCGGCAAGGTGCTGACACGGAAATCTATCGCGCGATTTTTCGAGATGCGCATCTTGATGCGGCCGTCCTGGGGGATACGCCGTTCCGCGATATCCAGTCTGGAGAGAATCTTGATGCGCGCAGAAATGCGGGCAGAGAGCGTCAGTGGTGGACTGGCGACTTCATGCAATATGCCGTCCTGGCGGTAGCGTACGCGATAGGTTTTCTCATACGGTTCGATGTGAATATCCGAAGCGCCGCGATTGATTGCGTCCATCAGTACTTTGTTGACGAACTTGACGACTGGCGCGTCGTTAATGCCTTCCTCTCCGCCGGCGCCCCCGCTTTCCTTGTCTTCCTCACCGGCGACGATCTCGAGATTTTCCAGGCTGTCGTCACCCGCCAGGTCGGCGAGACTGGTGTCCTGCGCATCCAGGGATTTCTCGATGATAGTGGCGAGTTTTTCTTCCTCGACCAGGATTGGTTCGGTGCCGAGCCCGGTATGGAACTTGATTTCGTCCAGCGCCTGAAGGTTCGTGGGATCGGCGACGGCGACGAAAAGCCGCGTGCCGCGTTTGAATAAGGGCAGAACGTGATGGCGACGGATGATTTTTTCATCCACCAGCTTGACCGGTGCCATCTCCAGATCGAGCGAATTGATCTCGAACAACGGAATACCGAAGTCTTCCGAGGCGACCTTGGCAATGGTGGCGCTGTCGAGTTTCTTGCTCTCGACCAGCTGGGTGACGAAGGAGGTTTTCTTGCTGAGCGCGTCGGCCTGGATGCGTTCGGCATCGGTCGGGCTCAGCAGGTTGTCGCGCACCAGCCTCAGCGCCAGGCCGCTCAGATTCGTCGCTGTGCTTGCGGTTGCCATGATGAGGAAATCAGGTAAGCGTCACTGCTTATGCGCCGGGTTGATCAAATATAGTTTAGATATCCTGCTGCGCCAAATCATTTCTCCTCCTGGTTCCCTGCGCTTTGGTAAAGTTCGCATCCACATTCCCGCGCTGCGGAATGATGCGTCAAATTTTGCCGAGCTTCGTACTGCGCGCCCTCGTGAATTCGTTGCCGGGATCATGGCGCCTGGGGTGTGGCCGACACGGTCGATGGTCCGTGCAAGGCACCTGAAACTAAGAATAGCCACATTCCAACCAATCTCCATTGAATTGACCAGAGGGGAAAGCGCGCTGTTGACAAGGGTTTTTGACTAATTTAGAATTATTCTAAATCGAAATATTCGATTGAATTTATTTTCAGATTCATAATGTTATCGAAAACTGACCGACAACGAGGAGTCAATCATGTCAAAACTCAAAGGAAGCAAGACCGAAAACAACCTCAAGGCGGCTTTTGCCGGTGAATCCCAGGCCAACCGCCGCTATCTGTACTTCGCCGCCAAGGCCGACGTCGAGGGTTACAACGACGTATCCGCCGTTTTCCGTTCCACCGCCGAAGGTGAAACCGGCCACGCCCATGGACACCTCGAGTATCTCGAACAATGCGGTGACCCGGCTACCGGTCTCCCGATTGGCGTTACTTCCGACAACCTGAAGGCTGCCATCGCCGGCGAAACCCACGAGTACACCGACATGTACCCGGGCATGGCGAAGCAGGCCCGTGAGGAAGGTTTCGCCGAAATCGCCGACTGGTTCGAGACGCTGGCCAAGGCCGAGCGTTCGCACGCCAACCGGTTCCAGAAGGCCCTGGATACCCTCGGCAAGTAAGTCTGAGCCATGAGCGACGGGTCGGGTATTCCCGCCCGTCGCTTCATTTTTCACAGTCGCGTTTGATGGTGATCAAAGCACCTGCGGCTGCGAAGAGGAATATATTCTGAACTCATCGTCATGCAGATCCAGCCATGAGCCAACCGACTGAAGGCCGACGCGAAGGCAGTCTCAAGGCGCCGACGCGTCATCCGCTTGATTGGCGTAACCCCGGATTTTACGACGAAGACGCGCTGATGGAGGAACTCGAGCGCGTGTTCGACATCTGTCACGGCTGTCGCCGCTGCGTCAGCCTGTGCCAGGCCTTCCCCACGCTGTTCGACCTGGTAGACAACTCGGCCACGATGGAAGTCGACGGCGTGAAGAAGGAGGATTACTGGCAGGTCGTGGATCACTGTTATCTCTGCGATCTGTGTTTCATGACCAAGTGCCCGTACGTACCGCCGCATGAATGGAACGTGGATTTCCCGCACCTCCTGCTGCGCGCCAAGGCGGTGAAATTCAAAAAGGGCGATGTGAAGACGCGCGACAAGCTGCTTACCAACACTGACTTGGTCGGCAAGCTCGCCGGCATCCCGGTGGTGGTGCAGGCGGTGAATGCCGCCAACAAGTCGGGCGCCATGCGCAAGGTCCTGGACAAGACCCTGGGCGTGCATCCGAAAGCTTTGCTTCCCGAGTATCACAGCAAGACCCTGCGCAAGCGTGCCAAACATCGAAAGAACGATGGCCAGAACGCCGTTCCAGCTGGCCGCACGCGCGGTAAGGTCGCATTGTTTGCCACCTGTTATGGCAATTACAATGAGCCGCACATCGGCGAGGACCTGATCGCCGTTTTCGAGCATAACGGCATTCCGGTCACGCTTGCCGAGAAGGAAAAGTGCTGCGGCATGCCCAAGCTCGAACTGGGTGATCTCGAAGCCGTGGCGCGCGCCAAGGAAGCGAATATCCCGGTGCTGGCGAAGCTCGTGGACGAGGGCTGGGACATCGTCGCGCCGGTGCCGTCCTGCGTGCTCATGTTCAAGCAGGAACTGCCGCTTATGTTTCCCGGCGATGCCGATGTCGCCAAGGTGAAACAGGCGATCTTTGATCCGTTCGAATACCTCATGTTGCGGCACAAGGAAGGCAGGCTGAAAACCGATTTCAAGAACGCGCTCGGGACCGTCTCCTATCATGTTCCGTGCCATCTGCGCGTGCAGAACATCGGCCTCAAGACCCGGGAAGTGCTGAATCTTGTCGCCGGCACCAAGATCGAGACCATCGAGCGCTGTTCCGGCCACGACGGTACTTATGCGGTGAAGAGCGAGTTCCACGAGGCGTCGATGAAAATCTGCCGTCCGGTGGTGACTCGCGTGCAGCAGGCGAACCCCGACCATTACTCGAGCGATTGCCCCATGGCCGGACATCAGATCGAGAATGGGCTGCAGACAGGCAAAAAGCCGGAACACCCGATGTCGCTGCTGCGGCTGGCCTATGACGTTTGAGGAGAATTGACGACATGAATACACAGGTTTCCGTGAACGAGAAAGCCTCCATGAAAAAGCTGACACGCGACGATCTCTATTCGCTCGAGAAATACGCCGAGTTGCGCCCCCGGATGCGCGCCGAGGTCATGGCGCACAAGCAACACCGCCAGGTCGCCATCGGCCCGAACGCCACGCTCTATTTCGAGGACCGGCTGACCATGCAGTATCAGGTGCAGGAGATGCTCCGCATCGAACGCATTTTCGAGGCCGATGGCATCAACGATGAGCTCGCCGCCTACAACCCGCTGATCCCGGACGGCAGCAACTGGAAGGCGACCTTCATGGTCGAGTTCCCGGACGTGGACGAACGCCGCGAGTCCCTGAAGCGCCTGAAAGGCGTCGAAGACCGGGTCTGGGTCCGGGTCGCGGGCTTCGAGCCGGTGCGGCCGCACGCGGACGAAGACCTCGAGCGTGAGGACGAGGAAAAAACCTCGTCGGTTCATTTTCTGCGCTTCGAACTGACGCCGGCGATGGTGCGGGCCGTGAAGCAGGGCGCGGCGGTCGCCATGGGCATCGATCATCCGGCTTACACTCACGTGGTCGACCCGCTCCCGGCAGCCACGCGCGATTCGCTGGCGCGGGATTTATCGAACTGATTTGTATCGCTCATGCATGATCGGCCGATCACGGCCGATCATGCGCCTCGTGCATCACGCGCATCTGCTGTATACTGCGCGCCCGATGCGAGGGACCTCCCGGATTTCAGTGTTACGGATCGGACGCCGCCGATGTGCCATCAGCCTGCCGCTGCTGGCGGTGGCGCTCGCCATCGTGGCTCATCCCGTGCTCGCCAAGAAAGACATATACGGGGAGGAGTCGAACGAATTTCCCTTTGATGAAAAATACGTCGAGAAATGGCAGGAGAGTGCAATTTCACTCCCGCCTTATCCGGACGATCGCGATCTGCTGCCGGTCGCCATGAACAGCACCGACACGCTGAAGATATTTATCGACGGCAAATCCATCACGCGCGCTCCGGACCTTGTCGCGCGGTTCGCGCTCGTCGTGGAAAGCCCTTCCGGCGCGCGCAGCGTTTTTTACGACGGGTATCGCTGCGAAACGCGGCAATACAAAACCTACGCCATCGGCACCACGCAGCACACATGGTCGCCGGCGGCGAATCCCCAGTGGCTGACGATTCCGCGTTCGGAGATCAATGCGTTTCGCGATGTCATCTACCGTCGCTACGTCTGCGACGGTCAGAAATCCGCACGTTCGCCGCAAGACCTGCGGCGTCTGTTGCAAGATCAACCCTGATTTTCCATGAAGAAATTCTCACCATGAGCGCTGTCTACGATTCCTCCGCGATTGAAGTCCTGACCGGCCTCGAGCCGGTGCGCCGCCGTCCGGGCATGTACACCCAGACCGACCGCCCCAACCATCTCGCCCAGGAGGTCATCGACAACAGCGTGGACGAGGCCATCGCCGGCCATTGCAGCGCGATCGATGTCACGCTGCACACCGACGGCTCGGTCTCGGTCGCGGACAACGGCCGCGGCCTGCCGGTGGACAAGCACAAGGAGGAGGGCGTGTCGGGCGTCGAGGTGATCCTCACGCGTCTGCACGCGGGTGGAAAATTCTCGAACAAGAATTACACCTATTCCGGCGGTCTGCACGGCGTCGGTGTGTCGGTGGTCAACGCGCTGTCGCACAAGCTGGAAGTGACGGTGCGGCGCGACGGCAAGGAATACCGCATGTCCTACGCCGACGGGCAGAAGACCTCGGAACTGAAAGCGGTCGGCAAGGCGGAAAAAGGCGTCACCGGCAGCATCATCCGCTTCTGGCCCGACGCCCAGTTCTTCGACACGGTGAAATTCCACGTCCCGCGCCTGAAGCACGTGCTGCGCGCCAAGGCGGTGTTGTGTCCGGGCCTGTACATCAGCTTCACCAACGAGGCCGACGCCAAGGACAACGAGGAGTGGCATTACGAGGACGGCCTGCGGGATTATCTCGAGACCCAGATCGAGGGCTGGGAATATCTTCCCGCCGAGCCCTTCGTCGGCCATCACAAGGGCGACGACGGCGAAGTGGACTGGGCCATCGCGTGGTTGCCCGCGGGCGGCGAACCGATCATGGAGAGCTACGTCAACCTGATTCCGACCACGCAGGACGGCACGCACATCAACGGTTTCCGCGCCGGACTTACCGACGCCATGCGCGAGTTCTGCGAGTTCCGCAATCTGCTGCCGCGCGGCGTGAAGCTCGCGCCCGAGGATATCTGGGGCAAATCGAGCTACGTGTTCTCGCTCAAAATGCGCGATCCGCAGTTCTCGGGCCAGACCAAGGAACGCCTGACCTCGCGCGAGGCGGCGAGCTTCGTGCAGGGCGTGGCCAAGGACGCCTTCAGCCTGTGGCTCAACCAGCACGTGGCCGACGCCGAAAAGATCGCAGCGCTGGCGATCGAATCCGCACAGGAACGCCAGCGCGCCGATAAAAAAGTCGCGCGCAAGAAAGTCGGCACCGGTCCGGCGCTGCCCGGCAAGCTCGCCGATTGCGTGGCGCAGGATCTGTCGCGCACCGAGCTGTTCCTGGTGGAAGGCGATTCCGCCGGCGGTTCCGCCAAGCAGGCGCGCGACCGCGAATTCCAGGCGATCATGCCGTTGCGCGGCAAGATACTGAACACCTGGGAGGTCGATCCGGCCGAGGTGCTCGGCTCGCAGGAAGTGCACGACATCGCGGTGGCGCTCGGCGTCGATCCGGGGTCGAGCAACCTCGAAGGCCTGCGCTACGGAAAGGTGTGCATTCTCGCCGACGCCGATTCCGACGGTGCGCACATCGCGACGCTGTTGTGCGCGCTGTTCGTGCGCCACTTCCGGCCGCTGGTGGCGGAAGGCCGCGTGTGCGTCGCCATGCCGCCGCTGTACCGCATCGACGTGGGCAAGGAAATCCATTACGCCCTCGACAACGAGGAGAAGCAGGCGATCCTCAAGCGCATCGAGACCAACGGCTCGCGCGCCAAGCCGATGGTGACGCGCTTCAAGGGTCTCGGCGAGATGAACCCCGAACAGTTACGCGAAACCACCATGGACCCGAAAACCCGCCGGCTGGTGCAGCTGGAAATCCAGTCCGGCGACAACACCACCAAACTGCTCGACATGCTGCTCGGCAAGAAGCGCGCGCAAGATCGCAAGACCTGGCTCGAGAAGAACGGCGACAAGGCGGAGGTTATCTAGTGCCCACCATCAAAACCGCGGTGGACATCTCGACGTCGGCTGAAATCGTCTGGCGCGTGCTGACTCATTTTCACGCCTATCCGCAATGGAACCCGTTCATCGTTTCCATTTATGGCAGCCTGGCGCCGGGCCAGCGCCTGACGATCCAGGCGCGTTACCCGGGCGAAGAAACGAAAGGGTTCGCGGCCTACGTCGTGAAGGCCATTCCCGCTTCCGAGCTGCGTTGGCGCCGTCGGCGTCTGATCGAGGGCATATTCGACCGCGAACAGGCGTTCTTCATCGTGCCGAACGGCGTCAAGGGTGTGCGTTTCATCCAGCGCGAGCATTTCTCCGGCGCGCTCGCCCCGCTGATGATGCCTTTCATTGCCGAGAAAACACACAAGGCATTTGATCTGATGAATCTGGCGTTGAAACGAACCGCCGAGGCGAAACACTGATGGCCAAGAAAACCACTTCCAGGGAAACCGCCGCGAAGAAAAAAGCGCCGACGGCGCGCGGCAAGGCGCAACCGGTCGCGCGTCCGCGCGCGGCTTCGATCGAGCGCCTGCCGCTCGCGGCCTTTACCGAAAAGGCGTACCTGGATTATTCCATGTACGTCATCCTCGACCGCGCGCTGCCGAACCTCGGCGACGGCCTCAAGCCGGTGCAGCGGCGCATCGTCTATGCGATGTCGGAACTCGGCCTCAGCGCCGCCGCCAAGCACAAGAAATCGGCGCGCACCGTCGGCGACGTGCTCGGCAAGTTCCATCCGCACGGCGACACCGCCTGCTACGAAGCCATGGTGCTCATGGCACAGCCGTTCAGCTACCGCTACCCGCTGATCGACGGGCAGGGCAATTGGGGCTCGCCCGACGATCCCAAGTCGTTCGCCGCCATGCGCTACACCGAATCGCGGCTCACGCGCTTCGCACAGATCCTGCTGTCCGAGTTGGAGCAGGGCACGGTCGAGTGGACACCCAACTTCGACGGCACGCTGCAGGAGCCGAAAATCATGCCGGCGCGTTTGCCGCACGTGCTGTTGAACGGCACCACCGGCATCGCCGTGGGCATGGCCACCGACATCCCGCCGCACAACGTGCGCGAGGTCGCTGCCGCCTGCGTGCATCTGCTCGAGGAGCCGGACGCGGGCCTCAAGGACCTGTTCAAGCATATCAAGGGCCCGGATTATCCGACCGAGGCCGAGATCATTTCGCCGAAGAGCGAAATCCGCGCGATGTATGAAACCGGCAACGGCTCGATCCGCGCCCGCGCCAAATGGGAAAGCGAGGACGGCGCCATTGTCATCACGGCACTGCCGTACCAGGTGTCGGGTTCGAAGGTCATCGAGCAGATCGCGCAGCAGATGCAGCAGAAGAAGCTGCCGATGGTCGAGGATTTGCGCGACGAATCCGACCACGAGAATCCGACGCGCCTGGTGATCGTGCCGCGCTCCAATCGCGTGGACCCGGTGGAGCTGATGTCGCACCTGTTCGCCACCACCGATCTCGAACGCAGCTACCGCGTGAACCTGAACATGATCGGCCTCGACGGACGGCCGCGGGTGTACAACCTCAAGGAACTGCTGAACGAGTGGATCAAGTTCCGCATCGAGACCGTGCGCCGGCGGCTCACGCACCGCCTCGAACGCGTGACCGCGCGGCTGCACATCCTCGATGGCCTGCTGATCGCTTATCTGAATCTGGACGAGGTGATACGCATCATCCGCAACGAGGACGAGCCCAAGCCGAAACTCATCAAGCGATTCAAGCTGACCGAGATCCAGGCCGAGGCGATCCTCGAAACCAAGTTGCGGCACCTGGCCAAGCTCGAGGAGATGAAAATCCGCGGCGAGCAGGACGAGCTCACGCGCGAGCGCCAGCACCTGGAAAAAACGCTCAAGTCCGCGCGGCTGCTGAAGCAGCTGGTGCGCGACGAGATCATCGAGGACGCCAAGGAATTCGGCGACGCGCGCCGTTCGCCGCTGGTCGAGCGCGAAGCCGCGCAGCAGATCGACCAGACCGCGCTGCTGCCGACCGAACCGGTCACGGTAATCTTGTCCGAGAAGGGCTGGGTGCGTGCCGCCAAGGGCCACGAGATGGACCCCAAAACGCTCGACTACAAGGCCGGTGACAAATTACACCAGGCCGCGCGCGGCAAGAGCAATCAGTTGGCGGTGTTCATCGACTCCACCGGCCGCACCTATTCACTGCCGGCGCACAAACTGCCTTCGGCGCGCGGGCATGGAGAGCCGCTCTCGAGCAGCCTCAATCCGCCCTCGGGCGCGACCTGGGCCGGCGTGATGATGGGCAATCCCGAAGACTTGTATCTGCTCGCGACCGATGCCGGTTATGGCTTCGTCGCCAAGCTCGAAGACCTGGTCGCGAACAAGAAGGCCGGCAAGGCAGTGCTCAAGGCGACGAAGGGCGCGAAAGTACTCATGCCGCAGCTCGTGACTGACATCAAGAAGGATTATCTTGCCGCGGCCACGACCACCGGCCAGATGCTGGTGTTCAAGGTGAAGGATTTGCCGCAGATGCCGAAGGGCAAGGGCAACAAGATCCTGAACGTTCCCACGGCCAAGTTCGCCAAGGGCGAGGAGGCCGTCGCCGGTGTCGCCGTCTTCGGCGAGGGCAAGACGCTGGTGGTCCATACCGGCAAGGGCGAGCTGACGGTTTCGCCGGAGGAAGTTGATCTCTACGAAGGTGAACGCACGCAGCGTGGCGGGAGATTGCCGAAAGGATATCAGGAAGTGAAGGGAATCGAAGTGAAGGAATGAACATAAACGCCGCGAAATAAATTGTCGTCATGCCCGCGGAGGCGGGCATCCAGGCAGTAAATAATAAAAAGCCGCCCCTTGGGCGGCTTTTTATTAGTGTCGCCTACGGTGACGATGAAAACCTACTTGTGGGTGGCTGACCCACGGAATTTAAGGTAGCGTGCGCTGCGCGCACGATTTGAAACGCTAATTGCGGGTGGCTCCGCCCCTGCACCCTGGGTGGCTTTCTTTTGTTCGGCCAAAAGAAAGCCACGAAAGAAAAGGCCGCCCGGAGCCGCCGACTTCCTCCTCCGCTTCTCGCCCGCTCCGGCGCTCGCCTAACTCGCCGGGCGCATGCACCCGGGGTGCGCCGATCCGCGGCGCACCCGCTCGGCGGCATGGAAGTCCACCGGACTTCCATGAATACTCCGCCTCACCCTCGGGCTCGATCAAAAGTCTCGCGAAAACTCCGATTCCGTCTGCGATGCTCGGCGGCGGCTACGGGGACTCGAAAAAAGCTACCGGTCAGT
>JACQER010000191.1 GCA_016200465.1 Gammaproteobacteria bacterium | reverse complement strand
TCTTGAATATCTGCTGACCGGAAACCGCCCTCGCGAATTTCACGCCCATCCGGCGTGACCGTTACCACGGGCGCGGCGGGGCCTGACTGCCCGCGACGCGGCCATCTTCACCGAAAAACACCGAGCCTCCGCCCTCGCCGGCATAGTAGTAATACCAGACGCGCTTGCCGCTCAACATGAACTCATGCTGCGGTGCGCCAAGCAATTTTTTTACCTCGTCCCGGGTCAGGCCGTCGTGAATACCGCGCCATGTCTCGCGGAAAGACGGCGCGGGCGCCGGTGCCGACGCGGCGGGTGTCGCGCGCGCCGCTGACTGCTGCTGCAGTTGCTCGACTTCGATCTCCAGCGCCCTGACCCGGTGCGTAAGCGACTCGACCAGTTCTTTCAGTGCGCCGGGGTCCATTTCAGCGGCGTGCGCTCCAGTCTGGCCCAGCCAGTACAGCGCCAATCCTGAAAACACCGCCAACAAAATACGATAACAGTATCTTTTTTTCACGCGTTTACTCCTTGCTGTAGCATCGCGCACAACCAAATATTCCAGGGCCGCCCCCCTGTCCTCATGAAACAGCCCGGAAACAAAGCCGGCGGGGCCCCATGACCGCGCCGGCCCATGGCTTACCACATCAACCAGAACAGCATGTACAGCGCGTTGTTATCGGACGCGTTGCGGCCGTTGCCGTCGTAGTTTTGCGTGGCGCCGTTGAACTTGGTGTACCACGTGTATTGCGCCGAGATCTGGACGTTCTGCCATGGCAGGTAGGTGCCTTGCAGAATCCAGCTTGCGCTGTCCGGCCGGCCGTTCGTGGGGCTGTTGGCGTACAACGTGGCGTCGGAAGTTCCGGTGGTGCGGGAATGTCCCAGCGACACCGCGTAGCGGCCGGCGATATGGTAGGTGCCGTTGAGCTTCAGGGTATTGAGCTTGTCCGACGGATTGGACGAACCCGCGGCATTGAACGTGGCATTCAAATCCTTGTTCTCGTGGATGTAGGTGCCGCGTAACGCCAGCATGTTGGCGCCGAGTTGCCGCTCGTACTGGGCGTCGAGAGCGGTATCGGTGTAATTGTTGGTAGTGCCTTCCACCCCGGTTCCGGGAAACAGGTGCGCCGACATGCCGTAGGTGCCGATCATGAAATAGTCCGGGCCGGACGTATTCTGCCATGCCAGCCGCCAGTAAGGTGCGAGGTTATTAATGGTATTGCTCTCCGTCGCGTCCGGCGCCGCCAATCCCTGGTGCGCGGAACGGTAGCCCGTCAGCTCGGCGTAAAAGTGGTTGGCAAAAAACCCGTAGCCGCCTATCCCGGCCACCTCTTTGGCGAGCGTACCGTCGATCAGCGTCGTCGCCGATGGCGCAGGCGCCGCTCCTGAACTGGCGAAGGGGAAGCCCCATGCCGGCGTGCTGTTCCAGACATCCTGTACCGTGGGATTGTTGTTCAGCGTCATGCCCCAAACCGCGTTCTCGTTCTGGTTGGCGTAACGGATGTCGGTATTGTCCCACTCGAACTTGCCGGAATCCTGGGCATAAGTCATCTGCACGAACGAACCCAGGTGTTCCGCGATTTCGCCGGCGAAGAACAGGCTGGCTTCCTGCGGGAAGCCGACGCTGTCATTCTGTGTGTTCGCCGGGCGCTTGGCGATCGAAGTCGTCGACAACTGGAGCATGGCCGACAGCGGCGGGATCTCGTTGATCTTGAGCCCGGGCATGCCGGTGGTCGGCTCGCTCTGGATTTGATGCATACCGGTGACCGTATAGCCGTTCAGCTTGAACATCCGGCCGAACGCCGTGAGCTCGGGATAAGTGGTATGACAGGCGGCGCAAGCGAGGCCCGTCTGGCGGGCGTAGCTGGGTACTGCTCCCGCCTCCGGTGCAAACCCCAACAGCAGCATCGCTCCCGTGACCGCGGTGACGGCCAGAAAATGGACTTTGAAGAATTTCATGTCTATGCCCTCGAATGAAACGATTGAAACGGACAGCATTCATGCGCCGGCATCGGATGCCGATCACCGGCTGACTGACGAGGGCAGGGGAACTAATTGAGGAGACGACAGTACCTCAGAAAACGCGGCTCCACGAAGACCGTGGAGTGGAATACCGAGAAATCGGTGGCGGCTGAAAAACGCTGATGTTTCGCTTCGCCGGCAACGGCCAGGGACGGTGGATCCTCCAGACCCGCCACTGAAGCCGCATCCTGATCGATAACATCCTGGTCATCGAGAATAGCTTCCTTGTGACGGTCGCCGCACCGGTCGGATATCTGCGCATCGATTGCGAACTCGGTCGTGGCAACTCCGGCGTTGCTTGCGCAGAGCGTCGGGCGCTCCCCGACCGTGGCGGCGGCCGGCAGGGCCGCGCCCAATAATCCGATCCATGCGGCCAGGATCCTGACCAGGCATCGTGAGGCGACAATTCGCATCAGAATTACTCCACGACTTCGAATGCAGCGCCCGGGACTTAAGGGCCTGTACGCCGCAATCTAATAAGTCCGGACATTAATTCTTTGATATGGGTCAATATGCGGCGGCCGGACAAATCAAGGCGCCGGTCGGCATGCATTCTTGCTCCGGGGCGCGGAATGAAGAGCGAAAAATTCAGGGTGCCCAGGCAGCGCCGGATGAACAGCGCTGTGTTACAGGCTGGGGGTGGCGTCGCGCCCGCCGCGGCGGTTTTCATGACGACTCTGGCAGGTGATGCAGCGTTTGGCGGTGGGGTAGGCGTCGAGACGTTCGATCGCGATGGCGTCGTTGCATTCGACGCACGTCCCGTAGGCGCCGTTCTTGATACGCTCGATCGCGGCTTCGATGTCCTGCATTTCTTCAAGCTCGCGCGCGCGATTGGTGAGATTGACGCCGCGTAAAAGCTCCGCGAAGGACTCATCGCCTACATCGTGCACCATCCCGGCGAGTTCGGTGTAGTCCTCGCGCTGGGTACTGGCGAGTTCATCGCGAATGATTTCGCGCAACTCATCACGCCGTTTTTTCAGGCGCTGATCGAAACCCTGTAACTGCTTTTCAGACAATCCCGGCATGGCGGCTCCGAATGCGTCAGACGCTGTGAACAAATGATGCGGCTGTCTCGATGAATATCAAGCCTAGCATATCTCCCCGCGCGCCGGATTTCATTCAGCTTCGTTTCAGCTTGGATTGCTACCGTTCGTGCCGTAATTCCCGGTACTTTTCCAAGGAGTCGACGATGAATACAAACGAGACGGTGCCCGCCCGCGATCAAATCAGGGTCTGGGACCCGCTGGTGCGGCTGTTCCACTGGTCGCTGGTGGCGGCGTTCGCCATCGCCTGGCTGACGGGCGACGAGGAGTCACGCTTGCACGAATTCGCCGGTTATACCGTCATCGGCCTGGTGCTGTTCCGCGTGCTGTGGGGCTTCGTTGGAACGAAGCACGCGCGCTTCCGCGACTTTGCCTGTCGCCCGTCCACGGTGCTGGCCTACGCCCGCGACCTGCTGGCGGGAAAAGCCCGGCGCTATCTCGGCCACAATCCCCTCGGCGGCGTGATGATCATTGCGCTGCTGCTGTCACTGCTCGTCACCGGCGTCACCGGCATGGCGTTGCTGGGCGCGAAAGAAGGTCGCGGCCCTCTGGCCGGGGTTGCTACCAACACCGTCACGCTGACACCGGCGGTCATTTCCAAAGCCGTCGCGGATGACGACGGCGAGGGAGAGCACGAAGGTGCCGAAAGTGCATGGGGGGAAGTGCACGAGTTCTTCGCCAACCTGACCCTGTTGCTGGTCGTGCTGCACGTCGCGGGCGTTATCATGGGCAGCCTCGCGCATCGCGAGAACCTGGTTCGCGCCATGTTCACCGGACGCAAGCGCGCCCAGATTCCATAAAGCTGACAGGAGTATTACCATGAAAATATCGCCCAAGACATATATTACCGCCGCCGTTCTGCTGGCCTGCGCCGTGCCCGGCTTCGCCGGCGAAAGTCAGGACGAGGCCAAAAAACTCCGGGAGGCCGGCGACATCCGGCCGTTGGAGCAGATTCTGGACAAGGCGAAACAGAAACAGCCCGGGCGGGTCGTGGAAACGGAGCTGGAAAAAAGATCCGGCCGCCACGTCTATGAAGTGAAGATCGTGGACGAAAAAGGCGTCGTGCATGAACTGAAATACGACGCCAAAAGCGGTGAGTTGCTGAAGGAGAAACTGGAAAAATAACGTGAAGCGATCTCAAAAATATCCAGGCCACCCGGCCACCTCAGAATATCGCGCGAATGAACGGCATCGTGGCATCGATGCCGAACATTTTTGAGATCGCTTCGTGCGACTGCTGGTGGTCGAAGACGACGGGGAGCTGCGCGACACCCTCAGGCAGGCGTTGACGCGCGCGGGTTTCGCCGTCGATACCGCCGACAACGGCGAGGACGCCGAACATCTCGGCGACACCGAACCCTACGACGCCGTGGTGCTCGACCTGGGACTGCCGCGACGGCCCGGGCTCGAGGTGCTGAAACACTGGCGCGCCCGCGGCAACGCCGCGCCGGTCGTCATCCTCACCGCGCGCGACACCTGGCAGGAGAAGGTGGACGGCTTCAAGGCCGGGGCCGACGATTACCTGGCCAAACCGTTTCATCTCGAGGAACTGGTCGCGCGCGTCAACGCCATCATCCGGCGCCGACACGGCGAAACCCGCGGCGCGCTCCGGACCGGGGAACTGCAACTCGACGAGGAGCGCCAGACGGTCACGCACCGCGGGGAGACCGTGGCGCTCACCGGCACCGAGTTCCGCCTGTTGCGCTATTTCATGCTGCATCCGGGAAAGATTCTTTCCAAGAGCGAACTCACCGCGCACGTCTACGACTTCGATTCGGACCGCGACAGCAACGTCATCGAGGTGTACATCCGTCGCCTGCGCGAGAAACTGGGCGCGGAACTGATCGAGACCCGCCGTGGACAGGGTTACGTCTTCGGAGCGAAACGCTGATGCGCTCGATCCAGTCGCGCCTCGGCATCGGCTTCACCGTCAGCCTGATCGCGGTGTTCGCGCTCCAGTGGCTGGTCGTCTCCGTGACCATGCGCAACGCGAGCGAAGCCGGCATGATCACGCACATCGAACACGACATCGACAACCTGCTCGCCGGCCTTTCGTTCGACGCCGCCGGCCGCCTGCAACTGGCGCCGGACCGCGTCGAAAAATATTACCTGCCGCCCTTTTCCGGAAATTATTTTCGCGTGGTCAGCGGCGATCAGCTGCTGCGCTCGCGCTCGCTGTGGGACCAGGACCTGCCCGGCGTGGCCCTGGCCGCCGGGCAACAGGAATCGCGGCATCTGGCCGGACCGCGGTCGCAGTCGCTGCTGTTGTACGCGCGCGCGTTCGAACTGCGCGGCCGGCCCGTGGTCATTTCCATCGCCAAGGATCTGGCGCCGGTGGAACAGGAGATCCGGCGTTTCCGCAACCGCTACGCCCTGGTCTCCGCCGCCGCGCTGGCGCTGCTGCTGGCGTTGCAGGCGTGGCTGGTGCGGCAGGGCCTGCGGCCGCTGCGCACGACGCGCGCGGAACTGGAACGTCTCGAGCGCGGCGAGATCGATTCGCTCGATGAAAACGTGCCGGCCGAACTGCGGCCGCTGGTGAAGGAGCTGAATACGCGCTTGCTGGCGATGAAGCAGCGCCTGGCGCGCTCGCGTCAGGCGCTCGGCAATCTCGCGCATGCCATGAAGACGCCGCTCACGCTGCTCATGCACCAGGCCGCGGATGAAAGGCTGCACGGCGCGCCGGAACTGTCGCGCGGCATGACGGCGCAGATCCAGGCGATGAAGCAGCTCGTCGATCGCGAACTCAAACGCGCGCGGCTTTCCGGCGCGGCGCTGCCCGGCGCGTGTTTCGACATCGCCGCCGAACTGCCGGCGCTGATCGAAACGCTGCGCTCGCTGTATCGCGACAAGGAACTCGAAATCACGTCACGCCTGCCGCCGGCCGCGGTGCTGCCGGCGGATCGCGAAGACATGCTGGAGCTGCTCGGCAACCTGCTCGACAACGCCTGCAAGTGGGCCCGAAGCCGCGTGCGCGTCGAGGTCGATATCGCCGCCAGCGGCATCACCCTCCGGGTCCACGACGACGGCCCCGGCTGCCCTCCACAAGATCTCGTGCAACTGGCGCAACGCGGCGCGCGCCTGGACGAGTCGGCGCCCGGTCACGGGCTCGGCCTCGCCATCGCCATGGATATCGCCGCGAGCTATGACGGCATTCTCCGCTTCGGCCGCTCCGAGATTCTCGGCGGATTTCTCGTGACCGCTGAGCTTCCGTCACGTGAGTCGGTGTCGGCGACTCCGTGAGCCATGCCGCACCGGATCGTCCGGCCGCGATTTTTTACCGGCCTTTCCCGCCCGCTTCGTCTTCGAGGCGTCGCAGCTCGGCCGCCGTATTGATGTTGGCAAAGGCATCCGCCTGATCGGAAAAATCCGCGACGGCCGCGTGCTCGCGACGCATCCACTCGCCGACCTCGCGCCCGCCCGACGCCAGATATTCCTGCAGACGGTCGGCGCAGGCGCGGCGTAACAGCGCGAACACCGGCTGCAGGCGTCCGCCGACGGAGACAACGCAGACATCGGTCCGCGCCTGCGCCAGAACAGCGCCCAGACGCGCAGCCAGATCCGGCGGCGGCGCGGGTGAGTCGCAGGGGACGGTGAGAATGAATTCCGTCGCGGCGGCGCGCAGGGCGGCCAGCATGCCCGCGAGCGGACCGTAATATTCACCCACGATGTCGGCGACGACGGGAACGCCGTAAGCCGCGTAGGTTTCGTGGTTGCGGTTGGCGCTGATCAGCATTTGCCCGACCTGCGGGCGCAACACTTCGATGACGTATTCCACCAGCGGCCGGCCGCGCAACGGCACCAGACCCTTGTCGACGCCGCCCAGACGTTGCCCGCGGCCGCCGGCCAGGATCACGCCGGTGATGTCACGCGGAGAGATCGGAGTTGGCGAATGCCTGCTCATGCACGCACAGGCGACGAATCACGGAATGTCCGCGCTCAACGGAATGGCCACCACCGATTCTCCCTGACGGAAACCGGCGCTGTCGGCCTCGACGCGTATGAAACCGTTGGTCTCGCGGATCGGTCCGAGCATGTGCGAACCCTGTCCGCGCAGTGCCGTGGCCGTCAGTTTTCCGCCTTCGGTCGCCAGGCGCGCGCGCAGGAATTCGGTGCGGCCGGGATGGCGGCGGAAATCGTTGGACGCCGTGGCGGAGAGCTGGAGCATGTGTGAGGTGCCGTGATGCCAGGCGACGACCGCGGGTTCCACGAACAGCTTGAACGTCACGAGGCTCGAAACCGGATTGCCGGGCAGTGCGAAGAAATGCGTGCGGCTTCCGACGCGTCCGAAGGCGATCGGCTTGCCCGGCTTGATTTTCACTTTCCAGAATTTGATTTCACCGATCTCGGCGAACACCTGCTTGACGAGATCGTGATCGCCGACCGAGGCGCCGCCGCTGGTGATCACGAAGTCGAAGTCGGTTGACGATTTCAACAGTTCGCGCAGCGCCGCCGGATCGTCGCGGACCGTGCCACCGTTCACCGCCTCCGCGCCCAGCTCGCGCAGCAACAGCTGCGTGGCCAGGCTGTTGGATTCGTAAATCTGCCCCGCGCGCAGCGGCGTGCCGGGCGTCACCAGTTCATCGCCGGTGGCCACCACCAGCGCGCGCGCCCGGGCGCAGACCGGAATATCCGCGACGCCGGCCGTGGACAACAGCGCCAGATCGAAGGCCGACAGCCTCCGCCCCGGCGGGTACAGCAGGTCATCGCGGCGGAAATCCTCGCCGCGACGTCGGAGGTGACTGCCCGGCTGCGCGGTTTGGGGAAAGACCACCTTGTCGCCTTCGAGCCTCACATCTTCCTGGATCACGATGGTATCGGCGCCCTCGGGCATCGGCGCGCCCGTGAATATCCGCATGGCCGTGCCGGGCGAGAGCCGTCCCGGCGCGTCGCCGCAACGACATTCACCGTGGCGCGGCAGGACAAAATTGGCGACGACCAGGTCCGCGGCGCGCAGCGCATAACCGTCCATGGCGGAATTGTCGAACGCCGGATTGTCCACCCGCGCGCGCAATTCCTGCGCGACAAAGCGGCCGTGTGCCTGTGACAGCGTAACGGACTCCCTCGCGGTGGCGGGAGATACTTCCGCCAGAATGGCGGCGCGGGCTTCTTCGAGCGTCAGCATGCCGGAAACGGTAGCGCATTTCGCGCCCAAGGCCTAGGGCGCGCCGAAGCTCAGGGGTGTTTTCGCTGTAAGGGGCGCGTCACGAGCGCGCGCGCTTCGTCGGGGCTTTGCACGCCGATGGCGATCAGCACGCCGTCGATCACGAGCGCGGGGATGGTCTTGAGCCGCAGGCGCTCGGCCAGGGTCGTGCCCTCGGGCGTGGCCAGGTCCACGACGGAAAAGTCCAGCTCACGCTCGGCCGCGACACCACGCCAGATTTTCTCGGCCTGGTCACACGGGGCGCATGCTTCGGAAACCAGTAACTGGACTTTCATGCCTCCACTTGCCTCCCTGGGGTTGGCTGCGGTCACGATGTCAAAAATACGACGCGCGGGTGCTTGAGACGTTCGCCACTCTGAAACGGCGCGCCGCCGATGGCATTGACCTTGGTCAACCGCCCCCGTCTGAGGTTATGATTACGCCATGAACCGATCCCCGGAGGCCGCGCGTGAACTTCGTCGCGCCTACCTGTTCGCCGACATGGCAGACGAGCACATGAACACCCTGATACAGGGCGCGCATGACATCCATCTCAATCCAGGCGACGCCTTGTTCCGCCAAGGCCAGCCCGCGGAACGGTTTTTCTTCCTGCGCGACGGCCTGATAAAACTTTTCCGCCTCTCGCCCGAGGGCGATGAAAAGGTGATCGAGCTCATGCGCCCGGGTGAGACCTTTGCCGAGGCGGTGATGTTCATGGGCACCCAGGGACGCTACCCTGTCAACGCGGAAGCGGTGAGCGAGGCCCGTCTCTATGCCTTCGAGCAGAAAACCTTTCTGGGCCTGCTGCGCGAATCGAGCGACGCCTGCTTCGGACTGCTTGGCTCCATGAGCCGGCGGTTGCACATGCTGGTGAACCAGATCGAAAGCCTCACGCTGCAGAACGCCACCTATCGCCTGGTCGCGTATCTGCTCGAGCAGATACCGCGCGACGTCAAGACCTCGCCCGAGGTTCAGCTCACGACCCCGAAGGGCGTGATCGCCTCGCGTCTCGCGATCCAGCCCGAAACGCTGTCGCGTATTCTCGCGAAACTGCGCCAGGGCGGACTGATCGACGTACACGGCAATCACATCACCGTGCGCGACGTGCAGGCGCTGCGCAACCTCGTGCACCTGCCGCCACAGGATTAATCGCGGTATCTCGAGGAAAAAATCATGAGTAAAAAATCCAAGGGTCCGTTCCTTCCCCTGAACATCGCGGTGCTGACGGTGTCGGACACGCGCACGCGCGAAAACGACACTTCCGGCGACCTGTTGCAGGAACGGCTGGAGACGGCGGGACACAAGCTGGCGGCGCGCGTGATTCTCCCGGACGACGTCGAAAAACTGCGCGCCCAGTTGCGCGCCTGGATGGCGGACAAGAACGTGGATGCGGTCATCTCGACCGGCGGCACCGGCCTGACCAAGCGCGATGTCACTCCCGAGGCGTTCGAACCGCTGTTCACCAAAACCATCCCCGGTTTCGGTGAACTGTTCCGCTGGCTGTCGTACGAGGAGATCGGCACTTCCACCATCGAGTCGCGCGCCTTCGCCGGCGTGGCCGGCGACACGCTCGTCTTTTGCCTGCCGGGCTCGACCGGCGCCTGCCGCACCGGCATGGACAAGATCATCCTGCCGCAGCTGAACGCGACCACCGGACCGTGCAACCTCACGGAAATGCTGCCGCGCATCCGGCACGATCCGGCGCCCAAGTGATAATCGGGCTTCCTTCATGGCTGACAAGCTGACCCACCTCAAACCGTCCGGCGAGGCGCACATGGTGGACGTGGGCGGAAAAGACGTCACCGCGCGCGAGGCCGTGGCCGAGGGGTTGATCCGCATGCGCCCGGAAACGCTGCGACTCATCGTCGCCGGCGGCCACAAAAAGGGCGACGTGCTCGCGGTCGCGCGCGTGGCCGGCATCATGGCGGCGAAGAAAACCGCGGAACTCATTCCGCTGTGTCACGCCATTCCCCTCACCGCCGTGGACATCGAACTGACCGCCGATGAAAAACGGTCTGCGGTGTATTGCCGCAGCACGGTGCGCACCCGGGCGCAAACCGGCGTCGAGATGGAAGCGCTCGCGGCGGTGCAGATCGCGCTGCTCACCATCTACGACATGTGCAAGGCCGCGGATCGCGGCATGACCCTCACCGACATCGGCCTCGTCTCCAAAACCGGCGGCAAATCCGGCGACTGGCGCCGCCAGTTGTAGCGCCGGGACCACGGCGTTAATCTGGACGCGCCATCCATACCTCAAAGGAGGCGCTCATGGAAAAGAACATCGGCAGCGTGGACAAGGCCATCCGCATCGTCGTCGGCATCGCATTATTAAGTCTGTTGTTCCTGCTCGAGGGCGACGCCCGCTGGTGGGGACTGATCGGCATTGGCCCGATCCTGACTGTGGTTTTGGGCTGGTGCCCGGCGTACACCCTGATCGGCGTCAATACCGGCAAAACCAAACAATCCTGACGGCGGTCAGTAAAGCGCGCGGACAATTCCCGGAATTGTCCTGCGTCAAATCGGTTTTTTCATGCAATCCCGCGCGTGAGGATTTACAATACGCGCTCGCCGAGCGACCCCGGACGGGAATTCACCGGCGCACTTTTTCCGGACTCCGCATAACGAATTTTTCATGTCCCGATCTGAATTGCCGCCGGCATTGGCACTGAACCACGGCCTCAGCTTCGCTGAGCTTTTCACGCCGGAAGGCCTGAAAAAAATCGACGGCCTGTTCCTCGATCGCCTCCGCGATCACGATGCGCGCGCACGCGACACGCTGGTTGCGTGGCGCGAGGGCCGCGAATCGCTCGCGCCGTTGCAGGTCAGCGAACTGCTGCTCGGCTGCGGGCCGGTGCTGGACGATTTCATCGCCGGCCTCTTCGGCATCCAGGAACCGGTCGACGTTTCGCGCCGGCAGACGCTGGCGCACGACCCGGTGTTCCATTTCAAGAAATTCTTCGTGCAGCGGCGCGCGCGCCGGCGCCTGGCGAAAAAAGAGGAATTCGAGAGCTTCGCCGAGCTGGACAACTGGCTGACGCAAACACTCAAACAGGCGGGGCTGGATCCCGCCGACCGCGAGCTGGCGATTGCGCAATACGGCGAACAACTGCTCAAGGACGAGAAGGCGAACGCCGACCCGATCGAAAAACTCACGCGCTGGTGCATCCGTGCGCTCACCGTGCCCGAGGGCAAGACCGCGGTCAAAGGCTGGGTGAGTTTCCGCCTGCCGGAGGGCATCGATCACCAGAGACTGGTGCCGATCGTGCCGCTCAACGACGCCGTCGGGCGCGTCGCCGGACCGGCCGAACACCTGCGCGCCCGCGACGGATTCAAGCTCACCGACCCGCGCATGAACGCGCGCGAGGTGCAGAATGAAATCAACTACTGCATCTACTGCCACGACCACGACGGCGACTTCTGCTCCAAGGGTTTTCCCGAAAAGAAAGGCGAGCCGGACAAGGGGCTCAAGGTCAATCCGCTCGGCGTGACGCTCACCGGCTGTCCGCTGGACGAAAAAATCTCCGAGATGCACAGCCTGAAAAAATCCGGCTACGGCATCGGCGCGCTGGCCATGATCACGGTCGACAACCCGATGTGCGCCACCACCGGCCACCGCATCTGCAACGACTGCATGAAGGCCTGCATCTACCAGAAGCAGGATCCGGTCAACATCCCGCAGACCGAGACGCGCATACTCACCGACGTGCTCGACCTGCCGTGGGGCGTGGAAATCTACGACCTGCTGATCCGCTGGAATCCGCTGCGGCCGCGCCAGTGGCTGCCGAAGCCGTACAACGGGCTCAAGGTGCTGGTGTTCGGCATGGGCCCGGCGGGCTTCACGCTCGCGCACCACATGCTGATGGAAGGCTTCGCCGTGGTCGGCGCCGACGGCCTCAAGATCGAACCGCTGCCCGAAAAGCTGGTGCGCGAACCGGTGCGCGATTACCTCGACCTCGAGGAAGCGCTCGACACGCGCACCATGGCCGGTTTCGGCGGCGTCGCGGAATACGGCATCACCAACCGCTGGGACAAGAACTTCCTCAAACTCATTTATCTCTCGCTGGCGCGCCGTCCGCAGTTCCAGGTGTTCGGCGGCGTGCGCTTCGGCGGCACACTGACGGTGGAAGACGCCTGGCATCTGGGCTTCGATCACATCGCCATCTGCATCGGCGCCGGTCTGCCGCAGGCGCTGCCGATCCCGGGCAGCCTCGCGCCCGGCATGCGCCAGGCGAACGATTTTCTCATGGCACTGCAGCTGACCGGCGCGGCCAAGCATTCCAGCCTCGCCAACCTGCAGGTGCGCCTGCCGGCGGTGGTGATCGGCGGCGGCCTCACCGGCGTCGACACCGCCACCGAAATCCAGGCGTATTACATCGTGCAGGTCGAGAAGATGCTCGAGCGCTATGAGGTGCTTGCCAAAGCAAAAGGCGAAGCCGCGGTGCGCGCCGGACTCGACGCCGCCTCGCTCCGGATCCTCGACGAATTCCTCGCGCACGGACGCGCGGTGCGCGCCGAGCGCGAACGCGCGAAACAGGCGCGAACCGCGCCCGACCTGCTGAAGCTCGTCCGCCAGTGGGGCGGCGTGACCATCGCCTACCGCAAGGGCATGAACCAGTCGCCCGCCTATACCCGCAACCACGAGGAAATCATCAAGGCGTTCGAGGAAGGCATTTACTACGCCGAGGGCCTCGATCCGAAGGAAGCGCGCGTAGACCGGGACGGCCAGGTCGAGGCTCTGGTGGCGAAGCGGCTGCGTCCCGACGAGAACGGCAAGTGGTCGGAAACCGGCGAAGAGGTGGTGATCCCGACGCGCGCGATCCTCGTGGCCACCGGCGCGCGCCCGAACGTCGCCTATGAGTTCGAACACAAGGGCCACTTCCACAAGGAGCGCGGCCACTATCAGACCTATCACGACGTCGGCGGGAAACTCGAACCGATTCCGGTCGCGGCGCACTGCAAGATGGACGACTTCGGCGCGTTCACCTCTTATGACATCAACAACCGCCGCGTGAGTTTTCTCGGCGACACCCATCCGGTGTTTCATGGCAGCGTGGTCAAGGCCGTAGCCTCGGGGCAACGCACCTATCCCAAGATCGTGGCCGCACTGGGAAGCCGCGTGAATCAGAAAGGCGACCCCAAGGAGTACCAGCACTTCCGTGCGCACGTGGAGGAACTGCTGGCCGCGCGCGTTGAGTCGGTCCGGCGGCTCACGCCGTCGGTGGTGGAACTCACCGTGCATGCGCCGCTCGCGGCGCGGCGCTTCAAGCCCGGTCAGTTTTTCCGGTTGCAGAACTTCGAGACCCGTTCCGCGCTCGTGGACGGCACGCGCCTGCAGACCGAGGCGCTGGCCATGACCGGCGCGCGCGTCGACACGACCCGGGGCACGGTGTCGCTCATGGTGATCGAGCGAGGCGCGAGCTCGCGCCTCGTGTCCTTGCTCAAGCCCGGCGAACCGGTGGCGCTCATGGGCCCGACCGGCGTGCGCGCGACGATTCCGGACGGCGACGAGACTATTCTCTTCATCGGCGGCCGCCACGGCGCCGCGCACGTGCAGTCCACCGGAAGAGCGTTGCGCGACAAAGGCAACCGCGTGCTGTTCGTGGGCTGCTTCGACACCGCCCGGGACGTCTTCTGCCGGGACGAGATCGAGGCCGCCGCCGACGCCGTCCTGTGGATCACCGGGAGCGGAGAACCGGTCAAGTCGCGCCGGCCGCAGGATCGTAGTGTCACAGCACCGGTCGTGGACGCCATCGCCCAATACGCCGCGGGCGCACTGGGCGAGATACCGGTCAAGCTGGAAGACGTCACGCGCCTGCAGGTGGTCGGGAGCAACCGGCTGGTACGCCTCATCCGCGACGCGCGCAAAAACGAGCTCGCGCCGTACCTGACGAAACATCCGGCGACGACCGGTTCGATCAACACGCCGATGCAATGCTGCCTGAAAGGCGTGTGTTCGCAATGCCTGCAATGGCAGATCGACCCCGCCACCGGCAAGCGCACCAAGGCGGTGTTCAGCTGTTCATGGCAGGACCAGCCGCTCGACATCGTCGACCTGGACAATCTCGACGAACGCCTGTCGCAGAACCAAGTGCAGGAGCACCTCACCAATCAGTGGCTGGATTTCCTGCTCGCACGGCATAATATGACCGGTGTCTGAGCCGGCGGGGCGGGAACTTGTCAACCGCACGACGTCTCTAACGTTACGGATCATTCATCATCTGAATTTCAGCGGAGGATTATATGCGTTATTTCATTCCAGCCGGTTTCGTCGCGGCGTTGATGCTGGCGGGCTGCGCCGGCGGGCTCGGCGGCGGTGATTACGAACGTGGACAGACGCGCGGGGTCCAGGAAGTGCAAATGGGCGTCGTGGAATCGGTGCGCGAGGTCAAGATCGAAGGTACCAAATCCGGCATCGGCAGCACCGCCGGCGCCGTGGTCGGCGGTGTCGCCGGCAGCGAAATCGGTCACGGCAAGGGCGCCATCGTCGGATCCGTGCTGGGCGCCGTCGCCGGCGGGGTCGCCGGCGCCGCGGCGGAAGAAGGCACCACCCGCCAGAAGGGCGTCGAGATCACCGTCAAGCTCGACGGCGGTCGCATGATCGCGGTGACCCAGGCGGCTGACGAACAATTCAAAGTCGGTGACCGCGTGCGCGTGCTGTCCGGCGGCGGCGTGACGCGGGTCACGCACTAGATTTATTTCCTTATCGTCATCCCCGCGAAAGCGGGGATGACAGCAGTTCGTACGCGGAGTGCACGCAACATTATTTCCGGAACAACCAGAAAATCAGCGACAACACCACGCTGATCAGAACCATCGTCGTGATCGGAAAGTAAAAGCGAAACCCCTCGCGCTCGATCACGATGTCACCCGGCAATCGCCCCAATCCGAGTCTGGC
Organism: Gammaproteobacteria bacterium; assembly: GCA_016200465.1. Taxonomy (GTDB): domain Bacteria; phylum Pseudomonadota; class Gammaproteobacteria; order Acidiferrobacterales; family Sulfurifustaceae; genus Sulfuricaulis. Next base: position 2,693 of record JACQER010000191.1, on the reverse strand, counting down.
GAGCCAAGGCCAGATGAGCCCCGCAACAATGAGAACGACGCCGACGGTGACAAGCCAGCGCGTCACCTGGCGGAGGTCTCCAGAAACCGCAATATCTCCTCGCGGCGATGCATGGCGTCCTTGTAGCCCAGGTTGATCAGCTCGCGGCAAAACGGCTTCTCGAACAGCAGATAGCTCACGAGGTTCGAGCCTTTGCGGTTGAAGGCACCCAGCCCGCGCAGCAGGAACTGTATCGTCTGCGGCAGATGATGCGCGTGCCGCGCGGCGATTTTCTCCAGGTCCTCGCTTGGAGAAATCAGGAGCACATCCACGTTGCGCAAGGTCACGCCGCTCTCGCGCAGATGGTGCGCCGGGATCAGGCGGATGGTCTTGTTGATGCGCTGCAGACGCTCGAGATCCGCCTCCAGGCTGTCGAGAAAAATGCTGTTCAGTACGTGACCGGCGATCTGCGCCAGCGAAGGATATTCATCGGTTTCGATCTTCACCCGTGGCGGCGGGCTCTCCTGGCGCACGCCAACCACGAGCACGCGTTCGGCACCCAGGTGCAGCGCCGGGCTGATGGGAGCGATCTGGCGCATGGAGCCGTCGCCGAAATACTCGCGGTTGATTCTTTCCGCGGCGAACACGAACGGAATCGCCGAAGACGCCATGAGATGATCGATGGTGATATCGGCCGCGCAACCCACGCGCCGCGCGCGGTGCCACGGGACCAGCGACGGCGACCCTTGGAAAAACGACACCGACTGACCGGAACCGTAGCCAGAGGCCGTGACGCTCAGCGCGTGCAGCGCGCCGGCATTGATAGATTCCTGAATCCGGGCGAATGGCATGGTGCGGTACAACAGCCGGCGCAGCGGCGCGCGGTCGAACAGGGCTCGCGGATTGCGCCGTCCGAGACCGCCCGCGACCATGGCCGCGAACCAGCGCAGCCCGTTCGTCATCACCCCGAGCGCGTCGGCGCGGAATACCTGGTGCACGTGAAAATTCTGCCAGACGTAGACAAGACGCCGCACGCCTTCGTGAAAACGCGTGGCATAGATGGCGAGCGTGGTGGCGTTAATAGCGCCGGCGGAACTGCCGCAGAGGATGGGAAACGGATTCGGGCTGTCCGGCGGAAGCATTTCGGCGACGGCCTTGAGCACGCCCACCTGGTAGGCGGCGCGCGCGCCGCCGCCGGCCAGGATCAGCCCTATCTTGGGTTTGTCCGCAATTTCCGTCATGGCGCAGCCAGCGCGGGGTCCCTGTTGTTGACGACATGCCGATCGCGGCGGTGGCCTACCGTGATCATTTTATATCCGACATCTTTGCTTCATTATTATAGTCAAGCCGGTCAGGGCCAGACGCGACGGTCCGAACCGTCCGTTCGTGCCGCCGGTCTAATGTTGATGTCAGCCATGGGGCATGCGGTACAGCCACGGCGCGATTTGCTAGACTGTACCCATCCTGTTCAGGCAAAGGTCGTCCCGATGAGTTCAACCATCACCGAAAGCATGGTCTATGACGCGCTCCGGAAAGTCATGGATCCGGAGTTGCGACACAATATCGTCGAACTGGGGTTCATCCAGGAAATCGACATTGTCGACGACTACGTGCATCTCGACATCCAGCTCACCACGCCCAATTGTCCGTACGCGGACAACATCGTGGCGCAGATCAAGCGCGCCGTCGAAGGCGTGCGTGGCGTCAAGCGCGTCGAAGTCGAGCGCGCCTGCATGAAGGACAATTAAACCCCCACGCCCGGGGAGAAGTCTGGCGCGCCGTTGCCCGGCCTCGCCCCCCCTGCCCTAGGGACGTTCTGAATAATATATTTTCATCGCCGGGGGAGACCCGGAGTCCCGTGGGATATACGCAGTTTCATGGACCTATCGCGAGTTAATCAGAACGTCCCTAGACTTGGAGCGGTTTACCCGACCGACCGCCGCCCATGAACACGCCGTTTGCCGACCGCACACTCGCCCTGGCGGGCCTGTTTCAGGCCGCGCGCCTCGCGCAGCAGTTGGCGCGCGAAGGCCGCACCGACGGTCCCGGCTTTGCCGCCAGCATCCAGGCGCTGACGCAGATCGACGCGCCCAGCACCGAGGCCGTGTACGGCGGAACGCGGGGCGTGGCCATCGGATTGAACCTGCTGAGCCGGAAACTCGGCGGCATCGCCGACGCGGGCGATGTCGAGATCGCCAAGTACGTCATCGCCATGATCCATCTCGAGGGCCAGTTGCGGCGCAACCCGGACATGCAGGACGCCATCCGTCGCGGCATCGAAGCGATTCAATCGCAGATGAAATTTTTCGAGAGCGAACCGAACGGCGAAGCGGTGCATCCGCGGCTGGTGGAAAAACTCGCGGAACTTTACACCCAGACGATCAGCACGCTCACTCCCCGCATCATGGTCAACGGCGAGCACGGTTACCTGAGCGACCCGGCGGTCGCCGCCCGGGTGCGCGCGGCGCTGTTCGCCGGCATCCGTTCGGCGTTCCTGTGGCACCAGCTCGGCGGCAGCCGCTGGCAATTATTGTTCAGTCGGAAAAAAATCGCGGGTGAAGCGACGCGGATTCTCGACGACCTGAAGACCGGCCGGGTAACCCGATCGGCTAGCCCCTGACCGGACGCTTGGCGAGTTTGCGCTGAAGAGTGCGCCGGTGCATGCCGAGGCGGCGCGCGGTTTCGGAGATATTGCCGTCGCATTCCGCCAGCAC
>JACQER010000190.1 GCA_016200465.1 Gammaproteobacteria bacterium | reverse complement strand
TGACCGAGGACAACATGGTGCCCAACGCCGGCTGGATGGGTGCGCAGGCGCTGGTGGCCGAAATGCCGGGGCGCCAAGTGTTGTCGTTCTAGTCCCGGGCGCTGCACCGATCCCGGTGCCGGCCGCTACAAAGGGGGTATCAAGGGCACATCGTACCGGGAACTCTCCGGCCTCCCGATGCGTCCTTGTGTCAACAATACCGGACCGTCGTAAACTACAGCAACAGGTTTCCACCAGGGAGAAGGCGTGACATGGGCCATCAACCCATCACCCCGGACATGACCGTATGGAGCGTCTACCGTCGCTATCCGCAGACGCTGGATGTGTTTTTCTCCTTCGGCTGCCCGGATATACGCAAGGGCCTGTTTCCGCTCGCGATGCGGTTAATGAAACTCAAATGGGCCGCACGGGCACACAAGATTCCGGTCGAGGATATGATCCAAGCCCTTAATGCCGTTGTAAGGTGACGCCGGGAACCGTACACCCGGCAGAAACGTCCTTGCGGAGAATGACCCAAAGCCATTGACCATGACCGACGCCGACCGTGCCTTCTTCGAGCAAGAGATTACCGGTCTCCTCGACCGTCTCTATGGCACGGCGCTGCGGCTGGCCAAAAACCGCGCCGACGCCGAGGACCTCGTGGCCGAAACAGTCACCAAAGCCTGGGCGAATTTCGGATCGTTGCACGACCGCCAATGTTTTCGCGGCTGGCTGTTCCGCATTCTCACCAACACCTTCCTGAGCGAATGTCGCAAGACCGAACCGGCCTCGCTCGAGGCGCTGGCCGAAGCTCAAGGCGAACCTGACGAGGAACCGGCGTTCTCGCTGTTCGACCGTTTGCACCAGCCGTTTCTCTTGTGGTGGGGCAACCCCGAACAGGAGTTTCTCAACAAGGTGCTGCAACAAGACTTGCAAAAAGCGGTAGACGCCCTGCCCGAGGTGTTCCGGGTGCCGGTAATCCTTTGCGACCTGCAGGGCCTGAACTATCAGGAGATTGCCGAGACGCTCGGCGTGCCGGTCGGCACCGTGCGCTCGCGCTTGAACCGCGGGCGCTCACAGTTACAAAAGGCGCTGTGGCAACACGCGCAGGAGGCGGGCCTCAAGCACGCTCCCGCCGCGGACAAAGAGTCATTCCATATATCTCAGACAGGTGAACACCATGAGCGACATTAAAGAGATCGGTTGCGAAGAGGCCCTGCGCCGCTTGTTCGAGTATCTCGACCGCGAGCTCGATGGCGCGCGCCATGCCGAAATGGAGCAGCACCTGCACACCTGTCGCGCCTGCTACTCGCGCGCCGAGTTCGAACGCCACCTCAAGGGCAAGCTCGGTGCGGTCGGGAAGGAACCGGCCCCGCCCGAGTTCGAGCTGCGTATCAAAAACCTGCTGCGCCGGTTCTGAAAACCGCGAGGAGGATGACATGGTCGCCATCGTCAGCAACAAACGCGAGGCCATCCTGAAGGCCGTGGAGGACATGTACACCGAGATCGCCAACTGCCCCACGCGCCTCTTTCATTTCCCGACGGGGCGCCGGGCGGCCGAGCTCGTCGGCTATCCGCCGGCCGAACTCGACGCGCTGCCGCCGACCGCGGTCGAATCCTTTGCCGGCGTCGGCTACCCCTTTGCCGCCGGGGTCATCCGCGCGGGCGACACTGTGCTCGACATCGGCAGCGGCTCGGGCACCGACGCGATCCTCGCCGCACGGCGTGCGGGTCCGAAGGGAAAGGTATATGCCCTGGATCTCACCGAGGCGATGCGCGCGAAGCTGGCGCGAAACATCGCCGCGGCGGGCGCCACCAACATCGAGATTCTTGCCGGCAACGCCGAGCAGATTCCATTGCCGGACCAGTCGGTGGACGCGGTCACGAGCAATGGCGTGCTGAACCTGGTGCCGGACAAGACGCACGCGATCCGCGAAATCCTGCGCGTACTCAAGCCCGGCGGGCGTCTCCAGATCAGCGACATCGCCCTTGCCAGGCCGATCTCCGGCAAAGCCAAGCGCGATCCCAAGCTGTGGGCCGAGTGCATCGTGGGCGCGGTCGAGGAAGATGCCTATCTCGACCTGTTCCGTGAAATCGGCTTCAAGCACGTGGAATACGTTTCCAGCTTCGATTATTTCGCCCACGCAAGCGGCGAGGACACGCGCCTGATGGCCGGCTATTTCGGCGCCCACGCGATCACCTTCCGCGCGCGCCGGCCCGAGGCCTTCGAGCAGGCACAGGCGCCAACCGACGACGCCGCGGTTCTGCGCCTGGCACGCAGCGCGGGCGGCCAGCTCGCCGGCATCGGGGGCGCGATCGCGGCCAGCGCCGCCTGTTTTGGCGCGCCGGTGCTGGTGTCGGCAGCCAGTGCGATCGGTGCCACCGCCTTGACCTCGCACGCGACACTCTATCCGATCTTCGTCGGCGCCATCGCGCTGAGCCTGTGGCAGCTTTACCGCTCCACTCGCGAGCGCGACAGGCTTGCGCCATTTTTTTTAGGACTTACGGGCGGCGCCACCGCGGCCATATTCCTGTGGCTGATGGTCACGGGCATCGTACCGCTGCCGGGCATCGCGCTCTACGGCGCGCTTGGCGTACTCGTCGCCGGCAGCCTGTGGGAAATGGCCGGGCAGTTCATGGAAGTGTGCGTCACGAAGATCCGGCGCGAAATGGCGCGTGAGAAGAAGATCGTCCCGATCGGCAGGAAGATTACGAACGGGGCCGCGATCTCGATCGCCACCGCGGCAGCGTTCTACGGCATGTACAAGTCAGTGGAGGCGTTCGCGCCAAAAGCCGAGGCGGCGCAAATAGCCTGCTTCGGCATCAACGGCTGCAAGGGCCAGACCACCTGCGCCACCGCCTGGAACGCCTGCCCCGGACAGAATTCCTGCAAAGGCAAGGGTTTTCTCCACGCTTCGCCCAAAGAATGTGCGGACAGAGGCGGCGTGCCGCTCAAAGGCTCGCCCGCCGATCCCGCGCGTCAAAACACCTGACGCGCTGCCCCTCGTACCGATTCTGTCGCCCAAAATGCGGGAACCATTCCGTGGGCGGTTGCGTCCTTGCCGATGCCACACAAACATTTGCATTCAACGCATCCCCGGAGGAGATCATGAAATCCACAACGCATTTGCTTCCTGGCGCATCATCGCTGCTGTTCGCCGCCATACTGCTGCTCGTCGGATGCGCAACCGCGTACGGCCCGTCATCCGAGAAGGCCGCCACGGTTCCGCTCTACGACCGCCTCGGCGGCGTGTATGCTATCGCCACGGTGGTGGACGACTTCATCGAGCGGCTGCTCGTCAACGACACGCTCAACGCCAACCCGGCAATTAAAGCGGCGCGCGACCGCGTGCCCAAGTCGGGGCTCAAATACCAGGTCACCGCATTCATGTGTCAGGCCACCGGAGGGCCATGCACGTACACCGGCCGCAGCATGAAGCAGTCGCACGCGCACCTGAATATCGGCGAGAAAGAATGGCAGGCCATGGCCTCCGAATTCAAGAAGTCGCTCGACAAGTTCAACGTGCCCCAACGCGAACAGGACGAACTGTTCGCCCTGGTCGGCAGCGTCAAGGGCGACATCGTCGCGGCCGCCAAAAACTGACTCAAGGAGGAAACCATGAGCATGCCAAGCGTCAGCGTGGAAAAATCCGTCAACCTGATCGACCTGGAGCAAAAGGTAAAAGAGATGTACCAGCGGGTGGCGCTCGAACCCTTCGGCGAGTTTCATTTCGAGATGGGCCGCGCGCTCGCCGAGCGTCTCGGATACGCGCCCACCGATCTCGACCGCATCCCGCGCGAAGCGGTGGATTCCTTCGCCGGCGTGGGCTATTACTTCGATCCGTCCCAACGCGCGTACCGATTCGCTGTTATGTACGCGGTTCGAAGATAGACGGGGTCAACCACAGAGATCAGGGAGACCACAGAGAAAGAACCGAAGAATTTCTATTTCCGCTGGATTGGACGCCGGCCCCCCCAGCCTTCCTCCGTGATCTCTCTATCCCTGGTGGTGTCTTCTCAATCTATGTAGTCTTTCAGCTTCTTGGAACGCGACGGATGACGCAAGCGCCGCAGCGCCTTGGCCTCGATCTGTCGGATGCGTTCCCGCGTAACCTGGAAGACGTAGCCCACCTCTTCCAAGGTATGGGAATAGCCGTCGTCCAAGCCGAACCGCATGCGGAGAACTTTCTGTTCGCGCGCCGGGAGCGTATTGAGAACCGTCTTGATCTGCTCGGAGAGCAGTTTGTGCGCGGTTGCGTTGATCGGCGATTCCACTTCGGTATCGGGGATAAAGTCTCCCAATTCCGAGTCTTCTTCCGATCCCACGGGCACTTCGAGCGAAATCGGCTCGCG
>JACQER010000189.1 GCA_016200465.1 Gammaproteobacteria bacterium | reverse complement strand
GCGAGGCCATTCCCGTTAGACGCTGTAATACATGTCGAACTCGATCGGATGCGTGGTCATGCGCATGCGCGTGACGTCCGCCATCTTGAGGTCGATGTAAGCGTTGATCACATCGTCGGTGAATACACCGCCGGCCTTGAGGAAGGCGCGATCCTTGTCGAGCGCTTCGAGCGCCTGGTCGAGCGCATGGCACACGGTCGGAATCTTCTTCTCCTCTTCCGGTTCCAGATCGTACAAATCCTTGTCCATGGCCTCGCCCGGATGGATCTTGTTCATGATGCCATCGAGGCCGGCCATCATCATGGCGGTAAAGGCGAGATAAGGATTGCTGCCGGCATCCGGGAAGCGCACTTCGATGCGACGGCCTTTCGGGTTTGGCACGTACGGAATGCGGATCGAAGCCGAACGGTTGCGCGCCGAGTAGGCGAGCATGACCGGCGCTTCGAAGCCCGGCACCAGACGCTTGTAGGAATTGGTCAGCGAATTGGTGATGGCGTTGAGCGCGCGCGCGTGCTTGATGATGCCGCCGATGTAATACAGCGCGGCCTGCGACAGCCCGCCATACTCGTTGCCGCTGAACAGATTCTTGCCGTCTTTGGCAAGCGACTGGTGTACGTGCATGCCGGAGCCATTGTCGCCGACGATGGGCTTTGGCATGAAGGTCGCGGTTTTGCCGTAGCTGTGCGCCACGTTATGCACGCAGTATTTGTAGATCTGGAGCTCATCGGCCTTCTTCACCAAGGTGTTGAACAGCATGCCGATTTCGTTCTGGCCGGCGGTCGCGACTTCATGGTGGTGAGTCTCGATCGACAGACCCATTTCTTCCATCGCCAGGCACATGGCCGAGCGGATGTCCTGCTGCGAGTCGACCGGCGGGACCGGGAAGTAGCCGCCCTTCACGGTCGGACGGTGGCCCAGGTTGCCACCTTCGTACACTTTCTCGGTGTTCCACGAGGCTTCTTCGGAATCGATCTTGACGAACGAACCGCTGATGTCGGCGCCCCAGCGCACGTCGTCGAAGATGAAGAATTCGGCTTCGGGGCCGAAGAAGGCGGTGTCGGCCACGCCGGTGCTCTTGAGGTAGGCTTCGGCGCGCTTGGCGAGCGAGCGCGGATCGCGCTCATAGCCCTGCATGGTGTTGGGCTCGATGACGTCACAGCGCAGAATGAGGGTCGGTTCCTCCATGAACGGGTCCATGACCGCGGTGGCCGCTTCCGGCATCAGGATCATGTCGGATTCCTGGATGCCTTTCCATCCGGAGATGGAAGAGCCGTCGAACATCTTGCCATGCTCGAAGGTTTCACCTTCGATGGTGCTGGCCGGCACGGAGACATGCTGCTCCTTGCCTTTGGTGTCGGTGAAGCGAAAGTCAACGAATTTGACTTTCTTGTCTTTGATCATCTTGAGTACATCGGCGCCGGACATCGGAGTTCCTCCTGGGAAACGTTATGGTTGCCGCGTTGCAGCGGAAAATTGAGTGCGTATTTTTGCACGAAATATGCCACCCACGAACTACATGTAAATCAAACGTTTGCTGATAACGCTACTCTGCAAATGCGTTATTAATGCACCAATTTAGTGCATTTATTATTCTAATGCACATTATTGGTGCATTAATGGAAATATACATCCACATTCCCGATATCCCGATCATCGCGAACTGCGGCGGCAAACCGCAGCGCCAACTGTCGCACCGTCACGTGCGGAGCGACCCTGTCTTGCGGAAGCAGCAGTTCGATATCGATGCGTCCGTTCAGATAATGCAGGGTCATGTGTTCGATCAGCCGCGCCTCCGGGATGTCGCGAAAGTAATTGTCCAGGCGCTGCTGAAGTTCGTCACGCAACGGCAAACCGGCGCAGCTGGGGCCGTTCACGTCCTCCTCGGTGTCGATGTGCACCATCACGTCGGCCAGGGACGGGATTTTCTCGATGAGTCTGACACGCACCATTTCGCTGATCTGGTGTCCTTCGGAAACGCTCAAGCGGTCATCGACGATGATATGCACGTCGGCCAGCGCCTGTTCGCCTACACGCCGCGTGCGCAGCAGGTGCAACGCCTTCACGCCGCTGATGGAAAGGATCACGCGGCGGATGGACTCGAGGTCTTCCGCGGCCAGTCCGGTGTCCACCAGTTCGCGCAGTGTCTGCCAGGCGAGCTCGCCACCGACTTTCACCACCATCAGCGCCACGATCAGGGCCGCGGCCGAGTCGAGATACCCGAAGCCGAGCAGACTGCCGCCGATGCCGGCCGCCACGATCAGCGAAGACAGGGCGTCGGAGCGATGATGCCAGGCATTGGCGCGCAGCATGTTCGAATCGAAGCGGTCGGCGACGACCATGGTGTAGCGGTACAGCGCCTCCTTCGCCACCAGAGTGATGATGGCGATCCACAGGGTCATGGCCGAGGGAACCACGAAGGTCTGTGCCGAGGCCAGGCGCAGGCCGGCGTTGATAGCGATGCCGGCGCCGACCACCACCAGCATGATGCCGAGGATCATGGTCACGGCGGTTTCAATGCGCGCGTGGCCGTAGGGATGTTCCTGGTCGGCATCTTTTCTTCCGTGCTTCAGGGCGAACAGCACCATGAAATCGGTGATGAAATCGGACAACGTGTGCAGGCCGTCGGCGATCAAAGCCTGTGAATGCCCCACGAAGCCGATGATGATCTGCGCAACGGTGAGGATCAGGTTCCAGACCACGCTGACCAGCGTGACCCGGCGGCTCGCATCGTAGCGGGCGTCGTTCGAGGTATCGAAATGGCCGTGTTCGTGAGCGGCGCTCATGTCGTTTTGCCGACACGCAAAGTGATTGATATTTTCCTGTCAACGTCCGTCACGGAGACGACCTCGTGGCCATGAACCCGGCACCAGGTTGGAATGTCATGCAGGGCGCCGGGGTCGGTGGCGTGCACTTCGAGCGTGTCGCCAGGGGCGAGTTCGGCGATGCGGTTCTGGGTGCGGATCACCGGCATCGGACACAGCAGATAGCGCGCGTCCAGCACGAAATGGCTCATAAATGAAGCCCTACTTCGTTCGTCTTGATATATGGCTTCATCCCTGCTCGCTGCGCTCGTCTTGTCATTATAAATACCACTCCGGCGGAATCTCGTTGGCCGGCATCGGAGCGACGCGGAGTTCGCGGCTGTTCCCCTGCATGTCGGTCACGGTCAGAGTCACCGATTCGGACTCACGGCCCTTGCCGAAGCGCGCGGTCAAGCGTGCGGCGAGTTCGAGATCGCCCTCGTTCACGATGCCGTCGATGAGCACCAGCGGGCCCTCGTGACTGATGGCGTGGAGATGCACGAAGCGCTTGCGGTAGCCCTCGAGAAAATTATTCTCGCCCTCGTCGCGTCCGACGATCAGTTTGAAATTGGGACGCGGGCGCAGGTGCCGGCCGACCTTGAGCAGCATGATGTCGTCGAGCTCGTATTGCTTGCTGCCGCGGGTGGACCACAAGTCCGCGAGCTTGTGCGAATACTGCTCGTTAGTGAGAAAGCAGCAGCCCCCGGCCGGCTGGGCGTAATCCGTGAAGCCGTATTGCGCCGCAAGCCGCATCTGCGGCTTGCGGCTGCGGCCGTTGAAGTCGAACAACTTGCCGCGATCCACCCAGCCCTCGCGCTCCGGCAGGGTCTCGGGCAGAAGCTTGGCGCACAGTGGACGCAGCAGCCGGTCGAAGGCGCCGGATTCGCGCGCCACCACCGGCAGGGTGTCGCGCCGCTGGCTCATCGGGCGCTGGCCCAGTACCTCGCCGGTGATGATGAAGTCGAAGCCGTTTTTTTCCATCCACTCGCGTGCCTTGCGCACCATGAAGCCCTTGCAGTCGAGGCAGGGGTTGAGATTGGCGCCGTAGCCATGCTTCGGATTGATCACGACATCCTTGTATTCCTCGATGACTTCGATGATGTGCAGCTTGATGCCGAGCTGTTCCGCGGTCCACAGGGCGTTATTGCGCTTCGGCTTGGCGTGCTCGTGGTTGCGGATCGCGTGCGTGTGCCCCTCGACGCAGAAGCCGGTGTAGAAGTTGAGGCCCTCGACGTGAATGCCCTGTTCGAGCATGACCTTGGCCGCGAGCATCGAGTCGAGCCCGCCCGAGATCAGCGCCACCGCCTTGCGCGGTGCGCCGGCGGCCGGGGCCGTGCGCGCGGGCGTCATCGAAGTGACCGGGAGCGGTTGCTGGGGTGACATGGAGAATACCGTCAATGGAAATCCGGGGACGGAGATACTAGCCCAAACGGGGATTTTGGGCACGCCCCGCGCCCCCGGGATGTTTGGTGTAAGCGAACAAAAGGGCCCGCGAGGGCCCTTTTGTCATGCCGGACTGCATGGGACCGGCTGTTTCCTCCGTGGCGATTCAGGCGCGACCCGAAGCACGCCGGGACATTAACCAAATCCGCGCGGGCTGTCCACCCGGAATTGAGGAACCGATCCGCCCGTTGCCGGTCTCCGTGACCGGCGCGCCGAAACGAAAGCCGCACGGTCAGGTGCCCGAACTGGGCGGTGCTAAAATAACGGCACCGCCGTCTCCGGCGGCCTGGAAGGAATGGTTCAACGAAGCATGTTCTGGAAACGACGCCGCGGCAAGCGCGGCATGAAGGGATTACTGCACCGCGCCGCCAGGGTGCTGCGCTGGTCGTTCCGGATCCTGTTGTTGCTCCTGGTCGTCGACCTTTTCTATCTTGCGGTGACCTGGCCGGACTGGAAAAAGCTCGCCGCCGGTCCGGTGCCGAAGTCGGCGTTCATGCTCGATTACGAAAAGCAGCTGGCCGAGCACAAGGACTGGCCGCGGGTGCGCTGGCAGCCGGTGCCGCTGTCGGCGATACCCAAGCACATGATCCGCTCGGTGATCCTGGCCGAGGACAGCCGCTTCTACCAGCACAGCGGCTTCGACCTCATCGCCTTCAAGGAGGCGATGGATTACAACCTCGCCCAGGGGCGCCTGGTGCTGGGCGCGAGCACCATCTCGCAACAGACGGTGAAGAACCTGTTCCTCAGTCCCTCGCGCAATCCGCTGCGCAAGTGGCATGAGCTGATCCTCACTTGGGCCATGGAGCAGAATCTGAGCAAGCGGCGCATTCTCGAGCTCTATCTCAACGTGGCGCAGTTCGGGCGCGGCATCTATGGCGTGCAGGCCGCCGCCCAGACGTATTGGGGGCTCGCCTCGGATCAATTGTCCGCGGCGCAGGCGGCGGAGCTCACCGCCAGCCTGCCGAGCCCGGTGAAGAACAACCCGGCCTCGCGCACGCGCTACTTCGACAAACGCGCGCGCAAGATTCTGGCGCTGCTCGAGCGTTACCCGGGCGACGCCGTCGACACGGTGTACGTGCGTACGCCGGAGTTATTCGCACCGCCGCCGGAGAACGGCAGCGACGCGAACGAACCGGCGCCTGACAACGCCAGCGAGCCCATGTCGCCGGCGCAGGATCAAAGGACGTTGCCGCCTCCGGAAAGCACCGGCAAGCCGCCGGTGGAAGACCTTTCCATCCCGGCCAACCGACCCTGAACCGCGTCCTGTACCCGCGGTCCGGGCGGGGTATAATCGCCGGCCAAACAAGCCGGCCGCCCCGCACAAAAACACAGTGACCTTCCAGGAACTCATTTTCACGCTGTCCCGCTACTGGGCCCGGCAGGGCTGCGTCATCCTGCAACCGTACGACATGGAAATGGGCGCGGGCACGTTTCACACCGCGACCTTCCTGCGCGCGCTCGGTCCCGAGCCGTGGAAAGCCGCCTACGTGCAGCCGTCGCGCCGTCCCAAGGATGGCCGTTATGGCGAGAACCCGAACCGCTTGCAGCATTACTACCAGTTTCAGGTGGTGCTCAAGCCCTCGCCCGAGGACATCCAGGATCTTTATCTCGACTCGCTGCGCGCGATCGGCATCGACACGAAGAAGCACGACATCCGTTTCGTCGAGGACGACTGGGAATCGCCCACGCTCGGCGCCTGGGGGTTGGGCTGGGAAGTGTGGCTCGACGGCATGGAGGTCACGCAGTTCACCTATTTCCAGGAAGTCGGTTCGCTCCCGTGCAAGCCGGTGCTGGGCGAGATCACCTACGGCCTCGAGCGGCTCGCGATGTATCTGCAGGGGGTCGAGAATGTTTTCGATCTGGTATGGACCCAGGGCACGAATTACGGCGACGTGTATCACCAGAACGAAGTCGAGCAGTCGAAATACAACTTCGAGCATTCCAATGTGAACTGGCTGTTTCAGCAGTTCAATGACTACGAATCCGAAGCCAAACGACTGATGGAGCTGAACCTGCCGCTGCCTGGCTTCGAGATAGTGATGAAGTGCTCGCACGCGTTCAACCTGCTCGACGCGCGCGGCGCCATCTCCACCACCGAGCGCGCCGCCTACATCGGGCGGGTACGTGCGCTCGCGCGCCTCGTGGCACAGAGCTATTACGAATCGCGCGAACGTCTCGGCTTCCCGCTGCTCAAGCAGCACAAGGCGAAGTGACCATGACCGCGCTTTTCCATCCTTCGGTCCGTAGGCGCGCCATCCCTGGCGCACTTCTGCTCGTCGAGCTGCTCACCGAGGAACTGCCGCCCAAGGCGCTGTCGCGCCTGATGGAGGCGTTCAGCAAAAACGTCTTCGAGGGGCTCAAGGAGAAAAATTTTCTCGCCGGCGTCGCCGAGTCGCAGCCCTATGCCACGCCGCGGCGGCTCGCGGTGCTGGTCTCGGGCGTGCTCGACAAGCAACCGGATCGCGTGGTCGAGCGCAAGGGGCCGGCCGTGAACACGGCGCTCGACACCACGGGCCGGCCGACACCGGCCTTGCTCGGTTTCGCCAGGTCATGCGGCGTGGACGTGACGAAACTCGAAAAGCGCCCCGGCGACAAGAGTGAGTATTTTGTCTATTCCTCGAAACAGAAAGGCGAGCCGTTGAAGCAGCATCTCGCGGCCATCGTCGAGGCGGCGCTGAAGAAACTGCCGATCCCGAAGGTGATGCGCTGGGGCAGCGGCGAGGCGCAGTTCGTGCGCCCGGTGCACTATGTGGTTCTGCTGTATGGGAAAAAAGTCGTTTCGGGCACGGTGCTCGGGATCAAAAGCGGCAACAAGACCCTCGGCCACCGCTTTCTCGGCAAGGGCCTGATCACGATCAAGCAGGCCAGGGACTATGAAAAAGTCCTGAAACAGTCGGGCAAAGTCATCGCTTCTTTCGATGCGCGCCGCGAAGTGATCACCAAGGCGCTGGATGCCGCCGCGAAAAAGCTCGCCGCCGACTGGAATCTGGGCAAGAACGCCGAGCTCGTGGACGAGGTGACCAGCCTCGTCGAATATCCGGTCGTGCTCGCGGGCGGCTTCGACCAGGCTTTTCTCGAGGTCCCGAAGGAATGCCTCGTCATCAGCATGCAGCAGCACCAGAAATATTTTCCGCTTGTCGACAAGGACGGGAAACTGTTGCCACGGTTTCTTTTCGTGAGCAACATGAAGGCCGCCAACCCGAAGGAGATCGTCCACGGCAACGAGCGGGTGCTGCGCGCGCGGTTGTCGGACGCCAAGTTCTTCTACGATCAGGATCGCAAAACCCGGCTCGCCGACCGCCTGCCGCGGCTGGCGAACGTCGTTTACCACAACAAGCTCGGCAGCCAGCTCGAGCGCGTGCAGCGGCTGGAAAAACTCTCCGGCAAGATTGCACAACTGCTCAAGGCCGACCGGGCGCACGCCGAGCGCGCGGCGCAGTTGAGCAAGGCCGACCTGCTCACCGAGATGGTGGGCGAATTCCCGGAATTGCAGGGCATCATGGGGCGTTACTACGCCAAATACGACCACGAGCCCACGGTGGTGGCCGACGCAGTCGAGCAGCATTACTGGCCGCGCACCGCGGGCGGCGAGTTGCCGAAGCAGCCGATCGCGGTCTGCGTGGCGCTGGCGGACAAGCTCGATACCCTGGTCGGCATTTACGGCATCGGCCTGGTGCCGACCGGCGAGAAAGACCCCTTCGGCCTGCGCCGCGCGGCACTGGGCGTGGTGCGCATCCTGGTGGAGAAATCCCTGGCGCTCGACGTGAAAGACCTGTTAGCCAGCGCGCGCAGCCAGTTTCCGAACGGCGTCATTGCCGACGGCGTGGCGCAGGACCTGCATGGTTTCATGCTCGAGCGGCTGAAGCCTTATCTCAGGGAAAAAGGTTTCGAAGCGGACGAGATCGACGCGGTGGTGTCGCTCAATCCGGCGCGACTGGACCAGGCGTTGCCACGCCTGAAGGCGCTCCGGGAGTTCCGCGCGTTGCCGGAGGCGCAGGCGCTGGCCGCGGCCAACAAGCGCATCCGCAACATCCTGCGCCAGGCTGGCGGCACGCCGCCGGACGCGCCCGACGCGGCGCTGCTGAAAGAGCCCGCGGAACGCAAACTGGCCGAGGAAGTGCAGGCGCTCGACGCGCAGGTGGCGCCGCTGCTGAAAGCCGGCGACTATACGCAGGCACTGAAACGCCTCGCCGGTCTGCGCCCGACGGTGGATGAATTCTTCGACAAGGTCATGGTGATGGTGGACGACGCCGCGGTGCGCAACAATCGCCTGGCCCTGCTCAATCGTCTCGGCAACCTGTTTCTGAACGTCGCGGATATTTCGCGCTTGCAGAGTTGAGGACCAATGCCATGAACCCGGATTCGTATCAGGACATGCTCGCGGTGGTGCAGGCGTTTCACGACAAGCACCGTTTCCGCGAGACCGGCGGCGAAGAGCTGGCCTACCGCGTGGCGCTGATGACCGAGGAGCTGGGCGAGATCTCGGCCTGCGTGACCAAGGGAAAATCGAAAGAGCATCTGGCCGAGGAATGCGCCGATCTGCTGATCCTGCTGCTCGGCACGGCGATCGCCGCGGATTTCGACCTGCGCCGGGCGTTCTGGGACAAGATGAAAAAGATCGAATCCCGCGAGTCGCGCATGATCAACGGCCGCATCCGCGTGTCGGAGTTCCGCGACACATGAAGCTCGTCATCCTCGACCGCGACGGTGTCATCAACCACGACTCGGACGACTACATCAAGTCGCCCGAGGAATGGGTGCCGATCCCCGGCAGCCTCGAGGCGATCGCGCGCCTGCACCGCGAGGGTTACAAGGTCGTGGTCGCGACCAACCAGTCCGGCGTCGGCCGCGGACTGTTCGACATGAACATGCTCGGTCGCATCCACGCCAAGATGCTCGAAGCGGTGCGCGCCAAGGGCGGCGAGATCGACGCCATTTTCTTCTGTCCGCACAAGCCCGAGGACGAATGTCATTGTCGCAAACCGCAGCCGGGACTGTTCCAGGAAATCACCGAACGTCTCAAGGTGAACCTGAACGGCGTTTATTCCGTGGGCGACACCGAACGCGATGTGGTCGTGTCGCGCCTGGTGTCGGCGCGGCCGGTGCTGGTGCGCAGCGGCAAGGGCAAGCTCACCCTGAAGAAAAGCAAGATGCTGACGGACGTTCCGGTATTCGACGACTTGGCGGCGTTCACCGACCATCTCCTCTCCGGCAAATTGCCCGCGAACTGACTTGAACCGATCTCAAGAATAACTTTTGCGCATGATATTCTTTTGGCAAACTGCCGGCGCGAAACGACGCGACTGGTTTTTCCATCAATATTATTGAGATCGGCTCTTGGTCCCGCTCCGTTCTCTGCTGTTCAATGTCGTGATGTTGCTGTCGGCGGCGGTCTACGCTCCGCTCATGCTGCCGACCATCGTTCTGCCGTTCGCTGTCCGCTATCGCCTGGTCAGTGGCTGGGCGCGATTCCAGGTCTTCATGCTGAAGTGTCTGTGCCGGCTCGATTACCGCGTGGAAGGACGCGAGCACCTGCCCGGGGGCGCGGCGATCATCCTGTCGAAACACCAGTCGGCGTGGGAGACGATCGCATTCCAGGAGATTTTTCCAGCCCAGACCTGGGTGCTCAAGCGCGAACTGATGTGGATTCCGCTGTTCGGCTGGGCGCTGGCGCTGCTGCGGCCGATCGCGATCAACCGCGGCGCGGGCCGCAGGGCGATCGAACAGGTCATCGAGCAGGGGCGTGAACGCCTGCAATCCGGCATCTGGGTCGTGGTGTTCCCGGAAGGCACGCGCGTCGCGCCAGGCGCGCGCAAGCGCCATGGCATCGGCGGCGCGGTGCTCGCCGCCGAGACCGGTTATCCCGTGGTGCCGGTGGCGCACAACGCCGGTTCGTTCTGGCCGCGGCGCGGTTTTCACAAGCGTCCGGGGACGGTGCGCGTCGTCGTCGGTCCGGTGATCGACCCGCACGGCAAGACCGCCGAGGACATCCGGCGTCTCGCGGAAGAGTGGATCGAGGGCCGGATGCCGGAGTTGGAAGGAAACCGTCCGGCGGTGTGAAGCGGTACGCTCGCACAGAACCACCCGGGTTTCCTTGCTTTATAGCCGGCCTTCCAGGCCGCGCCGCCAGTCTTGTACGAAGCTTTGTATCGTGGCGATGAAGTCGGCGTCATGTTCGGCGCGGTTGATGGTGAGGTGTACGACGATTTTCTCCGGCGCGGGCGCAAGGCCGGTGGTGACGGTCCAGGCGAGCGCGTTGGGACATTTGGGCAGGGTGAAGCGTACGCCGCCGCGGATCGGCTCGCGGTGCACGATGAACTGTCCCCACACGCAGTAAATCTCCCCGCGGTCGCCGTCGTGCGACAGCACCGTGCTGATCGAGGCGCACCATGACGGCAAGGAAGCGATGTCGAGTCGCGCCTGCAAGGCGTCAGCGTCGGTGTGTCGATCGACGACCGCGAAAAATTCCATGAGATGAGTTTATCGGATTGATATTGATGTCGTAGCGTTGCTCAGCGCGGCAAATTCGGCCAGCGAGAGCGTCTCGGCGCGCCGGGTGGGATCGATACCCAGGGCGATCATATCTCCGGCGGGCAGCAACCCCTTCAGATTGTTGCGCAGGGTTTTGCGCCGGCTGGCGAAGGCCGCGCGTACCAGCAGCGCGAACCGCTCAGGATCATTGACCGCCACCGGCGGCGCGCGGTGCGGCGTAAGCCGCACGACCGCGGAATCCACCTTCGGCGGCGGCGTGAACGCGCCCGGCGCTACGTCGAACAGTTTTTCCACGGCGCAGCGATACTGGATCATCACCGAGAGCCGCCCGTAATCCTTACCGCCGGGCGCGGCCGCCAGGCGCTGCACCACTTCCTTTTGCAGCATGAACAGCATGTCACGCACGCAATGCGCCTGATCGAGCAGATGGAACAGCAACGGCGTGGAGATGTTGTAGGGCAGGTTGCCGACCAGCCGCAGCCGGCCGCCGCCGGGGGCGAGTTCGCAAAAGTCGAATTTCAGTGCGTCCCCCTGGTGCAGCGTGAATCGCTCGCGCGGGAACTCGGATTCGAGGTGTGCGATCAGATCGCGGTCGAGCTCCACCGCGTCGAGATGCGTCATCTGCGTGAGCAGTTCGCGCGTCAGCGCACCCGTACCCGGCCCGATCTCGACCACCCGGTCGCCGGGTTGCGGCGCCAGCGCCGCGACGACGCGCGCGACCACGCCGCGGTCGCGCAGGAAATGCTGGCCGAAGCGCTTTTTGGGGTGAGAGGGGCTCATTCAAAAAAATTCACAGGATTTACAGGATTAAACAGGATTAAATCAGAAACTTTATGAATAAATCCTGTGAATCCTGAAAAATCCTGTTAATCCTGTCTATTGCTTTTGTTTACAAGCGTAAATGCCATTTCGACCGCGGCAACCAGGCTCGAGACGTCGGCGCGGCCGGTGCCGGCCAGCTCCAGCGCCGTGCCGTGATCCACCGAGGTGCGCACGAACGGCAGGCCGAGCGTGATGTTGACGGCATGGGCGAAGTCACGGTGCTTCAGCACCGGCAGGCCCTGGTCGTGGTACATCGCGAGCACCGCGTCCGTGTCGGCGAGCTGCGCTGGAATGAACGCGGTATCGGCCGGCACCGGCCCGCGCAGGCGCATCCCCGTGGCGGCGAGCGACCGGATCGCCGGTTCGATCACCTCGATTTCCTCTCGTCCGAGGTGCCCGGATTCGCCGGCATGAGGGTTCAGGCCGCAGACCAGGATGCGCGGATCGGCGATGCCGAACCGGTCGCGCAGGTCGCGATGCAGCACTTCGATCACCGCCGTCAGCCGCTCGCGTGTGATCGCGCGTGGCACCGCCGCGAGTGGAAGATGGATGGTCGCGAGCGCCACGCGCAGCCCCGGACAGGCGAGCATCATCACCGGCTGCGGCGCGCGACTCTGTTCCGCGAGGAATTCGGTGTGGCCGGTGAAAGCGATGCCCGCGTCGTTGATGACACCCTTGTGCACCGGCCCGGTAACCAGCGCGTCGAACTCGCCGTTGAGACAGCCGGCGACCGCGGTCTTCAGCGTGGCGAGCACATAGCGGGCATTGGCGGTATCGAGCCGGCCGGGAGTGACCGGACGTTCCGTCTTGACCGGCAGCAGATAAATTCCCGCCACGGCTGCCTGGCGTCCATTCCATTCACGCGCGGCGAAGGGCAGGCGCAGTTGTCGCGCGCGCTGTTCGAGCACCGCTGGGTCGGCGATCAGCACCAGCGCGACGGCGGGCGGCTGCTGGGCGAGGCGCACGGCGATATCCGGCCCCACGCCGGCGGGCTCGCCGGGGGTGAGGGCGATGATTGGGAGTTCAGACATAAACGGTGATTTCACCGCAAAGGTGCAAAGAAATAAATGCGAGAGTTAAAAGACCTTAAAACAATCTGTTTTTCTTTGCGTTCTTCGCGTCTTTGCGGTGTGTCAGTTGGTTTCATCCACCAGATATTCCACGAATGCCTCGTCGCGCAGTTGCCGCGCCCACTGTTCGTAGCGTTCGTCGGCCTTGCGCGCGTGGATCTGCTGGCGCGCCGCGCCTTCGAGGCGTTCCTGGGAGATGTCGTGGGTGCGTCGGCCGAGCACCTGGATGAGATGCAGGCCGAACGCGGTGCGCACCGGCTGGCTCAGCTCGTTGGGTTTGAGCGCGTTCATGGCCTTTTCGAATTCGGGCACCATCTGGCCGGGGTTGACCCAGCCGAGATCGCCGCCGCTGGCCGCCGAGGCGGTGTCCTCGGAATGCGCCCGCGCCAGCGCCGCGAAATCCTCGCCGTTCTCGACGCGCTCGCGCAGGTGCAGCAGTTTCTGGCGCGCGTCCTCCAGCGACTGGATTTCGCTTGGCCGCAGCAGGATGTGACGCGCGTGTATCTGGGTAACGGCCTCGGCCTGCGCCGCGCCGCGCTTGTCGTTCAGCTTCAGGATATGGAAGCCGTTCGGGCTGCGCAGGATGTCGCTGACGTCGCCCGGCGACAGGTTCTTGAGCGCGCCGAGGAACAGCTCCGGCAGCTCACCCGGTTTTTTCCAGCCGAGACCGCCGCCCTTGAGCGCGTCCGCGCCCTGCGAGTAGCTCACCGCGATCTGTTCGAAATCGCCGCCTGCTTTCAATTGGCGCCGAATGTCCTCGGCGCGTTTTTTCGCCGCCTGGATCGCCTCGGGCGAGGCCGACTCGGGAATGCCGATGAGGATGTGCGACAGGTTGTAGGTCACGTCCATGTCGGCGCGGTTCTGCGGGTTTTCCAGAAAATGAGCGACCTCGCTCTCGGTGACGGTGACGCGGTTGTTGATCTCGCGCTCCAGCAGCTGCTGAATGATCAGCTGATCGCGGGTCTGGGCGCGGTGCGCGGTGACGTCCATGCCGCTCCGCTCCAGCGCCTTGCGGAACTCCTCGACGCCCAGCTTGTTGCGCCTGGCAATGGATTCGATCGCCTGATCCACGTCGGCTTCGCTGACGCGGATGCCCGTCTGCGCGGCAAGCTGCAACTGCAGGCGCTCCAATACCATCCGGTCGAGCAACTGCTTGCGGAGTATGTCGTCCGGAGGCGTTTTGATCTTTTCAGCCGCGAGCTGTTTCTTGGTTTGCGCGAGCCGGTCGGCCAGTTCGGTTTCGGTAATGACGTCGTCGTTGACGACGACCAGAATGCGGTCGATGTCGCCGGCGGCTGGACGCGCGGGCGCAGCGGATACCAGCGACGGAAACATCAGCGACAGCAGCAGGGCGATAAATGCGCTCCAAGGCGCAGCGGATTTGGCTACATGAGACATGGATCGATCGGATTTTCGGTGAATACGCCGGCGCGATGCCGCAGCGACGCTAGGATAACATGAAACCCGCCGCTGCATGGCCTGGGACCGCAGCTCCGAACACCCTGCCTCGAACGTCAGGGTGCGGCGGGCGCCGGCGCGGACGGCCGGGGCGGGAAGGAGAACATGCTTTGGCGCAGCGGACTGTCCGGGACGTGGCCGAGCTTGGACAGGCCGGTGAGTTCCAGCTCCAGCAGGATCGAGCTGTTCTGGGTGGCGGCGTTGTTGCGCGCGGTATCGACCGACAGCCGCCGGCTGCCCAGGACGCGCAACGCCCAGCAACAGGCGTTGTATTCCACGCCGGCGTAACTGTCCACATTGCGGTGGTCGCGTTGCGAATACAGCGAGCGCGCCCGGAAGGTCCAGCGGCCCGCGATCGGCCATTCGGTCGAGACGTCGGTCTGCTCCAGTTCGCCGCGGGAAAAGCGTTTGCCGAGATTCACGATGCGGCTTCTGGCCGGGTTGTATTGGAGGTAATAGTTGTACTTCTGGAGATGATCGTCGATCCGGTTCCATTGCGCGGTGGAGCGGGCGTGCCAGTTGCCGAGGAGGGTGGCGCTGGCTTCGCCGACGATGTCGGAAGCGGCCGCTCCGCCCGGACCCGCCGGCAGGTTGACCTGCCGGTCGGCGAGATAATAAATCCTGCCGAGGCTCGCGCGCCCGCGTTCGGCGCCGTCCTTCTCGTCGATGAATCGCGTGGTGACCGCCGCGGTGATCTGGTTGGAATCGCCGATGCGGTCGCCGCCGGCGAAGCGGTTGTCGCGGAACAGGTTGGAGAAGCTCAGGTCCGGCACGCCGGTGTCGAAATTGGGCAAGCCATCCTGGTTCTTGGCCGGGATGTACAGGTAATACAGGCGGGGTTCGAGTGTTTGCGTGAACAGGCGCTCGCCCCAGCGTGAATCGCGCTCGAAGATCAATCCGCTGTCGAGACTGAACACGCCGCGCGTCACGGACGGCGTCGCGTCCGGCGCGCCGGAGAGATGGTAGGCGATGTGGCGCACGCCGATTCGGGGCGTGATGAATCCATAGCTGTTTTCCAGCGGCAGGCTCAGCGCCGGACTCAGGTTCAGGCGCTCGCCGGTGATCCCGACGCTGCGATCGAAATTCACCGCCTCGCTTTCGAAGTAATAGTTCGCGCGATTGGGCTTGACCGGAAGGCCGGTCGACAGGTTGAGCTGCGGCAGGCGCGCGTAGGGGCGGTCGGTCGGTGCGATGGTGGGGTCGATGGTCTGGTAGTCCGCGGCGCGGGCGCTGAAATTCCACATCGGTCCGCGGTAGTCCACGCCGGCGTTCTGCGGCAGGTGCGTCTGGCTGGTGATGCCTAGGTTGTCGCCGAAGTCGTCGAAATATTTCTTGTCGGACACGGCGCGCAGGTCGATGTTGCCGGTCCACAACGGATTGAAAACATGCTGGTGCTGGTAGAAGCCGGCCGCGCGGCTGTCACCGTTCGCCATCCGGTCGTTGGGCAATGCCTCGAGCTCGATTTTCCCCTGCGAGTGACGGGTCAGGTAGCGGAACTGGTTGTGCCACTGCACACCGCGTTCCGACATGAACTGGGGTGTCAGAGTATCGTCGTAGTTGGGCGCCAGATTGAAATAGTAGGGCGCCGCCACCTCCAGCCCGCGGTTGCTCGCGTTGCCCACGCTCGGGATCAGGAACCCCGATTTGCGCTGGTCGGAAATCGGGAAATTCAGATACGGCAGGTAGAACAGGGGCATGCCCTGGAAGTTGACCGAGGTGTGATAGGCCGTGCCGATGTCCTCCGCGGTGTCGAGCCGGAGTTCGCGGATGTTCAGGAACCAGTCGTCCTGGCCCGGTGCGCAGGTGGTGTAGCGCACGCGCGTCAGGCGCGTGTGATCCGGACCCTCGAAATCGACGCGTTCGGCGTCGCCGCGCGCGCTGTCGTTCTCGAGGCGGAAATAGCTGGGTCCGGCGTAACCGCGACGTGAACCGAGATTGAGATGCGTCTCCTGCGTCTGGAAGCTGGCGCCGGAGGCGTCCCGGAGCATGACGTTGCCGGTCGCATCCGCCTGGCCGGTGGCCTTGTCATAACGCAACTGTTCGGCGGTCAGGCGCTGGCTGCCCTGTTGTATCTCCACGTTTCCGGTGAATTCGCTGACGCCGCCCGATACCGCCCGTAATTCGCGGGCGCGAATGTCGGTCGGCTGGTTTTCCGCGGCGGGTGGGCTCGGCCGGGCGTGTGAACGCAGCGGAGGTCGCTCCGGGCATGCGCCGTCCTCCACCGCCCATGCCGCCGGACCCGATCCCGTCAGGGCCGTGATGAGACAAAGCGCGACGCAAGCGGGACGCGGCAAAGGCATGGGAAGCGGCGTGTCGTTGTTCTATGATGGAGGACATAAAATTGCATACTATGTATTCCCCATCAAGCTTTTCCGCCCGCAGGGGTGTCATTCACCAGGCCGCACGTGGACACGCGTCTTGAAGCACTCAAGGACTGGACCGCCCGGGTGCTCGGCCCGGGACGGCTCGACATCCGCCCGGCCTCGGCGGACGCGAGCTTTCGCCGTTATTTCCGGGTGACCGCGGGACAAGCGAGTCTCATCGCCATGGACGCGCCGCCCGAGAAAGGCGACATGCATTCCTACGTGACGATCGCGCGCCGTTTCCATGCGCTGGGGTTGAACGTGCCGGAAGTGCTCGAGGAGAACCACGACCAGGGATTTTTCCTCATCACCGACCTCGGCGACGAGCTTTATCTGCGGCATCTGAGCGACCGGACCGTGGAGCGGCTCTATGGCTACGCCATGGGGGCGCTGGTAGTGCTGCAGGCCGGCAGCTTCACCCAGACCGGCGGAAAATTCCTCCCCGATTACGACGACGCATTGCTGCGACGCGAACTGGAGATTTTCCGCGAATGGTATCTGGAGCGTCACCGGCGCCTGAAGCTGACCGCCGGCCAGCAAGCGGTGCTGGACGAGACCTTCGCGTTCCTGGCGCGCTCCGCGTTGTCGCAGCCGCGGGTGTGGGTGCACCGCGACTATCATTCGCGCAACCTGATGGTTACCAAACGCAACAACCCCGGCATACTCGATTTCCAGGACGCGGTGCTGGGGCCTGTGACTTACGACCTCGTGTCGTTGTTGCGCGACTGCTACATCGCTTGGCCGCGTGCGCAGGTCGAGGACTGGGTCAAGGGTTATCACGAGCTGGCGCTCCAGTCCGGAATACCGGCGGGAGCGGACGACGCGCAGTTTCTGCGCTGGTTCGATCTCATGGGGGTCCAGCGTCACCTCAAGGCCACCGGCATCTTCGCGCGGCTGAACCATCGCGACGGCAAGCCCGGCTACCTGCCGGACATCCCGCGCACCCTCGGTTACGTGCAAGAGGTGAGCGCTCGCTATCTGGAACTGCAACCGCTGAATGCGCTGCTGCGCGACCTCAGAGTGACGGAGGGGGCATGAGTTTAAAGGTCATGATCCTCGCGGCGGGCAGGGGGGAACGCATGCGGCCGTTGTCGGACACGATCCCCAAGCCGCTGCTGGAAGCGGGCGGCAAACCCCTGCTGGTGCATCTGATCGAGGGGCTGGCCCGGTGCGGGTTCCGCGCTCTCGTCATCAACCACTCGCATCTCGGGGAAAAAATCAGCGCCTATATCGGCGACGGCGGACGGTACGGCGTGCGTGTCGCTTATTCGCACGAGGAAGACGGCGGGCTCGAGACGGGGGGCGGTATCTTCAAGGCGCTGCCGTTGATCGATACCGATCCGTTCGTGGTGATCAACGGCGACATCTGGACCGACTATCCCTTCGATAAGCTGCCGACCCGTCTCGAGGGGCTGGCGCATCTGGTGCTGGTGGATAATCCGCCGCAACATCCGCGCGGCGACTTCATGCTGCGGGAAGGGAAGGTGATCGATGACGGAGCGCCGCGCCTCACGTTCAGCGGCATCGGCGTCTATGCGCGCGCGCTGTTTGCCGGATGCCGCCCGGGCAAGTTTCCCTTGGCGCCGCTGTTGCGCGAAGCCATGGCCCGCGGCCAGGTGAGCGGTGAGCACTACACCGGCCGCTGGCGCGACGTCGGTACCCCGCAGCGCCTGGCCGACCTGGATCGGGAATTGCGTCACGATTGATTACACCCCGTCGCTGCCGACGGGGTCCGGATTCACATCGTTGAATTATTCGTTCGTCCGGACACAATAAAAAACCGGTAACACCTCGCCAGCCTCAACGACCGAACGGGTGCTACCGGCTTATCTCCTGCGAAGGCGGACAGGGTCATCCCAGGCTGCGACAGATCCCCGCGCTCGGCACGGACCGCACAGCCAGCGAAATTCCCTTCGCCTGTCGCGTTATTTCTTCTTCGGTGCTTTTTTCTTGGCCTTTTTCTTGGCTGCCATGATGAGCTCCTTTGGTTTGTGGTTAAGGGACTTGCAGGGAAGTCAGGGGCCAAAACCCCCCGACAGTACTGCGCGTTGCCACGGAGAAAAGACGGTCGTTGACCGTCTTTCCATGGATTCCGGACCGGGATAGCTGCTGGAAGTCAGCAGCGGACAAAGACAGGCAAGGAGAGCGGGAAGAACAGGACCTGGCAGCCAGACACCGCTGCAGGGGAGAGTTACTTTTGATACCGGTTGTCGAGCTTCGCAATCGATCCATTAACTCTTGGTTGATCCTGGTTCCGCCCGGCGTCGCGATGAAGTTCATCTTCTCTCGCGGCATCCCTTCATCCGGGCAGTGACGTCTCATATATCAAGACGAACAAGCGTAGCGAGTAGGGCTACATTTATGTGCAAGTTCACTTCATGTCTAGCACATTGACCTGATGTGTCAAGACATTAATCTAATGAAAAAAAAATTGCAAACACTTTGTCCGGAATTTTTTGCGCGACGATGAAGTCTTGTCGCGCTCTTCATGTTAACGATGTCATCCGCACTTCGAGTCGCCGCAATTGAGACAGGTCATGCATCCATCCATCTTGATGACCGCCTTGGTGGAACACTTGACGCACAACTGTGCGTCGGACGGGAAGTCGCATGACTCTTCGCTCGCGATTTTCGTCGCATTGGCGCGCTTTTTCAGTTCGGCGCGCTTCTCGGCGATCAGCTGCTGGCGTCCGGCGTCCGGCTCCTCGGTCTGGATCAGGCCGATCGATTTCAGATGGCGCTCGATGACGTCGCCGAGTTCGGCCACCAGCGAGGGCGTGTATTTGCCCTTCTTGAAGTAGCCGCCACGAGGATCGAACACCGAGTGCAGCTCCTCGACCAGGAAGGTGACGTCACCCCCCTTGCGGAACACGGCCGAGATGACCCGGGTCAGGGCCACCACCCACTGGAAGTGGGCCATGTCCTTGGAATTGATGAAGATCTCGAAGGGGCGGCGCTTCTCGTGGGAGGTGTCCGGATTGAGCACGATGTCGTTGATCGTGACGTACAGGGCATGCTCCGTGAGCGGGGTCTTGATCTTGTAGGTGGAGCCGACCAGCATCTCGGGCCGCTCGAGCTTCTCGTGCATGTGCACGACGTTGCTCTCGGCGGGGCGCTTAGGCTCCTCCTTGACGACTTCGTATCCCGTGATTTTTTCGTTGATCTTGATGGTCATAATGGACTCCTGACTCTCTATCCTTTAATCGTGTCGCCTTCGGCGACGTTAAAAGCTAATTGCGGGTGGCTCCGCCCCTGCACCCTGGGTTACTTTCTTTGCTCGTGCAAAGAAAGTAACCAAAGAAAGCACGCCCCCGGAGCGCGCGACCCCTTCCTCCGTTCCTCGCCCCACCGGGCGCTCGACCAACTCGCCGGGCGCGAAATACGCGCCTCGGGCTCAAACACGGTCTCGCTTGAAAACCCCCGGTGTGACTGCGGTACTCGGCGCGCGCTACGGGGGTAAAGAAACATGGCATGGTTTTACTCATAGCCAAGAGGTTGATGAAACCAATGTTGCCGAAGCTGTAGATACGGCAGTAACGTTTATACGTGACTGGTCGAATGGAAACACTTGCGACGGGGGTGGATCTAAGTGACCGAACCCATCGGATAATGTGTATGTGAAAACAGCTCCAACCATGGTTGTAACTACGAGTTTGTCCGCAAATTCTCTGTATTTTCTGTAGCCCATCGGTGAAATGACCCTTATTTAAAATCTTCCGTAATAACCCTCTTTGAGGGCGTCGTACAGGTTGGCGGCGTTATGGACCTCGCCGTCGTACTCGATTTCCTCGTTGCCCTTGACCTCGACCACCTCGCCATTGGCCAGCTGGAAACGGTACAGGGTGTTCTCGAGGTCCTTTTCCTTCACCAGCACGCCCTGGAACGCTTCGGGGTTGAAGCGGAAGGTGGTGCAGCCCTTGAGTCCCTGGTCGAAGGCGTACATGTAGATGTCCTTGAAATCCTCGTAGGGATAGTCCGTGGGAACGTTCGCTGTTTTGGAGATCGAGGAATCCACCCATTTCTGCGCCGCCGCCTGCACGTCCACGTGCTCGCGCGGGTTGATGTGATCGGCGGTGATGAAATAATCCGGCAGCTTCGCCTGCGGGTCGTCCGTGTCCGGCGCGGCCTTGGGGTTGATCAGGGTGCGATAGGCCAGCAACTCGAAGGAGAAGACCTCCACCTTTTCCTTGCTCTTTTTGCCCTCGCGCAGCACGTTGCGGCTGTATTGGTGCGCGAACGACGGCTCGATGCCGTTGCTCGCGTTGTTGGCGAGCGACAGCGAGATGGTGCCGGTCGGGGCGATCGAGGTGTGATGCGTGACGGCGCATCTCCGCGCGGCGTGCCAGCATCTCCTCGGTAACGGTGAATTCGTCCTCCATGATCGGAGCCGGGCCTTTTTCCTCCGCGAGTTGAATGCCCACTTCCCAGCCGACCTCGGCCATCTCGCGCGCCACGCGCCCGGTGAACTCGAGTGATTCGGGCGAGCCGTATTTCATCCTGAGCATGGTGAGCGTGGAGCCGAGACCCAGAAAGCCCATGCCATGACGGCGTTTGTGGTGGATCTCATGGCGCTGCTGATCGAGCGGCAGGCCGTTGATCTCGACCACGTTGTCGAGCATGCGGGTGAACACCGCCACCACCTCGCGATACAGCTCCCAGTTGAAGCGTGCGCTGTCGGTGAACGGTTCTTCCACGAACTTGGTCAGGTTCACCGAGCCGAGCAGGCAGGAGCCATACTGGGGCAGGGGCTGTTCGCCGCAGGGGTTGGTGGCGCGAATGTTCTCGCAGAACCAGTTGTTGTTCATCTCGTTGATCTTGTCGATCAGGATGAAGCCGGGCTCGGCGTAGTCGTACGTCGAGGCCATGATCAGGTCCCAGAGCCGGCGCGCCGGCAGGGTCTTGTAGATCTTGCAGGCCACCTGGCCGAGGTTATTGGTGATATAGCCCTCGGTCACCGGCCAATAACGCCAGACAATGCGCGCTTCGGGGTCTTCGTATTCGTGGCGGCTGACCGGGAATACCAGATCCCAGGAGCCGTTCTTTTTCACCGCCTGCATGAACTCATCGGTGATCAGACAGGAGAGGTTGAACTGACGCAGCCGCCCATCCTCGCGTTTGGCCTTGATGAAATCCATGATGTCCGGATGGGCGATGTCAAACGTGCCCATCTGCGCCCCGCGCCGGCCGCCGGCGGACGAGACGGTGAAACACATGGCATCGAAAATATCCATAAAAGAGAGGGGGCCGGAGGTATGAGCTCCGGCCCCGCTCACAAACGCCCCTTTGGGGCGGAGGGTAGAGAACTCGTAACCGATGCCGCAGCCGGCTTTCAGGGTCAGGCCGGCCTCATGGACCGAGGACAGGATCCCGTCCATGGAGTCCGGAACCGCCCGGGAAACCGTGCAATTGATGGTGCTGGTGGCAGGCTTATGTTCGAGAGCGCCGGCGTTGGAAATGATGCGTCCGGCCGGGATTGCCCCGTTTTGCAGGGCCCAGAAGAATCTTTCGAACCATTCCTCGCGTTTTTCCGGGATTTGCTCGACGTCGGCCAGCGCCCGGGCCACGCGGGCATAGGTGCCGGCGATATCCGCGTCGATAACCTCCCCGGTCTTGCTTTTGAGGCGGTATTTTTTGTCCCAGATGTCGAGAGAAGCCGGTTGTACGGGGATTTCGGTGACAACCGGGTCTTGTGTTTGTAATTGGACGACCTTCATGGATTTCCTGTCCTCCGGTGTTGTGGGGCACACACCGTGCCGTTTTTTTAGAAATTGCCTCAAAACCTGCTGCGCGTCCGTGATCCGGGATCGGGCGGTGCTCGGAATCCTCATGGACTGCCGTGTCCACTCCGGTTCCTGCGCTCCGTCCTCACCCGGCTGACGGCCGCTCGCGACGTTTTTGAACCAATTTCAGGTTAAATACTAGGTATCGGGCCTATGACATCAGCCAACCACAATATGTTGTAGTTTTAGTCTCATAAGGTGGCTGATGTCAAGCTTGCAATTTTTTTATGACGAAATTCCGGAGACAGCAGACGGTTCTACCTTATATATGTTTCACCAACCCTCGGCAGGCGGGAGGCTGCGGCGCTTCATGTAAACCTCGGAAGATGCCCGACGGTTGACTCAAGGCAGACGCGGGCGGGACCGGTTCAGGGACGAACCGTGAGGGCGCGCAATTTCTGCGCCAGCGCCGCGATATCGGGCGAGGCCGTGTTATCGACGGTCAGGGAGACGCGCAATTCATCGGCCGCCAGCGGTTCACGGGTCGCCAGCTGATGATCGAGCACGGCAAGACCGGCCTCGGAAACCTCCCGTTGCTGCCGGGCGCGGAGCGACAGGCGCTCGCGCAGAATATTTTCCGCCGCCTGGAGATCGAGAATCGCGAAAGGAACGCGCGCCCGTTCCGCCACGGCGCGCAACCGGTCGCGCTGGTCGCGTTTGAGAAAGGCGGCATCGACGATAACCGTGTGACCCGCGCGCAAAACGATCGCGGCAAGTTCCGCGAGGCGCGCGTAGGTGCGTTCACTGGCCTGTGAAGCGTATATCCCGCTGTCGATGCCCGAGCCGCTGCGCGCGTGCGCGCCGAGACCGTGCAGACGCTTGCGTTCGACATCGCTGCGCACGCGAATCGCGTCGAACGCTTCCAGCAGTTGTTGCGACACCCGGGTCTTGCCGCTGCCGGAAAGACCGTGGGTGATGATGAGCGATGCCGGAATGTCACGGGTGTAACGTTCGGCGAGATTCGCATAACCGAGATACTCGTCGCGCGTCCGCTTTTTTTCATCGCCGCCGAGTCCGTTCTGGCCCAGCCGTATGCACGCCACCTTGGCGCGCACCAGCGCGCGATAGACCTGGTAGAACCGGAACACCGCGAGGCCCGCGTAATCTCCCGTCTGTTCGAGATAACCGTTCAGGGCGCGACGCGCCAGATCGGGTCGCCCGCGGTCGTCGAGATCCATGACGAGAAAGGCCACTTCGCTCATGACGTCGATCCAGCGCAGGTTGGCGTTGAATTCGAGACAGTCGAAAAGCATCACGCGTTCCTCGAACCAGACCATGTTGGCGAGGTGCGCGTCGCCATGACATTCGCGGACGAAGCCGTCGCGTTTGCGGGTTTCAAATGTCGGACGCAGTTCGGAGAAGCTCAGCTCGCTCCAGATTTCCAGGCGTCGCAACTGCGGCTGATCCTGAGGATCGAGGCGCGACCGGATCTGGGTGAAGTTCTGCGTGACCGGCTCATGGACCTGTTCCGGATCGCCGTAAGGTTTGTCATTTCCGGCAATGGCGATCCGGTCGTGAAATTCAGCCAGTTCCTGCACCAGCAGATCGACGTGCTCGGATTGCAGATCGCCGCGCGTCAGCATCCGGTCGAGCCGCGCTTCCTCGGGAAACTGGATCATCTTGACGGCGTATTCGATGGCCGGTCCGGCGCCGTTGAGACGGGGCGACGTCGGCGTGCCGGTGATGGAAATCACGCCGAGGTAAAGCGATTCCGCCAGACGCCGGTTCAGGCGCAGCTCCTCCTCGCAATAGTAGCGGCGCTTGTCGAGCGTGCTGAGATCGAGAAATCCGAGATCGACCGGTTTCTTGATCTTGTAGGCGTAACACCCGGTGAGGACGACCCAGGAGATATGCGTTTCGATCACGCGGATGTCCTGCACCGCGTGGTCGTAGCAGGCGGGGTTGTGCAGCGCCTGAATCAGGGGCGGAAGTCTGTCGTCCACGGCGCGTGGCCTCCCTCCACGGGCGGGCGGGAGAGCCGCGCCCGGCGATTACCAACTATATCCGAAGCGGTCGCGGAAGCGGACAGCGAATTCCTCGGGCGTGAAGCGGTGGTTCTGGGTACCGTGGTGCGCGATCTTGATCGCGCCGATGAGCGAGGCGATGCGGCAGGTGGTTTCCCAGTCCATGCCGCGTGAAAGGCCGTAGAGCAGACCGGCTCGATAGGCGTCGCCGCAGCCGGTCGGATCATTAACCGCCACGGCCGGCACCACCGGGATCTCGATGACGCGCCCGTCGGTGTAAACCGCGGAGCCGCGCGCGCCGAGCGTGACGATCAGTCCCTTCACGTAACCGGCCAGTTCGCGCAGCGATTTCTCGGTGCGCTCCTGCATGAGTTCGGCTTCGTAGTCGTTGAGGGTGACCCAGGTGGCCTGTTCGAGGAAGGCCAGCAGGTCGTCGCCGTCGAACAGCGGCATGCCCTGTCCCGGATCGAAGATGAACGGAATACCGGCCTCGGCGAACTGTCGGGCGTGCTGGATCATGCCCTCGCGCCCGTCGGGCGAGACGATCCCGAGTTTGACGCCGCTGGCGTCGGACACGCGGGTTTCGTGCGAACGGTTCATGGCCCCGGGATGAAACGCGGTAATCTGGTTGTCGTCCATGTCGGTGGTGATGAAGGCCTGCGCGGTGTAGCTGTCCTCGCATACCTTGATATGGCGACGGTTGATGCCGTGCCGGTCCATCCATTCGGCATAGAAACCGAAATCCTTGCCGACCGTGCCCATCGGCAGCGGCTCGCCGCCGAGGAGCTTGAGACTGTAGGCGATGTTGCCGGCGCAGCCGCCGAACTCGCGG
>JACQER010000192.1 GCA_016200465.1 Gammaproteobacteria bacterium | reverse complement strand
CGGGCCGCGCCCACGCTGGCGTTCGCGGCGATGAGCCGCTGCTCCGCGGCACGCACGTCGGGACGCCGCAACAGCACTTCCGAAGGCAGTCCCGGCGCCAGCTCGGCCATCGACGGCTGACCGGCGACGTTCGTCGGAACCGGAATGCCGGCACCCATGCCGGTGAGCAGGCTCAGCGCGTTTTGCGTCTCATCGCGCTGGCGCTTCAGCTCGGTCCATTGGATGCGCACGGATTCCACGAGGCTCTCGGCGGCGAGCACATCGAGTTCGGTCGCCAGCCCGACCTCGCGCCGCCGGCGGATGAGCGCGAGACTCTCCTCGCGGGTTTGCAAAGTCTCGGCGGCCAGGCGCTCCCGCTCGGCGAGTTCCGTGAGCAGGAACCAGGTGTTGGCGACATCGCTGACGAGACCGATGCGAAAACTTTTCGCCGCCTCGTCGGTCGCCAGATACTGGGCCCGGGCCGCCTCGTTCAACGCGGCCACCCGACCCCAGAAATCCAGCTCGAAAGCCGTCACTCCCAGGCCCGCGTCGTAACGGCTGGCCACGAGCGGTTGGCCCGTACCCGTGAGATCTCCCGGTGTGCGCGAGCGGTTGGCCGATGCCTGCGCCTCGACCGTGGGCAAGCGATCGGCGCGGGCGATGCCCGCCAGGGCGCGGGCCTCGTCGACCCGCGCGAGGGCGATCCTGAGATCGCGGTTGTGGTTGAGCGCCGCCTCGATGAGGTCGTGCAGCGACGGGTCCGGAAAATACTCGCGCCAGGAAACCAGGGGGCTGGCCGTTGCCTCGCCGACGCCCGGAAAACTTTCGGGGACCGGCGCGGCCGGGCGCTCGTAAGCCGGAATCATGGAACAGCCGGCCAGCCACGCCACGGCGACGGCTCCGAGCGTGAACCGGATTTTTCGCGTCGCGAAGACGGAACAAAACTTTCCTTCAGTCATGTTTCGTTTCCTCCCGCGGCCGTGCCGGGAAGAACTTGCGCACCACCACGAAAAACACCGGCACCAGGAAAATGGCGAGCACCGTCGCCGCGATCATGCCGCCGATCACGCCCGTACCCACGGCGTTGCGGCTGGCCGCGCCCGCGCCGGTGGAGATGGCGAGCGGCATCACGCCCAGGATGAAAGCGAAGCTGGTCATGAGGATGGGTCGTAATCTCAACCGGCATGCCTCCAGCGTGGCGGCCACGAGGTCCATGCCTTCTTCGTGGAGCTTGCGGGCGAATTCGATGATGAGGATCGCGTTCTTCGCGGACAGCCCGATGATGGCGATGAGCCCGACTTTGAAGAACACGTCGTTGGGCAGACCCCGCAAGTGCACCGCCAGCACCGCGCCGAGGACGCCGAGCGGCACCACCAGGATCACGGCGAACGGAACCGCCCAGCTCTCATACAGCGCCGCGAGCGCCAGGAACACCACGAAGAGTGACAGCGCGAAAAGCACCGGCGCCTGCGCGCCGGCGAGCCGCTCTTCGAAAGAAGTACCGGACCATTCGAAACCGTAACCGGGCGGAAGCTTGGCGGCGATCTCCTCCATGGCCTGCATCGCCTCGCCGGTCGAGTGGCCCGGCGCGGGCGCGCCGGCGATCTTCATGGAGGGATTGCCGTTGTAACGGTCCAGCTTGGGCAGCCCCACGATCCACCTGGGTTTCGCAATCTCGCCCAGCAGCACCACCTGGTTCAGGCGGTTTCGCACCGGAAGTTGCAACAGATCCTCGGGAGTCTTGCGCAGATCCGCGTCCGCTTGCATCTGCACCCGGAGGATGCGCCCGGCGTGCACGAAATCATTCACGTACGCCACGCCGATGGCGGAAGTCAGAGTATCGTTGAGATCGGCCATGTCGATTTGCAGCGCCTGCGCCTTCTCGCGATCGATTTCCAGCGACACCTGCGGACCTGGCTCCTGGCCTTCCGGCCGCACGCCGGCGAGCCGCTTGTCCTGCGACGCCAGACCCAGCACGAGATTGCGCACATCCATCAGCGCATCGCGGCTCTGGCCGGTGCGGTCCAGCAGCCGGAAATCGAAACCGCCGACCGCGCCCAGCTCGGGGATCGGCGGAGGATTCACCGCGAAGATGAATGCCTCCTTGATGCGCATGAATGTGCCCATTGCCCGGCCGATCACTCCTTGAGCTGAGTGCCCAGGTCCCGCGCGCACGTCCCAGTCCTTGAGGCGCGTGAACACGAGCGCCGCGTTCTGTCCGCGGCCGAAGAAAGAAAAACCCACCACGCCGATGACCTTCTCCACCTCCGGCTGCGCCAGGTAGAACTGCTCCGCCTGGGACAGCACCTGCACCGTGCGTTCCTGCGTGGCGCCGCTGGGCAGCTGCACCAGCGTGATGAAGTAACCCTGGTCCTCGTCCGGCAGAAAACTGCCGGGAAGCAGGGTAAAGAGCCAGCCGGTGGCGACGACGATGGCGAGATAGATCACTATCCAGCGGGCGGTGCGGGCGAGGATGCGCGCCGTGAGCCCGCGATAGCCGGAGGCGACCTTGGCGAAGAAAATATTGAACCGGCGCTTTTCGTCTTTTTCCGCCTCGCCCGGTTTGAGCAGCGTCGCGCACATGGCCGGCGTCAGCGAAAGCGCCATCAGCACCGAGAACGCCATGGTGAGAATGAGCGTGGCCGCGAACTGGCGGTAGATGGCGCCGACGGAGCCGCCGAAGAACAGCATCGGCATGAACACCGCCGAGAGCACCACGGAGATGCCGAGGATCGCGCCGATGATCTGGTCCATCGCTTTCCGCGTCGCGGCCAGCGGCGGCAGGCGCTCCTCGCGCATGATGCGCTCGACGTTCTCCACCACCACGATGGCGTCGTCCACCAGCACGCCGATGGCGAGCACCATCGCGAACAAGGTCAGCACGTTGATGGAAAAGCCGAAGGCGTAAAGCCCGATCATGGCGCCGGCCATGGACACCGGCACCACTACCGCGGGAATCAGCGTGGTGCGCCAGTGACCAAGGAAGACATACATCACGATGAACACCAGCAGCATGGCTTCACCCAGGGTCTTCAGCACTTCGACGATGGAAATCTCCACGAAGCGGGAGGTGTCGTAGGGCACGGCCCAGTCGACCCCCTTGGGAAAGAAACGCGCGAGCTCCGTCATGCGTGCCTTGACCGACTTCGCCACGTCCAGCGCATTGGCGCCGGGCGCGACGCGGATCGCGATCGCGGCGATGGGTTGGCCGTTCATCCGCGCGTAGCGGTCATAACTTTCGCCGCCGAGCTCCACGCGCGCCACGTCTTTCACCTTCACCGTGGCCCCGCTGGGAAGCTCGCGTATCACCACGTCGCCGAACTCTTCGGGCGTGGAAAGCCGCCCGCGGGTGACGATGACCGCGTTCACCTGGGCGCCGGCCGCGCCCGGCGCCTGATTGAGCTCGCCGGTGGCGAGCTGCACGCTCTGCGCCTGCAGGGCGCGTTTCACGTCGGCGGGCGTGATGCCGTAGGCGGTGAGTTGCTCGGGTTTGAGCCAGATGCGCATCGAGTATTCGCTGCCGAACAGGATCGCCTCGCCCACGCCCGACACGCGGCGCACCGGATCGAGCACGGTGGCGGCGGCAAAGCTGCCCAGGTCGACGAAGTTGCGAGTGCCGTCCTTGGAATAGATGGCGATGAACATCAGGTAGTTTCGCTGCGGCTTGGTCACCGGCACGCCGAGCCGTCGCACGTCCTCCGGCAGCCGTGCCTCGACGCGCTTGTACCGGTTCTGCGCCTCGACGGAGGAGATGTCGATGTTGGTGCCGGGCTCGAAGGTGAGCGTCAGCGTGCCCGCGCCCAGTTCGGATGACGCCTCCATGTAGAGCAGATGCTCGATGCCGTTCATCTCCTGCTCGATCAACTTGACGACCGTGTCTTCGACCACTTGGGCGGAGGCCCCGGGATAGGTCACGTTGAAGGCGATCTGCGGCGGCGCCACCTGCGGATACTGGGCCACGGGCAAATACTTGAGCGCGATGACGCCCACGAGCAGGATCAGGATGGCAATGACCCACGCGAAGATGGGCCGATCGATGAAGAAGCGGGCCATGTCAGCTTCCCGACGGCGGCGTAACGGGTTTCACTACCATGCCCGGGCGGACCTTCTGCACGCCGCTCACGATGACGGTCTCGCCGCTCTTGAGGCCGTCTTCGACGATGAAGTCCGTGCCCGCCATGGCGCCGACTTTCACCGGGCGCGGCATGACTTTGTTCTCCGGCCCCACCAGCAGCACGAACAGGCCCTCGGACCCGGAAAGCACCGCCCGTTGCGGCACGGCGATCACGCCCTCCGCCACCGCTTGGGGCAATCTCACGCGCACGAACGTGCCGGGAAGCAACAGGCGATCGGGATTGGGAAATTCCGCCTTGAGAGTGACGGAACCGGTGGTGGGGTCCACGCTCATGTCGCTGAAAATGAGCCGGCCTTTCTGCGGATAGGTCTGTCCGTTCTCCATAATAAGTTCAACCACGGGGCTCTCCGCCGCTTTCAACCGTCCCGCGGCGAGCGCGCTCTTGAAACGCAGCACGTCGGCATTGGGTTGGGTGAAGAGCACGTCCACCGGTTCCAGCTGCTCGATGACGGCCAGCAGCGTCACCTCGCCCCGGCCCACGAGCGCGCCTTCGGTCACGAGCGCACGGCCGATGCGGCCGGAGATGGACGCGGGCACGGTGGTGTTTTCCAGATCGAGTCGCGCCCGCGCGAGCCCGGCCTCGGCCTGCTTGAGCGCGGCATGGGCCTGATCCACTTCCTGCCGGCTCACCGCCTTGAGCGGCAGCAGCGATTGCACGCGTTTGAAGTTGAGCTTCTTTACTTCCACGTCGGCTTCCGCCGCCTGCGCGGCGGTGCGGTAGGTGCGGTCGTCCAGATGAAACAGCGCCTGGCCGGCGCGCACGTCGCTGCCTTCCTCGAACAGACGCTTTTCCACGATGCCCTCGACGCGCGCTCGCACCTGCGCGGTGCGCACGGCGATCACTCTTCCGGGCAACTCGCGGGTGAGCGTCGCGGCGGCGTGGCCGACCTGCACGACTTCCACTTCCGGCGGCGGCATGCCGCCCGGCGCGCCACCGGCCGCGGGGCCGTTCTTGCCATCCGGACCACAGGCGGCGAGCAGGGACAGAAAAAGAAACAGGGCGAGGCGTTTCATGGTTTGTCCTTTTCGGGAGCGAAGGCGCGCAGGAAGCAATCCACCACCTGCGCCGATTTCGCGGGCTTGATCAAATCGGTCTGCAGATTCATGAGACCGCGCAGGCGGTCGAAATCCGTCAGCATGGCCGCGAGCATCTCGGCGGCGAAATCGGGATCGGCTTTTTTCAGTCGTCCTTCTTTCATGGCGCGCGCGAGATACTCGGCGAGGCGCTTGCGGGTCGTTTGCGGCCCTTCACGGAAGAACTGTTTCGCGAGCGCCGGGAAGCGCGGCGCCTCCGCCGTCAACGTACGGAAGATGGCGATCCCGTCGGGGCTCAGGACCTTTGTCCGGTAGGCTTCGCTGAAAGCCAGCAGCGTCACGCGCACATCGCCGTCGCTATCCAGCGTCACCAGCACCGACTGGATGGCGTGGCGCACCACTTCGGCAAACAGCGCTTCCTTGCTGGGAAAGTGGTTGTACACCGTCTGCCGCGCCACTTGGGCGCGGGCAGCGATGCGGTCGATGCTCACCTGGTAGCCCTCTTCGCGGAAGGCCTCGCAAGCGGCATCCAGCAGACGCTGCCGGGTGTCCTGGATTGTTTCAACGACGGCGGACATGGGTGGAAACAGGTAAAGTGGAAAATAGACTGAGTAGTCTAGTTGGCCGGCGCGACGGGCACAAGGCCGGCATGGAGTATCCATGCGGCTTCTGGGGTGTATCGGCTATCGATGCCGGTCGGACGGAAAAGGAATAATTCAAAGCCGGGAGCGTTTTATTCGCTGCTTATCCGGAATTCCCTGACGCCGCACTGTCGATCCAACTGGCGTCGTTTAACGATGTTATGGTAAATCCTGTCACACAGGAGGACCGGTTCATGGCACGTACCACCAGGAAATCGACATCCCGACAGCGCGGATCAAACGTCCGTTCCAAACCCGCGACACGCCCCCGTACTTCGCGTCGGGTAGCGGTGCTCGTCGCCACGCGCAAGGGCGCGTGGCTGTTTCACGGCGACACGCAACGCAAGACCTGGCGCGCCGACGGGCCGCACTTTCTCGGCCAGATCATCAATCACCTCGTGCTCGACCCGCGCGACGGACGCACGCTGCTGGCGGCGGCGAAGACCGGCCATCTCGGTCCAACCGTGTTTCGCTCCACGGATTTCGGCCGCAGCTGGAAGGAAGCCGCTAAGCCGCCGGCATTCGCCAAAGTACCCGAAGGCGAAAAGGGCCGCGCGGTAGATCACAGCTTCTGGCTCACGCCGTGCCACGCCAACGAACCGCGGGCATGGTACGCCGGCACCTCGCCGCAAGGGCTGTTCCGCTCCGACGACGGCGGCGACACCTGGGAACCGTTCTCCATCATCAACGACGATCCGCAGTTCCGGGTCTGGATGGGCAGCGTGCAGGACGGCACACCGGACGGACCGAAACTGCACTCGATCATCGTCGACCCGCGCGACCCGGCGCATCTCTACTTCGCCATGTCGGGCGGCGGCGTGCATGAAACGCTCGACCGCGGGCGAACCTGGACTCCCCTCGTCAAAGGCATGGAAGTGGTTGAAGGCTTCGACGCCGCCAACATCGCCTTCCACGACCCGCATTGCGTGCAGATGTGTCCGAGCAACCCGGACCGCTTGTATCAACAGAATCACTGCGGCATTTACCGGATCGATCGTCCGTCGAAGGAATGGACACGCATCGGCAAACAAATGCCAAAGAATGTCGGCGACATCGGTTTCCCGATGGTGGTGCACCCGCGCGACGCGGACACCGCGTGGGTGTTTCCGATGGATGGCCAGACCGTATGGCCACGCACGAGTCCGGACGGCAAGCCCGCCGCGTACGTGACTCGCAACGGCGGCAAGACCTGGCAACGACTCGACGCGGGACTGCCGAAGAGTCAGGCGTGGTGGACGGTGAAACGCCAGGCCATGACCGCGGACGCGCGGAACCCCGTGGGTCTGTATCTGGGCACGACCAGCGGAGAATTGTGGATGAGCCGCGACGAGGGCCGCCGCTGGACGTGCATCGCGCGGAATCTTCCTGAAATCTACGCGGTGGAGGCCGCGGAAATTGGTTAAGCAATCCGCCGTTCGTGGTGAGCCCTTCGCCCGTTCGCACTGAGCTTGTCGAAGCCTGTCCTGAGCCAGTCGAAGGGTGCGAACGCTCAGGACGAACGGAATTAATCAGGGATTCCTAAATCAATGAAAGTACTGATCCCAACACCGCTGCTGTCCTACACCAAAGAGCGCGAAGTCGAAGCCACCGGCGCCACGCTCATGGAGCTGCTCGCCGACCTCGATCGCCAGTACCCCGGCCTGCGCTTCCGCGTGATCGACGAGCAGGACACGATGCGCCCGCACATGCGTTTCTTTGTCAACAATGCACAGGTGTTCGACATAACCCACCCGCTCCACCCGACCGATTCGGTGATCCTCGTGCAGGCGTTGAGCGGCGGGTAAAGATGCCCGCATGTCCTGTGGCAGATTGAGCCCATCCACGAAAAACGACTTGTCAGATTATCGATATATGATAACATAAGAACAATGATTGAGAGCTTTGGTAACCGGCTTGCCGAAGATTTGTTTTATGACAGAACCTCGAAGGAGGTGCGCCACTTTTCTCCCGAGTTGAAACGGGCGGCGCGGCGCAAGCTGTTGTACGTGCACGACGCCGCCGAACTCGTGGACTTACGAACTCCGCCCGGTAACCGGTTGGAGGCAAAGAAAGGACGGCTCGCAGGCTACTACTCGATCCGAATCAACGATCAGTGGCGCATTCTGTTCCGGTGGGAAGGCGGCAATGCCAAAGACGTTCAGGTTGTCGATTACCACTAATCACGTATGTAGGAGCATCTAGTTATGAAACAGCCCAAGAATCCGTTTCATCCCGGCGAGATCCTCTTGGAGGAGTTTCTCAATCCTGCGGGCATCACCCAGTTGGCGTTTGCCAAAAAACTGGGTTGGACCCGCGCTCGTCTGAACGAACTCATCAAGGGCAAGCGTGGCATCACGGCCGAAGCAGCGTTGGACCTGGCCAAGGCGCTGGGAACCTCCGCGAAGCTTTGGATGAATTTGCAGGCGACGTATGACCTCGATCAGGCGATGAAGCGCCGCAAGGCGGCATAAGCTCGAAGACGATACATTGAGCTTTTTGAGTGAAAACCCTGACACCGCAACTTGTCGAAGCTAGATACAAAGACGGATATACGATCTGGATTCGTTTCGCGGACGGCGTTTCCGGAGATGTGAATCTGCAAAGCGAACTATGGGGTGAGGTATTCGAACCACTCAAGAACCTGTCCGAGTTCCGCAAGTTCAAAGTAGACGAAGAGCTACAAACCCTGGTGTGGCCAAATGGAGCGGACTTTGCTCCTGAGTTCTTGTATTCCAAGTTGCGGCCAGGATATACGCTCGAAAAACCGCCAAAAAGCGGCGTCGCTTAAGACGCTCTAATTTCCTCGCCGATCTCCATACCAAGCTGGCTAAGTTGCGCAAAGACTGACCCACGGGTTGATTTCGTATGGTCAGCGGGACATGCTTGGCGGCGGTAAGCGCGCATGAAGAAACTCATCGTCATCATCACCTTGCTCTACACGGTCGCGGCGGTCGCGGCGCTGGGCTTCATTTCGAATTGGTTTCGCGATCAACTGACTCTCGGGGAATCGGTCATCGTGACCACTCTGGTCCTCAGCCTGCCCACCGTTCTGATCCTCGCCGTCATCGCCTACTGGAATGAGCATAACCAGTGGTTCACGCTCCTTCTCGTCGTGGTCATCCTCGGTTCAAGTGGATACGTGATCAAGACGCATCATGATGCCTACGGCGTGTGGCTGCCGTCGCCCGCGCCCGCGGACGTCGAAACCAGCGGCGCCGCGACGCTCAACGTCAACGGCCAGAACATTTCCTATCGGCTGGAGCTGCACAACCCGGGCACCGTCGCCCATCGGGAATTTCTGATCGTTACGCGCGGCGGCCAGGAACGTCGCACCCGCCTGCCGATATTCGATGACGCGCGCAGCGGTTACGTCAGTGCCAAGGTCCCGGGTGACTGGATCGTGCTGCATCCCACCGAGGATACCGATGTATACCGCGTGGAAACCGGGCGATTCCTTTTCGTCCATAAATCCTTCCGGGTCAATCTGCGAACAGGGGAAGTCGCGATCCTGGCTACGAAATCGCAAAATTAGGTCAGAATCAACAATCACTCAATCGAGTCTGACCCCTATTGATAAATTGGGAAATTACGGCCTGCGCCTCGGGCTCCACTGCAGCTACTGCTGTGCCGGCCTGACGGCGGTCCTCCTCGTCATCGGGGTCATGGACCTGCGCGCGATGGCTGTCGTGACGGCAGCCATCACCGTCGAACGTCTCGCACCGGCCGGTGAGCGCGTCGCGCGAGCCATCGGAGCCGCCTCCGCTCCGGCGAAAGCCGGGTACAATTCATGTTGCTGCCCGTCAGAGTCGACGAACAGCTGAGGTCTCAAATCAGGAGCTGGCGCTCCGCATGCAGGACAGGAAAGTTCGACCTTTCGAATGCCTTGGCACGCGCACGAGACATACTCACTCCACAGACGCGTCCAAGACCCTCCAGCCGGTAAGTTTTCGTACCACATCGCCATGCACTCCCTCCTTTGCATGTCGCTCTAGAGAACAAGAAAACGCTCCTTTGAAGTTACCTCGTTGGCGACCGACCCCGACGTGGGTTAGAAATCAAAAGGTGTGTGGCTAGCCTAGCCCCAATTATGTGCCCACATCAATTGGATCCTGAGTATTATGGGCCGGCCCGCATCGTCTGCTTGACTTAACCCCATCCCTCAAGCCACGTATAAGTTCGGACTTCGCGATGGGGGCGGACCACCAGTTTCCCAAAAAATGGCCAGCCATAGAGCGAATTAAAGAGGCTAGGCTCGATTCTCGGCACGGACCAGTT
>JACQER010000180.1 GCA_016200465.1 Gammaproteobacteria bacterium | reverse complement strand
CGCCTCGGTGATTTTCTTGCCGTCGATCGCGACGATCACGTCCCCCGGTTGCAGGCCCGCGCGGTGCGCCGGTCCGCCGCGCACCACGCCGACCACGACCACGCCCTGGGTGTCGTCGAGTTCGAGCGCGCGCGCGATCTGCGGCGTGATCGCCTGCGCCTCGACCCCGAGCCAGCCGCGCAGCGGCCGGCCGTGCTGCAGGATGTCCTCCATGATGTTTTCCGCGAGGCTCGTGGGAATCGCGAAGCCGATGCCCTGGTAGCCGCCGCTGCGCGAATAGATCGCGGTGTTGATGCCGACGAGGTTGCCGTCGGCGTCGATCAGCGCGCCGCCCGAGTTGCCGGGATTGATCGCGGCGTCGGTCTGGA
This sequence comes from Gammaproteobacteria bacterium, assembly GCA_016200465.1. Classification (GTDB taxonomy): domain Bacteria; phylum Pseudomonadota; class Gammaproteobacteria; order Acidiferrobacterales; family Sulfurifustaceae; genus Sulfuricaulis. The sequence goes on along the minus strand of JACQER010000180.1, from coordinate 2,810 downwards.
TGAAGTTCTCGAAAGTGTTGATGCCGAGCTTGTTGCGGCCGGTGGCGCTGACGATGCCCATGGTCACGGTCTGCCCCACGCCGAACGGATTGCCGATCGCCAGCACCACGTCGCCGACGCGCAGGTTGTCGGAATGGCCGAGCGTGATCACCGGCAGCTTCTTGAGCTCGATTTTCAGCACCGCGACGTCGGTGTCCGGGTCGCTGCCGACCAGTTTGGCCTGCGCCATGCGGCCGTCCTGCAGCGACACCTGGATCGCGTCGGCGCCCTGGATGACGTGATGGTTGGTGAGAATGAAACCCTGCTCGCTCATGATCACGCCGGAGCCGAGGCTGGTTTCGACGCGCTTGCGCGGCGTGATCAGGTTGTCCGCGCCACCGAAGAACTGGCGGAACACCGGATCGTCGAAGAACGGATGCGGCCGCACGGTCACGACCTTGGCGGTGTTGATGTTCACCACCGCAGGCGAAGCCTTGTCCACGGCCGCGGAATAGGAGGCCGGGCCGCCGGCCGGTCGTTTGGTCGTCGGAGCGGTCTGGCGTATTTCGACCGTCGCGGCTTCGCGCCGCACGATATCCGGCCAGAAATAGGTCACGAGGAAGGCGATCGCCAGTCCGAGGACGATCGCCTGGGCAAGATAGGACAGCAAGGGGCGCAGCCGCATATTCGACCTGCAAAACAGTGGTAATGGGCGCCGATTCTATACGAAGAGTCGTTCCGAGCGCTGCGGCGACGAAACCGGCCCTGCACCGGGTGGAATCGCGTGAAAAAAATGGTTTGCGGCTTGATTTAAGCGCTTGACTCAGGCGAATCGTTATATAATCCTATGCGCCGTTTTTCAGGGGTAGCCGCCGGATCCCGAGGCGAAGCTCTTTCGGAGACGGCGGCAATAGTGCCCAAGATAACATGGCTCATCGCGGCTACCTGTGCCTATTGTCGAATGAGCATTGCCCGTGGCACTGGGCACTGGAAAATGTTTCTCAGGGTCAATAACCTGACTGATTTCAGAAAATTACGCCGCCGCGCGTGATTTTTTTTATTTTTTGCGCTTTAAAGATCGAGGGGGTTACATGAGTGAAGAGGGTGTCAATCCGCGCCGACGGCGGTTACTGGTGATTACCAGCGGGTTAGGAGTCGTTGGAGCGGCCTTCGCGGCCACCCCCTTCGTCCTCAGCATGATGCCCAGCGCCCGCGCCAAGGCGGCCGGCGCGCCGGTCGAAGTCGACATCAGCAAGATCGAGCCGGGCCAGCTGCTGACCGTGGAATGGCGTGGCAAGCCGGTGTGGATCCTGCGGCGCACGCCGGAGATGCTGAAATCGCTTTCCGAGGACACGAAATTCCTCGCCGACCCGAAATCCGCCGTCACCGATCAGCAGCCATCCTACGCGCAGAACGAAACGCGTTCCATCAAGCCCGAGTACCTCGTGCTTGTCGGCATTTGCACCCACCTGGGCTGTTCGCCCGCGCAGCGCCTGCAGGCCGGCGCGGCTTCGGGCCTGGGCGACGAATGGCCGGGCGGATTCTTCTGTCCCTGCCACGGTTCCAAGTTCGACCTGGCCGGACGCGTGTACAAGAACGTCCCGGCGCCGACCAATCTGCATGTACCCCCGTACAGTTTCCTGAGCAACACGCGCATCATCATCGGTGTTGACCAGAAAGGAGCCGCGTGATGCAAAAGCTGCTGGCCTGGATCGATGACCGCTTCCCGCTGACCAAGGTCTGGGAAGAGCATCTCGCGAAATACTACGCGCCGAGGAATTTCAATTTCTGGTACTACTTCGGTTCGCTCGCGCTGATGATGCTGGTGATGCAGATCGTCACCGGCATTTTCCTCACCATGCACTACAAGCCGGACACCGGACTCGCGTTCGCCTCGGTCGAGTACATCATGCGCGACGTGGACTGGGGCTGGCTGCTGCGTTACATGCACTCGGTCGGCGCCTCGTTCTTTTTCATCGTGGTGTACCTGCACATGTTCCGCGCCCTGCTCTACGGGTCGCACCGCAATCCGCGCGAGCTCATCTGGCTCCTCGGCATGGTGATCTTCGTCGCGCTCATGGCCGAAGCCTTCATGGGCTACCTGCTGCCGTGGGGCAACATGTCCTACTGGGGCGCGCAGGTGATCATCTCGCTGTTCGACGCGATCCCGCTGATCGGGTCGACGCTGTCCGAATGGATCCGCGGCGACTTCGTGGTGTCGGACGCGACGCTGAACCGCTTCTTCGCATTCCACGTGATCGCGGTGCCGCTGATCCTGGCGGCGCTGGTGTTCGTCCACATCGTGGCGCTGCACAAGGTCGGCTCGAACAATCCCGACGGCGTCGAAATCAAGAAAAAGAAGGGGCCGGACGGCATTCCGCTCGACGGCATTCCGTTCCATCCGTACTACACGGTGAAGGACATCGTCGGCGTGGTGGTGTTCCTGATGCTGTTCTCGGCCGTGATCTTCTTCGCGCCCGAGCTCGGCGGCTGGTTCCTCGAGCCCGACAACTTCATGCCGGCCAACATCCTGCAGACGCCGCCGGAGATCGTGCCGCTGTGGTACTTCACGCCGTTCTACTCGATCCTGCGCGCCAATACCTTCGCGTTCTTCGGGATCGAGGCGAAGCTCTGGGGCGTGATCTTCATGGGGCTGTCGATCGTGTTCTTCTTCTTCCTGCCGTGGCTCGACCGCTCGCCGGTCAAGTCGATCCGCTACCGCGGCTGGATGTACAAGACGGCGCTGACGATCTTCGTCGTCGCGTTCCTGGTCCTCGGCTATCTCGGGACGCAGCCGGCCTCCGGCGTCAAGGTGGTGATCGCGCAGCTGT
>JACQER010000184.1 GCA_016200465.1 Gammaproteobacteria bacterium | reverse complement strand
GGGCGAGGGACGACGCGTGCCGCCGGAGAACATTCATCTGACGCTGGCGTTTCTCGGCTCCGTGACGGCTTCATTCAGGCAATGCGCCGAGCAGGCGGCCTCCGCGATCCGGATCGAGCCTTTTACTCTGATGCTGGAACAGATCGGCTGCTGGCCGAAGCCGGGCATTTTCTGGGTGGCACCGCAACACACCCCCGAGCCCCTGTCGAATCTGGTGTGGCATTTGAACGCCGGATTATCCGGTTGCGGTTACGTGCCGGAGAGTCGGCCGTATGCGGCGCATGTCACGCTGGCGCGTCAGGTGCGTAGGACGGTCGAGAACCCCGTGATCGAACCAATGAGGTGGGAAGCAAACCGGTTCTCTCTGGTGCAATCGCGCACGCACGCCGAAGGTGCGCGCTACGAGATCGTCCGTTCCTGGGAATTCAGTCCGCCGGCGCCCTGAGCACCTGGCCCTGGGACGGCAATTTCGTGTACAGCAGGGCGCGCATCGTCAGGAGGTTCGACAACGAGCCTTCGTGCGCGAATATCTTCAGCGCGTTTCGCCCCCGCCGCTCGGCCATGCACTCGCGCCGGCGCAGGTCCTCGATGCGCAGCAGCGGGTCGCTGTAGGAAAAATAAGCCACGCGTTCACGGCGCCGGATCAGTTCGAGGGTGACGGTGCGGCTGCGCAGGTCGCCGCGCGTACCGATGACCAGGGCGAGTTCGCCGCGCTTGACGATAAGGTAACTGAAATAATTGGTGTTGCTGGCGGTGCAGATCAACTTGGCGATGTCCTGCTGCACCAGCGTCAGGATATCGGCGCGCTTTTCTTCGTGCTGACACTTGCCGCGCGCCTGCACATCCCTGAGCTGGCTGGCGATTTCATCCGGGGTAAAGCGACCGGTCATGAGAAACAGGCCGTTCCGTCTACCAGCGCGCGTACAGCTTGCCGTTGTCCACTTTGGCTTCAAAACGCTTCAGCGGCCGGTTGCCTTTTTCCACGCATGCGCCGGTTTTGATATCGAAGGCCCAGTGATGCTTGGGGCAGGTGAGGCGGAAACCCTCGAGCGCGAGATGCGGGATGTTGGTGACCTGGTGCGGGCAGCGGCTGTCGTAGACATGGAACTCGCCGTTGGCGCGATAGATGAAAAGGCTGCGTCCGTCGCTGTCGCAGTAGGTGATCTTGTCGTCCGGTATCTGGTCCGCCGCACGCACTTCGTGCCAGCGTTTCTCGGCACCGAGATTTTCGGCGCGGAACTCGGGAATGTCCATGTCGAGCAGGATGTCGATGGCCCAGACGATCTTGGCCAGACCCAGCGCGGGAAACGCGTGCAGGATGGCGTCGAGAATTTCGCTCGGCGTGGCGCCGGCGTCGAGCGCGCGCGGCAGGTACTGGCGAAGGCCCCTTTCGGTCTGAGTCGCGATCTTGGTGATGACGGTGATCAGCATCCGCGTCTTCGGATCCAACGACTTGCCCGTTTCCTTGAGGAAGGTCAGATAGGCCTTCATCGCGTTGGGGCGGGTTCTGACCAGATAATCCAGGGCGTCACTCATCTCGGAAATCTCCTGTTGTTATAGAAAGGCGGACGGTGCCTCAAAATGAGAACCGCCTTGTCGGCGGTTATTATGCGCAATAGCGCACGAGGGCGTCAGCAGTCCAAAAGAGATAATCCCCGGCTTCAGGTGGTCGCGCCCGACCGGAAGGACTCAGGCGCCGAGGGGGATGTATTTGGTGGGCAGAAACCCGTACTCGCCCGGCGGCAGGACCTTGCGGATTTCCAGTTCATGGCCGGGTCCCGCACCTTCCTGGTGCATCAGGTCTATGACCTTGGCCGGCGTAAAAGGGGTCTTGTCCGGATTGAGCACCATGGCCACCTTGGGTTTCAGGCGGCGCGTGCGGTTGACGGAAATCACCACGCCGATGGCGCCGGTGCTGAGCTCGACGACGCTGCCGATGGGATAGATGCCCATGCACTGGATGAACTGTTCGACCAGGACCGGCTGGAAATCCCGGCCGCGCCATGAATACATTTTTTTCAGGGCGTCGTGCGCCGACATGCCGGCGTGGTAGGAGCGGTCCGAGGTGATGGCATCGTAACAGTCCACGATCGCGCCGACGGAGCCGAACAGCCCGATGTCGTCTCCCTTCGCGCCCACCGCGTAGCCGCCGCCGGCGTAGCGCTCGTGGTGGAACCGGGCGACGTCGATCGCGACCGAGGGAATGCCGTGGGTCTGTTCGAGAATGTCGACACCGCACGGGACATGACTTTTCATCAGGGTGAATTCCTCTTCCGTCAGCTTTCCCGGTTTGTTGATGATGTCGTTCGGGACTTTCATTTTTCCGACGTCATGCAGCAGCGCGCCGATCCCGAGCATGTTCAGCTCCTCATCCGAAAGATTCAGATGGCGGCCGAAGGCGAGCGCCAGTACGCAGACGCGCAGACTGTGGAGCGCGGTGTATTCGTCCTTGTTCTTGAGCTGATTGAGGCACATGAGCGCGTCCGGGTTGCGGATGACGCTGTCGACCATGTCGGCGACGATTTTTTTCGCGCCGCTGGTGTCGATGCTGCGGCCGAGCCGCACATCTTCCATGATGTCGTACACCGCCTCGCGGGTCTTGGTGACGACGATCTTGGCCTGGCCGATTTCCTCGTCGAGAGTGGTGAGGTCCTGGTAGCGCGGCGGCTGGCGGCGCCCCGGCGCAAAACTCTCCACCACCTTTTCGAGATGCACCACGTGTTCCCGGGAGTTGTCTCCGCCGGCCACTGCCGTGAACGATGTGGCCATGGGGCGCCGCGGCTTGGGCGAGACATCGATGCCTTCCTCGGTGTCGATGAAGACATGCTGGCAGTAGCGTTTGACTTCCTCGATCTGCTCTTCCGAGGTGATCTCAAAGCCCTGAAACAGAAACGGCGTATCGCGCCAGCTCCGATCCAGCTCGGAGACGTACATGCCCGGACGCAGGTCCACGACGGAAATCTTTTTCTTCATAATCCTTAAAGATAGCAGCAAGAACCACGCCAAAATGGCGTGGTTTTCAGCGGACAGGAGCGGAGCGGGGTTTAGGCTTTCTTTTTGTTTTCAAGCAGTTCGTAAATCATCGGCGTGAGGATGACTTCCATGGCAAAACCCATCTTTCCGCCGGGTACGACGATGGTGTTGGGACGGGACATGAACGAATCATGGATCATGCTCAAAAGGTAGGGGAAATCGACCTTTTTCGGGTTACTGAAGCGAATCACCACGAGGCTCTCATCCGGCGTCGGGATGTCGCGCGCGATGAACGGGTTGGAGGTGTCCACCACCGGCACGCGCTGGAAGTTCACGTGCGAGCGTGAGAACTGCGGGGTGATGTAGTGCACGTAATCGTACATGCGCCGCAGGATGGTATCGACCACGGCCTCGGCGGAGTAGCCGCGTTCGGCGGTATCGCGCTGGATTTTCTGGATCCATTCGAGATTGACGATCGGCACCACGCCGACCAGCAGGTCCACCCATTTGGCCACGTCCACGCCGGCCTTGGAGTCGACCGCGCCGCCGTGCAGGCCTTCGTAGAACATGAGATCGGTGCCCGCGGGAATGTTTTCCCAAGGCGTGAACTCGCCGCCTTTGAGCGTCGTGCCAAGCCGTTTATTGTGTTCGGCGGCTTCCGCTTCGCTGTGCAGGTAATAGCGTTTCTTGCCGGCGCCGGTTTCGCCGTAGGTCTTGAACTGTTTCTCCAGTTCGTCGAACAGGTTGGCTTCGGGACCGAAGTGGCTGAAGTGGCGGTTGCCGCCGGTTTCGGCCTTTTTCATCGCCTCGCGCATCTCGACGCGGTTATAACGGTGGAAGCTGTCGCCTTCCACGATCACCGGGTTGATCTGCGCGCGCCGGAAGATGTGTTCGAACGCGCGCTTGACGGTGGTGGTGCCGGCGCCGCTCGAGCCGGTGATGGCGATGATCGGATGCTTCTTGGACATCGAATTGAGTTCCTTGAGGTCGCTAAAAGCGGGTTATTCTAACTAAAAGCGAAAAATTTTACCTCAGGGAGACAAATGGATACCACAGCGCCGGGCGATGAGCGCCCGGCGCTGTGTCAGGCCACGTAACCGGGGTTGCCGGCGGCGCCCTTGAGCCGGGGAATATAGGGCTGGCCGGCGCGGACGGTTTTCGTGGCGCGCAGGTAGTCGGCCACCACGTCCCACACCGGCTTGCCGGGCTCGATCGGCTGGACGCTGGCCCAGCCGGCGACCTTGTATTTTTTCGCGGCATCGAGCGGTTTGCCTTTGATCGTCACGTCCTGGATGCGCCGGCCGTGCCTTTGGGCGAGGTCGAGCGTGTACTGCAGGCCGCCGACGCGCACCATGTCGCCGCCTTGCTGATAATACGGATCGGGGTGGTACAGGTTGTCGGCAATGTCTTCCATGATGATCTTGATCTGTTCGCCGCTGATCTGGTTTACCGTGGCGGTGGCATAAGTGATCGCGGTCTGATCCATGACGTTGTCCATCGTGATCGCGTCGCCCGGCAGCAGCGTGGTGCCCCAGCGGAAGCCGGGCGAGAACGCCATGTCCGCGCCCTGTACCGCGAGCAGCGCATCGATGATCAACTGGTCGAAGGTGCCGTTGAAATTGCCGCGCCGGTAGAGCAGTCCCTCGGTCACGGCGAGTTTCTCCGCGAGTTTGCCGGCATAGGGCGCGCGCACTTTTTCGATATAGGCGGCCATTTCCTTGTCGGCCGGCAGCAGGTTCGCGAACACCGGCAGCAGCTTGTAGCGGTAACCGCGCAGCTTGCCGTCCTTCACGTCGAGATCGAGCAGCGACAGGAATTTTCCGTTGCAGCCGGAATTGATGACGAGCGTCTGGCCGCCGCGGTTCCTGACGACGCTGGGTGCGGGCACGGCGTCGTGCGTGTGCCCGCCGAGGATGGCGTCGATGCCGCGCACGCGGCTCGCCATTTTGAGGTCCACGTCCATGCCGTTGTGCGACAGCACCACGACCAGTTGCGCGCCCTTGCCGCGCACCTCGTCGACCATTTTCTGCATGTGATCGTCGTTGATGCCGAAGGTCCAGTCCGGGATGAGATAGCGCGGATTGGCGATCGGCGTGTACGGGAAAGCCTGGCCGATGATCGCCACCGGCACCTTGCTGATCTCGCGGATGACGTAGGGCTTGGAGATCAGCTCGCCCCAGGTGGCGTCGTTGACGTTCTGAGCCAGAAAATCGATATGGCCCTTCAGGTCGTTATCGACGATCTGTTTCACGCGCTCGGCGCCATAGGTGAATTCCCAGTGCCCGGTGGTGATGTCCACGCCCAGCAGCTTCTGCGCGTCGACCATGTCCTGTCCCCGGGTCCAGAGCGAAGTGGCCGAGCCTTGCCAGGTGTCGCCGCCGTCCAGCAGCAGGGTGCGGTCCGGGCGGCTGGCGCGCAGGTTTTTCACGAGGGTGGCAAGATGCGCAAAGCCGCCGATCTTGCCGTAGCGACGCGCGGCCTGTTCGAAATCCAGATACGTGAAGGCATGTGCCTCGATGGAACCGGGCGCGATCTTGAAATGTTTGAGCAGTGCTTCGCCGACCAGGTGCGGAGGCTTGCCACGCGCGGTGCCGATGCCGATATTGATGTTCGGTTCGCGAAAGTAGGTCGGCACAAGCTGCGCATGGCAGTCGGTCATGTGCAGCAGCGAGACATTGCCGAAGGGCGGCACGTCGTAAAGAGTGTCCGCCTTTTTGTCATCGGCCATCGCTTTACGGCCGGTTACGCCGTTTTCGATGACGAGGCCGGCGGCGGCTCCGACGGCGAGCATTTGCAGGAATTCGCGGCGTGAAAGACTCATGGTTCAGCCCTGTCCATATGTGGGAATGTTCAACAGCGAAGCATCTGGATTTTATCTGATTAAAACCGGCGGTTCTCCGTCTGCTAAGGGACGTGCGGCGGAAGCCTCCTATTCCTTCGATGACGTCAATAAAAACCCGGCGGTTTCACGCCGGGTCTTTGCATGGCGCTGCTACGCTGCTAGTTGCGCATGGCCGGCGCCGTCAGGGGCAGGCCGCTGCTCATGTAAGTCTCATAGAGCTGAAGGTTGTTATAAATTTCGCTGCCATGCTTGAAGGGTTTGGCGCGTATCTGTGAGTTGCAGGTCTTGTAGCGCTGGTGAATGGTTTCCAGACGTCCCCATTCCAGGCGCTGGGCCGGCCAGGCCGTGGTGTGCCCCAGCGCGGCGCTGAGCGGCTGGTTGCCGCCGAGGTTTTTACCCGCCAGATCCATGTGGCAGTTGGCGCACGCGAAATTGAGCTGCCCGCGACGCTGCCACCAGAATTTCTTGCCTTCTTCATAGGCCTTGACGGCCCCGGAGCTGGAGAGGTCGATCTTGATGCGTTGTCCCTTCGAAAGCGAGTAAAAATAGGCGGTCAATTCGGCCAGCCTGACGCGCGCCGCTTCGTCCTTGTCGAGATCGGTGAACTCGGGTTCCCCGTTTTTCTTCAGACAGTCGTTCAGGTCCATTTCGGCGGTACGTACCTTCTGGCTGGCCTCGTCCCAGTAGGGATAGCCTTGGGCGATGTTCTTGCCGCCGTTCTTGAAGCAGCCGGCGAAGGCCTTGCCGTTCTTGAACGGGGTTTCCCATATCTTTTTGCCGATGGCGAGCCCCAGCTCAAACGGCGGGAATTCGTTGTACATCGTCCATTGTTCCTTGTAGACCTCAAAACCCGGAAGGACATACAGGCCGTTCGAGTACTCGTCGAACGGGACGGTGGGAAATTTCTTTTTGAAGAAGGCCTGGAACTCCTTGAGATCGGAAGCCGGGTCGGCGAAGGTCGCGTGCGATGTTGCCGCGAACACGCCCAACACAGTCATGAACAGGAATATTTTTTTCATCGCGGATTCTCCTAATGGTGAATGCTCGGACCGGATCTGACGCGGTTCCCGTCAACTGACGGTGGTTTCCTCGCTGCCGCTTTCTCCCTTGTTGTCGCTCCAGGTGACCTTGAGCTTGGCGCCGGGCTTGGCGCCCTTGAGTTTGATGCCGATCAAGGGATCTTTGGAAACCGCGGTGCCGAGATCGGTTGACGCGACTTCCTTGCCGTTCAGGAAGAAACTCATCTTCTGGATGAAGTGCGGCGGAATTTTTTCCTTGGTTTTGGGATCGGTGCGCAACCCGGTTTCCATCGGGTGGCTCACCAGTACCAGCACGTCGGTTACGCCGTCCTGGGTCTTGGTCCGGATCTTCGTCGTTTTGTCAGTTGCCATATCGTGTTCCTCTGCAATATTCGTTTGGAGTATTGGACCTCAACCGCC
>JACQER010000183.1 GCA_016200465.1 Gammaproteobacteria bacterium | reverse complement strand
CGTGCGCACCTGATCGCCGCCATGGCCGTAGACCACGTGAATCGCCGCTGGATTCAGGGCACGCGCGGTGTCGAGCACATGCCCCAGCAGCGGTTTGCCGGCCAGACCGTGCAACACCTTGGGCAGGTCGGAATACATGCGCTTGCCCTGACCGGCGGCCAGGATGACGATTTCGAGGGGGGCGGACATGGGTCAGGGCGTGCTGGCCATAGGTCCCATTAACTATAGGAAAAAACCGGCGCAGCGGCTTTACTGCAAGGTCGGCAGGTCACCGGCGGGACGGCCATTCTGGATTTCCTCGGGAGTGGCGTCGCGGACATCCTGTACCGTCACCTCGAAACTGATGGTCTGGCCGGCCAGTGGGTGGTTGGCATCCACCGTAATCTTGTCCCCCTCGATGCAGGTCACCGTCAGCACGATGCTCTCGCCCTTGGCGTTCTGTGCCTCGAACTCGGCGCCGACGCGGCGCAGCTCGGGCGGCGCGTTTTCGATGTCGTCGGTGAAGGTGAGCTTGGGATCGTGATCGCCGAAGGCGTCGGCCGGGGTCAGCTGCACCGAAACGCGCTCGCCCACCGTGCGTCCTTCCAGGGCCTGTTCGATCTTGGGAAACAGGTCGGCGCCGGAGCCGTGCACGTACGACACCGGCAGATCGCGGTACTCGAAGATTTCCCCGTTCTGGTTGCGCAGAACGTAAATGAGGGAAACGACTTTGTTTTTGGTGACGACGGCGGTCATAAACAGAAAATGAAAAAGAAGTGAACGGACGCCGCTTACTTGCGGGTGCGTTCGCGCAGTTTCTGGATGGCGCGCAGCTGCGCGATGGCTTCGGCCAGCTCGGCCTGGGCCTTGGCGTAATCGAGGTCGGCCTTGCGGTTGCGTAGCGCCTCCTCGGCGCGCTCCTTGGCCTTGAGCGCGGCGGCCTCGTCGATGTCTCTGGCGCGCAGCGCGGTGTCGGCCAGCACCGTGACCACGTGCGGCTGCACTTCCAGCAGGCCGCCGGAGACGTAGAACGACAGGTCTTCGTTGCCGCTGCGCACACGCACCTCACCCGGCTTCATGCGCGCCAGCAGCGGCGCGTGCCGCGGCAGGATGCCGACCTCGCCGGTGACGAGCGGAGCGAACACCATCTCGGCCGTGCCGGAGTATATCTCCTTCTCGGCGGAAACGATGTCGACGTGTACGGTCATGGCCATCAGAGCGTCTTGGCTTTCTCGGCCACTTCGTCAATGGAGCCGACCATGTAGAAAGCCTGCTCCGGATAGCTGTCGTATTCGCCGTCGACGATGCCGCGGAAACCGCAGATGGTGTCCTTGAGCGACACGAACTTGCCCGGCGTGCCGGTGAACACCTCGGCCACGAAGAACGGCTGCGACAGGAAGCGCTGGATCTTGCGCGCGCGCGAGACTGCCAGCTTGTCGTCTTCCGAGAGCTCGTCCATGCCCAGAATGGCGATGATGTCCTGCAATTCTTTATAGCGTTGCAGTGTCGCCTGCACATCGCGCGTGGTGCGGTAATGCTCCTCGCCGATGATGTTCGGGTCCACCTGGCGACTGGTGGAGTCGAGCGGGTCCACGGCGGGATAGATGCCGAGTTCCGCGACCTGGCGCGACAGCACCACGGTGGCGTCGAGATGCGAGAAGGTCGTCGCCGGGGACGGGTCGGTCAAGTCGTCGGCGGGCACGTACACCGCCTGCACCGAGGTGATCGAGCCCTTCTTGGTGGAGGTGATGCGTTCCTGCAGAATGCCCATTTCATAGGCCAGCGTCGGCTGGTAACCCACCGCCGACGGCATGCGGCCCAGCAGCGCCGAGACTTCCGTGCCCGCGAGCGTGTAACGATAGATGTTGTCGATGAACATCAGTACGTCGCGGCCTTCGTCGCGAAAGTTTTCTGCAATCGTGAGGCCGGTGAGCGCCACGCGCAGGCGGTTGCCGGGAGGCTCGTTCATCTGGCCGTACACCAGCGCCACCTTGTCGAGCACGCCGCCTTCCTTCATTTCATGATAGAAGTCGTTACCTTCGCGGGTGCGCTCGCCGACGCCGGCGAACACCGAGTAGCCCGAGTGCTCGACCGCGATGTTGCGGATCAACTCCATCATGTTCACGGTCTTGCCCACGCCGGCGCCGCCGAACAGGCCGATCTTGCCGCCCTTGGCGAACGGGCAGATCAGGTCGATGACCTTGATGCCGGTCTCGAGCAGCTCCGCGCTCGGGGCCTGTTCTTCGTACGAAGGCGCCTGGCGGTGAATCGGCATGAGTTTCTCGGCGCCGACCGGACCTTTCTCGTCCACGGGGTTGCCGAGCACGTCCATGATGCGGCCCAGGGTCTTGGTGCCGACCGGGACCGAGATCGGCGCGCCGGTGTTGGCCACGTCCAGGCCGCGCTGCAGGCCGTCGGTCGTGCCCATGGCGATGCAGCGCACCACGCCGTCGCCGAGCTGCTGCTGCACCTCGAGTGTCAGGTCGGACTTGGGTTGCTTCAAGGCGTCGTAGACCTTGGGCAGCGCTTCGCGCGGGAATTCCACGTCCACGACCGCGCCGATGATTTGCACAATTTTTCCGTTAGCCATCTTCATATGCCTCAAACTGGTGAATTCATTATACCGCCGCGGCGCCGCCCACGATCTCGGCGATTTCCTGCGTGATCGCCGCCTGGCGCGCCTTGTTGTAACGCAGCTTCAATTCGTCGATCAGGCCGCCGGCGTGATCGCTGGCCGACTTCATCGCCACCATGCGCGCCGACTGCTCGCACGCGAGATTCTCGATCACACGGTGGTACACCAGCGACTCGATGTAGCGTGTGAGCAGGTCGTCCAGCACTTCTTTCGAGTCCGGCTCGTAGATGTAAT
>JACQER010000185.1 GCA_016200465.1 Gammaproteobacteria bacterium | reverse complement strand
GCGGCTTGTACAGTTGACGCCCGAAGACCGAGGCGATGGAGGCGACGTTGAGCGCGCCCGAGGCGGCGACGATCAGGAACACCGCGAACACGTGCGGCGAGCCCCACATGACCTGGTTGGTCATGCCGGTGATCCAGTGACCATGGTGTTCCATGTACAGGGCGGCGCCGAGGCCCGCGAGCGTGATGGCGCCGAGCAGGCCCAGCACGGCGTAGAAGCCGGCGCTGCGGCCTTCGATCATGTTGTAGTGAGCGTGTGCCATGCGTCAGACTCCCCGGTAACGCACGCCGGTGTTCAGATTCAGATCCGGCCGCAGTTGCGTGGAAGGGCCGGCGGCGAGATGCTTGTTGATCTCACTGTTCGGGTCCTTGAGGTCGCCGAAAACCATGGCCTTGTTGCCGTCCTTGGTGCACGCCTCGACGCAGGCCGGGATTTTTCCGGCGTCCACGCGGTGCACGCACAGGGTGCAGGATTCGACCGTGCCCTTGCCGCGCGGGGCGTAGGATTTCTGGTTGATGGTGTCCTCATGCACGAACGAACGCGCCTTGTACGGGCAGGCCATCATGCAGTAACGGCAGCCGATGCAGATGTGCTTGTCCACCAGCACGATGCCGTCGGGGCGCTTGAACGAGGCGCCGGTGGGGCAGACGTCCACGCACGGCGGTTCCTCGCAGTGCTGGCACATGAGCGGCAGCGATTCGACGTAGCCGGTCTGCTTGTCCTTGAGCGTGACCTTGCGGATCCACTGCGGATCGGTCGCGGGGCGGTTGTGTCCGTACCAGCCGTTCTCCGTCGAGCAGGCGCTGACGCAGGCGTCACAGTCGTGACATTTGCTGATGTCGACGAGCATGCCCCAGCGCTGCAGCTTGGTCGCGGCCTCCTCGGGCGAGCGAGCGCGCGCCAGTTCGACCAGGCGCAGGCCAGGCGCGAGCGCGGCGCCGGCGATGGCGGCGCCACCGATGCCGATGAATTCCCTGCGGCTCAGACTCATGGATGGTTCCCGTTGACTGTGCCCATGACGGCGGAAGAGATCGTCTTTTCCATCAGGCCGGGCGGATTGGCCGACGCGGCCCTGGGCGGTTGACCGTTCTTTTCCGGCGCGGAAGAGTGACAAGTGAAGCAGTCGATGCTGACCGCGGCGTAGACGTGGCAGCTTTCGCAGAAGCCGTCCTTGCCGAGCACGCTGTTGGTCTTGGGGTCGGCGTGGCAGTCAATGCAGTTTTTCAGGCTGTGTTTCTGCGTGCGAATCCCCTTGTGCATGGTTTCGTCGCGTTGATGCAAGATCAGCTTCATGTGATTGCGGCGCATGAATTCCGTGTCTTCCACGCACTTGTCGCCCTTGTAGGTTTTCACGACCGGGCCGATGGCGGATTTCGCGCCGGCGGTCTCGGCCGCGAGCGCGGGCGTGGCGGCGAGCCAACCCGCCGCCGCGACGGCCAGTACACCGAACACCATGAGCCTGATCTTTTTCATGTGCGATGTCTTAGTGATCGCCCATGCCCATCTTGATGTAGCCGGTCGGGCAGACGTCGGCGCAGATGTGACAGCCGATGCACAGGTCGTAATCGGTGTACACGTAGCGTCCCATCGTCGACTCCGTCTTCGGTGTGCGCTTGACGGCGGTCTGCGGGCAGTAGATCACGCAATTGTCGCATTCGAAGCACATGCCGCAGCTCATGCAGCGCTTGGCTTCCTCGACGGTCTGCTTCTCGTCCAGGCCGAGCATGCGCTCCTTGAAGTGTCCCAGGACTTCCTTGGCGTCGGGCACCATCTCGGTGCGCTTGTGCCGCGGCGTGAACTGGAAATGTCCGAGGAACAACTCGTCCGACTGGCACACTTCGGCTTCGGAGCGGTCCTCGAAGTTGTGGATCGCGTAGCCGCCGACCGCCTTGCCCTGTTCCGAGGTGCCGCGCAGGCCGCGGTCGATCGGACGCTCGTCTTCCGGACCCGCCGGCTTGAATTCCTTCGGCGTCAGGCCGACCTCGTTCAGCTTGGCGAGCAGGTTGAAGTGGTGCACGTCCACCTTCGGACGCTTGCTCAGATCTTCCTTCTTGAGATAGTGGTCGATGGTCTCGGCCACGATCGAGCCCTGGCCGATCACGGTGGTGAGCAGGTGCGGGCGGATGATGTCGCCGCACACGAAGTGGCCGGGTTTGCCGGGCACCTGGTAGAACTTGTCGGCGTTGATCAGGCCCTTGCCGTTGTTGAATTCCTCCATGCCGCGGAAGTCGCCCATCTGGCCGATGGCGGACACGATCAGGTCGGCCTCGATGTCCCGTTCCGTGCCCGGTTTTTCCACCGGCGGGTTGGCCGAGAAGTCGAGTTCCACCACGCGCAGCGCCTTGGCGCGGCCCTTGTCGTCGAGAATGACTGCTTTCGGTTGCAGCGAACCGCGGATGGCCACGCCTTCGCGCTGGGCATCCTCGATTTCGTGCTTGGCGGCGTTCATCTTTTCCACCGGCTGGCGCGAGATCAGCATGACTTCAGCGCCTTCCTTTCTGGCCGTGACCGCGACGTCGTGCGCGGTCTGGCCCATGACGATGTATTCCGGACGCTCGGTCTCGGCCATTTCCTTGATGTAACCCAGGCGGCGCGCCACCGACACCACGTCGATGGAGGTGTCGCCGCCGCCGATCACGACCACGCGGCCGGACACGACCTTGAGACGGCCCTGGTTGAAGGCCTCGAGGAACGCGACGCCGGTGATGCAGTTCGGCGCATCCGCGCCGGGAACCGGCAGGGCGCGGCCGGACTTGCAACCGATGGCGAACAGGACGGCGTCGAAATTCTTTTCCAGGTCCTTCATCGGCACGTCCACGCCGACGCGGGTCTTGAGCTTGACTTCGACGCCCATGCTGGTGATGCGGTTGATTTCGCCGTCCAGCGTATCGCGCGGGAGACGATAGCCGGGCACGCCGTACTTCGCCATGCCGCCGAGCTCCTCGTGATCGTCGAACAGCGTGACCGCGTGACCCTTGCGGCGCAGCTGATACGCCGCCGACAGGCCGGCCGGGCCGCCGCCGATGATGGCGACTTTCTTGCCGCTGGATTTCTCGGCCGCCTTGAAGCTGTATTTGTTCTTGAGCGCGGTGTCGCCGATGTACTGCTCGACGGAGTTGATGCCGACGTAATCTTCCACCGCGTTACGGTTGCAACCGGTCTGGCAGGGGGCGGGGCAGACGCGGCCCATCATGGACGGGAACGGGTTGGCCTCGGTCAGGCGGTGGAAGGCGTATTCCTGCATCGCCATGTCCTTCTGGGGCTTCTCGATGCCGCGCACGATGTTCAGCCAGCCGCGAATGTCTTCCCCGGACGGGCAGCTCGCCTGACAGGGCGGCGTCTTGTGCACGTAGGTCGGGCACTTGTCGGTTTCGTCGGCCGTGAAAATGCGGGACTGAAAAGAAGGCCAGTCATGGTCGCCGTCCTTGAACTTGCGGAACGTGAAACCGGTCTTGCCGTCTTTTGCCTTGTCTGCGGGAGTTGCCATTGCGAATCTCCTGTCTTCGATTCAGTTACACAAAAATATCGTTTTGAATAATCAGTCTTTCGCGCCCAGCACGATCGCCTTGCTGACCAGCCCGTGGACGCTTTGAATCATGTCCATCGGCAGCTTGTAGTAAGGCACGATCTTGGTGAACTGGGCCTTGCAGATGGCGCAGATCGCCGCCATGTGCGTGACGCCGTGTTCCTCGATGACTTCCTTGAGCGCCTGCATGCGCGGCATCGCGCCCTTGATGCGCAGGTCGAGCAGCTCGTCGGTGAGGATGCCGCCACCGCCGCCGCAGCAGAAGGTGCTCTCGCCGATGGTCTCGGGCGCCATGTCGTAGAAATGATTGCAGGTCGCCTTGATGATCTCGCGCGGGATGATGAACTGACCGCCCGGCATGTTGCCCATGCGCGACGCGCGCGAAACGTTGCACGAATCGTGATAGGTGAGGATCTTGTCGTCGTTGGCGCTCTTGTCGAACTTGAGCGCGCCGCGCTGGATCAGGTCGTAGGTGAACTCGCAGATGTGCTGCGGTATCGGATAGCGCTGATCGAGAAAATCGAACGGGCCGATCAGCGTGTTCCAGAACGAGTAGGCGACGCGCCAGGCGTGGCCGCACTCGCCTACTACTATGCGTTTGACGCCCAGTTCGAGCGCGGCGTCGCGGATGCGCTTGGCGACCTTGTGCAGATTCTGGGGCGAACCCACGAACATGCCGAAGTTGCCGGCCTCTCCGCCTTCACGTCTTCTTCCAGGCCGAGCAGGGTGTCTTCCAGGGCCGGACCGGGCAGGCCGAGGTTGTTGCCGATTTTGTTGACCTTGACCAGGATTTCGTTGGTGTACTTCTGGCCCTGGCCGATCGAGTCCATGATGTCGCGCGCCGCCATGGAGATTTCGGCGGTGTCGATGCCGTAGGGGCAGAACACCGAGCAGCGGCGGCACTGCGAGCATTGATGGAAGTAGCTGTACCACTCGTCGAGCACGTCCTTGGTCATGTCGCGCGCGCCGACGAGACCGGGGAAGAATTTTCCGGCGAAAGTGTAATAACGGCGGTAGACGGAGCGCAACAGGTCCTGGCGCGCCACCGGCATGTTTTTCGGGTCCGAGGTGCCGAGATAATAATGGCATTTGTCGGTGCAGGCGCCGCACTTCACGCAGGAATCGAGAAACACCTGCAAGGCACGCGACTGGGACACGAGCTCGCCCAGCTTGGTGACGGCCTTCTGTTCCCAGCCATCGACCAGCGTGCCCGGGAATCCGAGCGGGGTGTTGTGGTCCGGCTTCGCGACATAGGGTTTTGACTCCGCCATCGCGCCGGGCTGGATGTGCGGAAGCGGCATGTATTCGCCGAGGACGGGTGCTGTGACTTCCTTGGCCATGACCGTTACCCCGCCGCCTTCTTGGTGTTGTCGATTTCCGCGCTCCAGCCGGCCACCCAGCGTTTTTCGCGTGGGTTGTCCACCTGGTTGCGGGTCGGGCTGAAGAATACGCCCGGCGCGTGCAGCAGCTTGCTGACCGGGAACACGATCATGAGCGTCGCCACCAGCGTCAGATGCGCCAGCAGCGGTGCGTCAGCCGGCAGCGGCTGCCAGTTGAAAGTCATCAAGCCGAGGAAGAAGGCCTTGAGCGAGATGATGTCGGTGTGAAACAGGTATTTCATGGATAGACCGCTCGCGGCGATGCCGACGAGCAGGGCGAGCATCAGGTGGTCCGAGAAGCTGCTGATGTAGCGTACCCGGTCCACCAGGAAGCGGCGCGCCCACAGGCCCGCGAGGCCCGCGACCATGCCAAAGCCGGTGAAGTTGATGAACCATTGCATCCAGGGCAGGAAGAACCACACCGGTTCGGTGAAGTAGCGCAGGTGCCAGGCCAGTTCCGCGAACAAACACAGGTGGAACACCCAGCCGAACAGCCAGATCCACTTGTTCGACTTGAACAGGCTTTCGAACACCGTGACTTCGCGGATCATGCGCGCCCAGACGCCTAGGCGCGTCGTCGGTGCCGGCGTGGTGGGGATTTTCAACGGCTGCGGCGTGCGCGCGAAGATGAAAATCTTGCGCGCGACGCCGATGACGAGGATAGCCGTCGCCACGTAAAACAGCAGCGCATAAATCACTGTCACAGCCGACATCGATGACCCCGCTGGTTTTCGCCAAGCGGGGATATTACCCCCGCCGGGTTAGGCTGGTAATTGATTAAACGCAACCGGTCGGCTTCGGCAGGCCGGCGTATTTGCACGCCTGCTTGGCCGGACCGTACGGGAACAGTTCGTACAGGTACTTGCTGTTGCCCTTGTCCGGGCCGAGCTTCTTGCCGATCGCCTTGGTCAGCACGCGCACGGCCGGGGCGATCTGGTACTCGTCGTAATATTCACGCAGGAAGTTGATCACTTCCCAGTGGTTCTGCGACAGATCGCAATTGTCGACCTTGGCCATTTCCTTCGCGACTTCCTCGTTCCAGTCGGTGCGGTTGGAAAGATAGCCTTCCTCATCGGTTTCGATGGTCTTACCCGCTACGGTGATAGGCATATATTACTCCTCGTCAGTTGATGTCTATTGATAAAGATCAAAGCCAGGCCTGGACGTTGGCGTGTTCCGCCACCAGATCCACGAACCCGTTGTAATCGACCAGCTTGATGCCGTCGATGACCCGATCCTGCATCCCGCGCGCTTCGATGTCGGGATACAGTGCATAGATCGGATGACTCTTGAGCGCCTGTTCCACCGTCTTGGTGGTCGAGGTGCCTTTCAACGCGCCGTACACGCCGTCCTCGATCAGCAGGACGGCCGCGCCCTTGGTCAGGTGCTTGAGGCAGCTGTCCAGGGCGTTGCGTTCGGTGGGCGATTTGTTCACGGTATGCAGCATTTCTCGGTCCCCTTAAAAGCTCAAAACCACGTCTTGCGACTGCATCAGGCCGGCCATTTCCTGCGCGCCGATGATTTTCATGGGAACGATGAAATCGCTCTCCTTCAGGCCGCGCGCTTCCATGGATTCTTTTTCGACATACAGTTTCTCGATGTCGTAGCCTTCCAGCGCGCGATAGGTCGGCGAGAAGTTTTTGACGTCGATGCCCTTGGTGTGCTGGCCCTTGACCACCTGGTACACGCCGTCGTCAAGGAACGCGAGGCTCACGTCCTGGTCGAACGCGGCCGCGATCAGCACGACTTCGAGCGATTCCAGCGCGTAAATCGTGCCGTACGGCGCCTTGCGGTTCACGTACAGGAACTTCTTCACCTTGCCGCTGGTGTCTTCTTCCATCTCGATACCGCCGGTTGCTTCAGTCATTTCGCGCCTCCCGTTAATCGCCGAATGTGACCAGGCGATCTGACTGGATGCCCGATTCAATCAATTGTCCCAGACCGGAGATGCGGAATCCTTCCTGCAGATTCTCGTCCTTGATGCCCCGGCGCAGCGCCGCGGCCACGCAGACCACGAGGTCGATGTGATGGTCTTTGGCCAGTTTCTGCCAGCGGTTGATGATATGGCGGTCGTCCTGCGGCGGCTCGGTGAGCCGGCTCGAGTTGTACACGCCGTCATGGTAGAAAAACACGCGGTGAATCTTGTGGCCCTTCTCGATCGCGGCCTTGGCGAACAGATACGCGGTATCCGATGCCTGGTGCGTGTACGGCCCTTCATTAATAAGAATTCCAAACTTCATCATCGCTCCCCTTGATCTAGGTCAACACCCCTTGAGCTTTTATGGAACGACGCCGGGTTATCCCCGGCGTCGGTGCAGCGACCGCTTTTATGTCGGCGAATCAGAACCGGATATGCGCCGAGGCATTCAGGCTCGCACGCGAGCCGCGCCAGTTGTCGATATGGAACTTGGTGAACGGCAGTTCCGTCAGCTCGAAGAACCGCGGCCAGCCGATGCGATCCACCCAGTCACCGACGCGTTCCCAATCCTTGGCGTCCTGTTTGTAAACGCGCAGGATTTTCTTGACGGTGGCACCGGCTTCCGGCCAGCGCGGCGGATTGTTCGGCACGCCGGCGGCGACGAGCTTGTGGAACATCGGCTTGGAACGCGCATTGGAGTTCTTGCCACCGACCCAGATGGCGAGCTTGGAGTGTTCCGGATCGTTGATCTGCATCGGCGGGCAGGGCGGGAAGCAGGCGCCGCAGCAGATGCATTTCTTTTCGTCGACTTCGAGTGACGGCTTGCCGTTGACCATCGCCGGACGGATCGCCGCCACCGGGCAACGCGCCACCACGGAGGGACGCTCGCACACGTTGGCGACGAGATCGTGATTGATCTTGGGCGGCTTGGTGTGCTGCACGTTGATCGCGATATCGCCCTGGCCGCCGCAGTTGATCTGGCAGCAGGAGGTGGTGATGTGCACGCGGTTCGGCATGTCTTCTTTGACGAACTCTTCGTAGAGGTCGTCCATCAGCGCCTTGACCACGCCCGAGGCGTCGGTGCCCGGGATGTCGCAGTGCAGCCAGCCCTGGGTGTGCGAGATCATCGTCACCGAGTTGCCGGTGCCGCCGACCGGGTAGCCGGCGTCCTCGAAAGCCTTGATCATCGGCTCGACCTTGTCGGCGCTGGAGAGTGAAATCTCCATGTTCGAGCGGATGGTGAAGCGCACATAGCCTTCGCCGTACTTGTCGATGATGTCGCACAGCAGGTTGATTTCGTACGGGCCGAGTTGGCGCTGGGTGCCGACGCGCACGGTCCAGATTTCATCGCCGGAATAGGCGACATGATGCAGCACGCCGGGGCGCGGACGGTCGTGGTATTTCCAGTTGCCGTAATTCTTGATCATCAGGGGATGCATGTACTGAAACGCATCCGGACATCCGCTCTCAATCGGCGGGCGCATCTTCGGTGCTTCTGCCATTTGTCAGTTCTCCAAAACGTTCTTTCGACGTGAATCGATGCCTGGACGGATACGGATTAACCGGCCGCCTGCTGCTTGCGGTTCTTCCACTTCTCGGCTTCCTGATCCCACTCGTCCATGCGCACGTAGGAGCTGGTGCGCGGTTGCGTGATCATGTTCGGATCGACCTCGAGGCCGATGCCTTCGAGGAAGTTCACCAGGCCGATGCGCTCGATCATCTCGCCGCAACGTTCGTGCTCCAGACCGTTCTCGGCCCAGAAGTCGATCGTGTTGGCGGCGATCTCGCGGATGCGCTCGTAGTCCTCGTCGGTTTCCAGCTTCATGAACGGAACGATCACGGTGCCGAAGGTGTCGCCGATCTTCAGCGTGCGCTTGCCGCCGATGAGCAGGGTGATGCCCTTGTCGTCGCCGGGCTTGAGCGCCTTGGTCATGACGTTGATGCAGTGCATGCAGCGCACGCAGTTGCGGTTGTCCACGGCGAGCGTGTCGTCGTCGTTCAGCGACAGCGCCTTGGTCGGGCAGCGCGTGACGACGTTGTCGATGACGTACTTGCGACCTTTGCTCTTTACGAACGCCTTGACTTCCTTCTGGTCGACCTTCATGTCGTCGCGCCAGGTGCCGATCACGGAGAAGTCGGCGCGCTGGATCGAATTCATGCAGTCGTTCGGGCAGCCCGAAACCTTGAACTTGAATTTGTAGGGCAGGGCCGGACGGTGCATGTCGTCGATGAAGTTGTTCACCAGCGTGCGGTGAATCTTCTGCTCGTTGGCGCAGGACTGTTCGCAACGCGCCGCGCCGACGCAGGACATGGCGGTGCGCACGCACGGGCCGGCGCCGCCGAGGTCCCAGCCGTACTCGTTGATTTCATCTAAGAAGTGCTGCGTGTTCTCGGACGTGGTGCCGATGAACATGATGTTGCCGGTCTGGCCGTGGAACGCGATCAGGCCCGAGCCCCATTTCTTCCAGGAGTCGGACAACTGACGCAGCATCTTGGTGGTGTAGTGGTTGCCGGCGGGCGGCTGAACGCGGAGGGTGTGGAATTCTTTGGCTTCGGGGAACATCGGCTTGCCATCGCTGCCCATGAGTTCGGTGAAGCGGGGAATGATGCCGCCGCAGTATCCGAATACGGAAACCGTGCCGCCTTTCCAGTAGCCCTTGCGGGTGGTGTAGGAGTGTTCCAGCTGGCCGAGCAGGTCGACCATCATGTTGTTGTCGTGTGCTAGGCGCTTGAGACCGGTGACGAAGCTCGGCCACGGACCGCTCTCCAGCTGATCGAGCAGCGGAGTCTTGTGGAACGGCTTGGTGGATTTTTTCTCTTTCGGAACGTACGTCGAGTGTTTTTCCGGATTCTTCGGTTGATTCTGGGCCATTTCAACTACCTCCTGCACGTAGGAAGGATGTATATTTCGGTCTTCCGGCAACGTTTTGTTGTCGTGTAAAGACCCTGTTTTTCTGCACTGGTTCGCCGTCTTGAGTTTCGATCCGCGAAGCCTTGATCGAAGCCGCAATGCTCGCACACAGGCAGACCAAAAGCTTTGCGGTCGGAGAGTCTAATCGGGGGCCGCGATAAAAAAATCACACATAAGAGAGAGTCGAAACCGGGATATCCCTCCCCGAAGGGGATATATAAATGATGCGCGAGATGTTATCGCGGGCGGCATTTTATCAACCCCATGATTGAAAATACAAATATCATTCGCGTCGGGCCTCAAGAACCCCCATCTCCACTGGGGGTTCGAGGCGTGTTGTCCAGCCGCGGCCGCTCGCCGTCGTGCCACTGGAAAACCGCGCCGGATGCCCGTATTACAGGCCATCATATCTACGTGAGAAAAGCTCATTGAGTCACCCGGTCTCCGCCATGCAGAGCGGTTCCGCATCCGGCCCGTTTTCGTTGCAGGATGAAGCGGCCTATCGTCGCTGGCGCGAAAAAAAGCTGCATTCCTATCCCGAAAAAGCGGAATGGTTGATCGTGGAGGTCAACGATCCGCGCGCGCTGACGCATGCCGAAGCGGAGGCGATTCGGCAGCGCTGCCGCAAAACCAACATGGCCATTTATGCCAGCCGCCTGGGCGGGCTCGAGGACAAGGCGATACCGCGCCAGCTGGGCGAGCGCTTCGGATTGCAACACCTGGACAGCAACATGCTCGCGGACGACGACGGCGTCACGTCGTTGCAGGTGGTTCCCGGCAAATCCCAGCGCGGTTACATCCCGTATTCGAACCGGCGCCTGTTGTGGCACACCGACGGTTATTACAACAGTCCCGAGTCGTTCATTCGCGCGTTCGTGCTGCACTGCGTGTCGCCCGCGGCCGAAGGCGGCGAGAACAGTTTGCTGGATCACGAGATCGTGTACATCCTGATGCGCGACGCCAATCCGGAATACGTTCGCGCGCTGATGGCGCCGGACGCCATGACCATCCCGGCCAATACCGAATCCGGCGAGGAAACGCGCGCGGCCTCGATCGGTCCCGTGTTTTCCGCGGACGCGGCGGGAAACCTGCACATGCGCTACACCGCGCGCACGCGTTCCATTGTGTGGAAACAGGACGCCATGACGCTGGAAGCGGTGCGTTTTCTGGAAACCCTGCTTGCCGGCGACTCGCCCTACATGTTTCATCATCGTCTGGCGCCGGGCCAGGGCCTGATCTGCAATAACGTGCTGCATAACCGCACGGCATTTATGGATGATGTGGACAAAGGCATCGCTAGACTGGTATATCGGGCGCGTTATTATGATCGCATTCGCGGCACCGGTTTGAACGATACAGACGGTTGACATCATGCTTTATCTGAGTGAAGTGCTTTTGCAGCATCACGACATCGAGAACTTCGAGCAATTGATCGAGGTGGTGCGGAACCGCGCGCAATCGGAGATGTTTTTCAAGATCGACGTCAAGCCGCCGTATCCGGACACGCCGGCCAACTGGGAAGACCGGCTGGAAGGCGCTTTCGTCGGCATTCATTCGGTCACGAAATAATCTTCACCGCGGAGGACGCAGAGGAAATAAATTTTGAATTGTTTCCATCCCCTGCCTCGTGTTCTCTGCGGCAGGAACTCATGAATTTATGAAATATCTCAAAGACGATAAATCCCTCGGTGACGCGGACAGCGGCGAGGACGCCGCCGAATCCACGGTGTTGCTGGAAGCCCAGCTCCAGGAATTCCGGCGTCAGATGCTGGAACTGCCGCCGAACTACGATCCGATCGCGCGCGCCGATCTGCTGCTCCAGATCGGCCGCACCCTCATCCGTCTGGAGAACAAGCAGGACGCGTGGGACGCCGGGCGCGAAGCGTTCGATATTTTCGTCGCGCGCGAATCCTGGGAAGGCGCGGTGCAGGCCTGCGACGTCATGTTCCTGTCCGAGCAGCCGGAATCGCTGGCGGCGCTGGGGCAGGGCATCTGGCTGGCGGTGACTTTCCCGGTGGACCCGGAGCTGACGGTAGCGTTGCTGCAGCACGTGGTTGACGAAACCCCGCCGGATTCCGACGGCGCGGCGGTGGCGGCGACGGTGGCGCACTACGTCGTCGATCTGCGCGCCGAAGGCCGCGTGCGCGAGGACCTGATGTTCTATACCAACCAGCTTCTGGCCACGGTGGCGCGGCGGCACAGCGACGTGAAGGATCAGGAGGCGTTCAGCCGCTGGTTCAAGAAGCTCGAGCTCGAGGACCCGGCGAAATTCCTGCCGCGTCTGCGCAACGTCGTGGACGTGCTGGTGCAGGATGAATGGTGGATCGACCGCGACGCGATCCGGGCGAAGTTACCGGTGAACTAAATCAATTCACAGGATTGACAGGATTAAAACAGGATTAACATGATTAAAACCAAAATATTTTGAATTAATCCTGTGAATCCTGAAAAATCCTGTTAATCCTGTCTATTTTTGAGCCAACACCTATGTACTGGCAGGAAACCAAGGAACACGAACGCTATATCGTCCACGACGACATCGTGGACGTCGTCTACGGCATCGATTGTCGCGCGCTGCCGGTGGATCACGCGTACGCGCTGTCGCAGGCGATCCAGCAGGCGCTGCCGTGGTTCGCGGAAGAAAAGCACGCCGGTCTGCATACCATCCACGTGGCCGAGTCCGGCAACGGCTGGATGCGTCCCGACCAGGCCGACGCCCTGCTGTACCTGTCGCGCCGCACCAAGCTGACGCTGCGGCTGCCGAAGCACCGGCTCGACGATGCCGGCAAGCTGACGGGCCGGACGCTCGATATCGGCGGCAACCGCCTGCGGGTGGAGAAGTCGGTCGTCCGGCCGCTCAGCCCGATCACCACGGTTTTCTCACGCTACATCGTGAGCCGCGAAGGCGCGGACGAAAACGCCTTTTTACGCGACGCCGTGGCCATGTTCCGGGAAATGGGCGTGCTGCCCAGGAAAATGCTTTGCGGCATGGAGCATGTTATTGCCACGCCGGACCGGATCATCCGCGCGCGCAGCCTGATGCTGGCGGAGTTGACCGTCGAGGAGTCGGTGAAACTCCAGCAGCAGGGCCTGGGTCCGGAGCGGAAGCTGGGTTGCGGGCTGTTCATTCCGCACAAGGATATCCGGGAAGTGAAACCCGTCTTGGATTATTGAGGCGGCATGCGAAGGAATGTATCCTATTCGGTCAACAGCACTTTCCGGACTTTGAACGAAGTCGTCTTGCCGCCTCAATAATCGAAAAATCATATGATCTTTTTATTGACCCGGCATTCCTTCGTCGTTACCGAGGTCATGAGGCGTCGGTGACGAGTTGCCTCGATTCAAGTAAAATCGTGCCGGGTCAATAAAGGCGCGGTGCTTTGTATCATTCGCATTTTTCGAATCGCAACCAACGACCTAAATTGCCACTTTTGCTGAAAACCGAGGGGGAACCATGAGTTACGAGTTCAACGGCAAGACCATTGACACCGACGCCAACGGCTATCTGGTGAATATGGACGACTGGAGCAAGGAACTTGCCGAGCACATCGCCAAACAGGAAGGCCTGACGCTGACCCAGAAACACTGGGATCTGCTCGATTATCTGCGCGATACCTATATCAACCACGGTGGCGAGCAGCCCAATACCCGGCACATCGTGAAGGCGATGGCGGACAAGTGGGGCACCAACGTCATTCAGAAGGACGTCTACGATCTGTTCCCGAAGGATCCGAGCAAGCAGGGCGGGCGCATCGCCGGCCTGCCGGAATCGCGCCGCAAGGGCGGCTATTAAGACGCCGGCAAGTATCGATACAAGTTGCAGGGTCGGGGCGGCGCCGCGTCGCGGCTTTTTCAATTGACGCCCTGAATCCTGTATCTTGTATCAATGAGGCTGACCACTCTCGTCGACACCGAAACGCTGTCCCGGCATGTCGGCGACCCGCGCTGGATCGTTGTTGATTGCCGTTTTGTCCTGAGCAATCCGGAAGCCGGCCGGCGCGCCTATGCCGCCGGACATGTTCCCGGCGCGCGCTATGCGCATCTCGATGAGGACCTTTCTTCTCCGCTGACGCCCGCGAGCGGGCGGCATCCGCTGCCGTTTCCCAATGTCCTGGCGGAAAAACTCGGACGTTGGGGCATCGACAAGACCAGTCAGGTCGTGGTGTATGACGATACTTTCGGTGCCATGGCGGCGCGCTTGTGGTGGCTGCTGCGCTGGCTGGGACACGAAACCGTCGCGCTGCTCGACGGCGGTTATCCCAAGTGGCAGCGCGAAGGGCGGCCGGCGACGCCGGAATTGCCCGTGATCCAGGCCGCGCAGCTTCATCCGACGATCAACAACGCGCTGTGGGTGGGCGCCGATCAGGTGCAGGAGATGCTGCGCGCGCGGGAAGGACTGCTGGCCGACGCGCGCGCCGAGGAACGTTTCCGCGGCGACATCGAACCGCTCGACAAGGTCGCCGGACATGTGCCCGGCGCGATCAACATGCCGTACGAAGATAATCTCGACTTCAGCGGCGAATTCATGTCAGATGAAGCCCTGCGCGAGCATTATCTGGCCGCGTTGAGCGGCGTGACGCCGGACAAGGTGGTGCAGATGTGCGGTTCGGGCGTGACCGCCTGCCACAATATCCTGGCCATGGAACACGCCGGACTGCTTGGCGCGAAACTGTACGCCGGCAGCTGGAGCGAGTGGATCGCCGACCCGAACCGTCCGGTCACCAAGGGCGGGTAACAATTTCACAGGATTAACAGGATTAAAAGCCGGATTAACAGGATTAAACAAATTTTTTTGAATTAATCCTGTAAATCCTGAAAAATCCTGTGAATCCTGTCTATTCAAATCATATCGATTAATGAAATGTGTCGATGATTTTCGTCTGAGGCTCGGCAAGAAGGAGCTGGTGCCGATCATGACCGGCGGCATGGGCGTCGACATTTCGACCGCCGAGCTGTCGCTGGTCGCGGCGCGTCTTGGCGGCATCGGGCATATCTCCGACGCGATGGTGCCCACCGTTTCCGACCGGCGTTTCAAAACCGGTTTCGTGAAGGAGAAGCAGAAAAAGTACAAATATAACGTCGCCAACCGCGACAAGTCGGTGGTGCAGTTCGATCTCGAACGACTGGCCGAGGCGACGAAGCTGCACGTCGGACGGACCATGGAGGCGAAGAAGGGCGACGGCCTCATCTTCATCAACACCATGGAAAAGCTCACCATGAACAGCCCGCGCGAGACGCTGCGCGTGCGGCTGTCGGCGGCGATGGACGGCGGCATCGACGGCATCACGCTGAGCGCCGGACTGCATCTCGGGTCGCTGGCGCTGGTCCAGGACCATCCGCGTTTCCGCGACGTGAAGTTCGGCATCATCGTTTCCTCGCTGCGCGCGCTGCTGCTGTTCCTGCGCAAGAACGCGCGCCTCGACCGCCTGCCGGATTACATCATCGTGGAAGGCCCGCTCGCCGGCGGCCATCTCGGCTTCGGCATGGACTGGTCGCAATACGACCTCAAGACCATCGTCGATGAAATCATCCGGTATCTGAAGCAGGAAGGATTGAGTATCCCGGTGATTCCGGCCGGCGGCATTTTCACCGGCACCGACGCCGTGGAATTTCTGGAGGCGGGCGCCGCGGCGGTGCAGGTGGCGACGCGTTTCACGGTCACGAAGGAATGCGGCCTGCCGGACAAGGTGCAACAGGAATATTTCAAGGCCAACGAGGAAGACATCGAAGTTAATCTTATATCGCCCACCGGCTATCCGATGCGCATGCTGAAGAACAGTCCCGCGATCGGCGCCGGCATCCGCCCCAACTGCGAGGCTTACGGCTATCTGCTCGACGGGAACGGCAACTGCGCCTACATCGAGGCCTACAACCGCGAGCTGGAAAAACATCCGGACGAGGAGAACATTTCGGTCAGGGACAAGACCTGTCTGTGCACGCACATGCGCAACTTCGATTGCTGGACTTGTGGGCACTATACCTACCGGCTCAAGGATACTTCGCGCCGTCTCCCCGACGGAAGCTATCAGCTGCTCACCGCGGAGCACGTGTTCAGGGATTACCTGTACAGCACGGAACACCAGATCGCGCTGCCCGCCGCGTAGCGTGTCAGCTTCTGTTCCGAATCAGCGTTTCCGGTAGTAGCAGTAGACGAATTCCTGGTGTTTGCCGGAAGGTGTCAGGTGATCCTCGACGGCGCTGCGGAGCAGTTGATAATTTTCCCCGAACACCTCGTGCAGTTGTTCCGGGGTGTAGCGGACGATATCCAGCCCGCTGCACTGAAGCGGTCCATGGGGGCCGAAAGTCGCCACGATGACATGCCCGCCCGGCTTGAGCGCGCGGCTGACGTTGTCGAGATAGCGCCGCCGGTCCGCGGCGTCCGTCAGGAAATGAAACACGGCACGGTCGTGCCACACGTCGTAATGCTGCGCCGGCAGGGATTGTCGCGTGGCATCTGACTCGAGCCAGACGACGTCCACGGCACGCGAACCCAGCCGCGTCTTCGCGGATTGAATGGCGGCGGCGGAGATGTCCATGACGGTGACGTGCCGGTATCCGGCGGCGAGCAGATCATCGACCAGGGTCGAGGCGCCGCCGCCGACGTCGAGGATCTCGGCGTCACGGCCGACGCCGGTGGCGCGGATCAGTTCCAGCGATTTTTCGAGATGGGTCTGGTACCAGCTGACCTCATTCGGGCGTTTGCCGGCGTAGATCTTTTCCCAGTGCGATTTGTCGCTCATGCGGACATCGGAATTTCAGGCGGCACATGCCCATATTAATGATGCCGGGACAGGATGGATTGACCCGGATCAAATTCCGTTGCCACGACGGGAAACGCGGGTATGAGACCGGATTCGGCGGCCTCAGCGGGGTATACGATCAGTCTTCGGGCGTTTCGCTTGCGTGATGCTTGATGGTGCCCTCGGCGATGCGGTCCATCAGCGCGAACATCACGCCGGACACCAGCAGCGTGATGTGGATTCCGACCTTCCATGCCAGATGTTCGGTCGTGTAGGCGCTGATATTGACGAAGGCTTTCAGCAGCTCGATCGCCGAAATGGCGACAATGGACGCGATGACCTTGATCTTCAATCCGGAGAAATCGACCTTGCCCATCCATTCGGGACGATCCTCGTGACCCGCGGTGTCGATCTTGGAAACGAAATTCTCGTAACCGCTGAAGATGATGATCAGCAGCAGGTTGGCGACCAGCGACATGTCCACCAGCGTCAGGATCGCCAGGATGATCTCGCTTTCTGTGCTCGTGAGCAGATGCGGCACCACGTGCAGGAATTCCTGCGCGAACTTGACCAGCAGCATGGCCACGGAGATGACCAGGCCGATATAGAACGGCGCCAGCAGCCAGCGGCTGGTGAATATCACGACTTCCAGAGCGTGCTCGACTCTTTTCATGTCAGGGGCGTCAGGTTTGTTATGAGAGACGGCAGTTGGGCGGCATTATGGCGGGATTGCCGGAACAATCAAGCGGCTTATAGTCTTTCCCGGCAGGGGAAGAGAAAATTCCCGATTTATTTCTTATCCAGTTTCAGCGAGGCGGAGTTGATGCAGTAACGCATGCCGGTCGGCTTGGGTCCGTCCGGAAACACGTGGCCCAGGTGCGCGCCGCACTGATTGCAATGCACTTCGGTGCGACGCATGAACAGGCTGCGGTCTTCCTCTTCGGCGACGTTGTCGGAATTCATCGGCGCGTAGAAGCTCGGCCAACCGGTGCCGGAGTCGAACTTGGTGTCCGAGTCGAACAGCTCCGCACCGCAGCAGACACATTTGTAGACGCCCGTGTCGTGGCAGTCGTGATACTCACCGGTGAAGGCGCGCTCGGTGCCTTTCTCGCGCGTCACCTTGTACTGCTCCGGCGTGAGGATTTCTTTCCATTCCGCTTCGTTCTTGTATACCTTGTATTTCATGACCGATGCTCCTTCATCTGGCTAGATGTCGCTCCACATCCGGATCAGGTTCATGTACGCGGTATTGACCTGCGCCGTTTCCTCGGCGTCGGGCGCCGTCTTCAGCAATTTCTCGCGCGCCGCGTTGAGTTGGTAAAGCAGTTCGCGCTGCGCCGGATCGCGCACCAGGCTCTGCACCCAGGTGACGGCCACGAGCCGTTCGCCGCGCGTGACCTCGCTGACGTGGTGCAGGCTCGATGACGGGTACATGACCGCATCCCCGGCAGGAAGCTTGAACGAGTTGGCGCCGAAGGAACCGCGGATCACCAGTTCGCCGCCGTCGTAGGACTCCGGATCGTTCAGAAAAACCGTGATCGAGACGTCCGAGCGGTACAGCACGCCATCCGTGCCCATGATGGGATCGTCCAGATGATCGCCGTAGGACATGCCCGGTGTGTAACGCGCATAGAAAGGAGAGGCGACATGCAGGGGCAACGCGCCGCCACGATATACCGGATGCTGCACCAGACTGCCCATGACGATGTTGTTCAAAATCTCCATCTGCTGCGCGCGCTTGTCGAGTTCCTCGTTGTTCTTCACGCGTTTGGCCGCCACGCCGGCGGAAAGTTTCCCGTCGACAAAAACGGCGTCGGCCAGTAACTGGCGCACGGTGTCGAGTTGGTTGCGGTCGAGGACGGAGGGAATGCGAAGCAGCATGGGCGGTTCCTGACGGGTTTGCCGGGATTATAGGGGACGCGCTAGCGGTAAAAAAGCGAGAGCCCGCCAATCAGGATCATCCACGACACCACCCGGCGGAAGATCCGTTCGTTGACGTGCAGGTGCAGCTGGTTGCTGAACCAGAGCGTGACGGCGAGGAACGGCGCGCTGACGGCCATCATCTCCAGGATTTCGCCGGTGTAGGTGCCGTGGATGGCGTATTCGGTCGCGCGCAGGCCGTTCATGGCGAGGAAGAACGCAAATGCGTAGTGGCGCACCGTATTTTTCTCGCGGTAGGTTGCGAGCAGCCGCGTCATGGCGATCGGGCCGCTGATGCCGAACAGCGCCTGCGAAGTGCCCGCGAGCGTATCCATGACCCGCATGCCGGCCGGGTTGAACTTCGCCCGGTGCGGCGCGATCACCAGAAACAATCCGGCGGCGGTGATGGCCGAGGCGAGCAATACCTGGAATACCGACGCCGAAAAATAATAGAAGAGGGCGAAGCCCGCGATGGCACCGAAACCCGCGAACAGCAGCATGCCGGCCATGAACTTCCGGTCGACTTTTGCGGGCGAGCGCACCAGCCCGATGACGGCGACCAGAATCTGCGGCAGCACCGAATAGATCACCAGTGTCTTGGACGGATAAAGATGGCTCAGCAGTGGCAGCATCAGGATTGTGCCGGCGAGGCCGAAGACGATTTCAAAGGTGTAGGTCAGGACGCAGACGAGCGTCAAGAGAGCGAGGGAAATCATTCAGGGCCGCGCGGGAACATGGGCGGCGCTACTATGCCACAAACCCTCTGCCGCGGCGCGGCGGACGGTGGGCCGAATCGTTACGCAGTTTTTTTGCGTCTCGCCACGCGGATCAGCCCCAGCAACCCCGAGCCGAACAGCCAACCGGCGGCGGGGACAGGGGCCGGTGTCAGTTGATTCGCCGCCGAAGTGAAGGTCACGCCCGCGGGCAAAGTGATGGTAAACGGATCTTGATAATTACATGTAGCGCCGGGGCCGGCGTTACAACCCAGCATGGCGCGGAACTCTAAACCAGCGCTGGGTACGGACGACAACGGAAAATCCCAACTGATACCGAGGTTGTGTCCGTCCGATAACACGCAAAGAATGATACCATGAGGAGAACCCCTGGAGTAAATTCCAGGATCGTAACAGGTATTTTGGATGTTACCCGTTACTACGGCGCCTTGGGTCATGTTACTGGGAGTTAATGGTATTTCCTTTATTTAAATTTATTTTTGGCTGATTGGTATTTATCTCTGCTACGAAGCAGTCAGCCTGCCTGTGCATTCAGAAAATACGACGCCGTCGTACCATGCCCATCAGCCCCAGCAATCCGGAACCGAAAAGCCACACCGACGCCGGAACGGGAACCGGAGCAGCTTGTGGGCAATAATCGCCTTTATCCCAATGGTCATGGTGGTGACGGCGATGCTTTCTTTCGTGCTTATCGCCTTTGGAGTCATCGTCAAAAAGCCAGGAAAAGTTGTTGTGATCCTCCTTGTGTGACTTCGCGTCACTGTCGCTTCGCGGAAATTTCCATGAGTCACGATTTTTCCAGTCGATGGAGATATGGTCCCATTCGGAATCATCGACTTCGTGTTTGTCGCTGGAAGAGCCGCGGTCATCCGGTTTCAAAGAGAGGTAGTCATGTTTGAGTTCATCGGATCCACCCTTGTTATTGCCCGTGCCGGTTTTATGTGAATTTTTTTTGTCGTCAGCCGTCGTTCTGCCGAGGTTGTTCCTGGAGTAATGGGTATCATCCGACGGTTGGACGGTCTGTTCGATGGTATAGGGAACCGAAGAAGCCTGAGCCGAAGAGACCGAAATCAGCGTTGTTGCACAGACAGCCAAAGCCAACGATTCGATTTTGAGTGTAATCGCGGTCTTTCCGCGATGAAGAAGATTACGATCCGTGCACATTGAATTTATATCCTCGTGGTGCCAATGTTTATTTATTATCTGTATTGCATGATTGTCTTCGGCATGTTTCCTGGCGAAGAGAGGGGCGCTCCTGTGCTGCGCCGACTTTCAATCATTTCCTGACTCGCGTTTTTATTGATTGCGGTACCGATATAACGTGCCAACGGGATTTTCTGTGGCATTTATTTTGTCTGTGCGCTCGGTGTCACGGTGGATTTTCTCCCCCGGTTTTGACGCGCCATTCAGTGGCGGCGTCAGCAGGATGTTGACCAGCTCTGACACGCCACTGAAACGCTCCACGGCGCCGTTTTCAGGATGCTCCACCAGTCCAACAACCCGTTCCGGTTCCGAGTCATGCCGGCGATAGATACGGATAACATAGCTTTCCATGGGGAAGTTCCTTTAATTGTTAGTGGAATGAAGCATGAGGTTGATCTACTTACAGATTGCTTACCGATTCGCATAAATATCCGTAATAAATTCATGGTCGACATGCGCACAGGTACATGTTGTGCGCCGGGAGGAGCGGCGGAGGATTATCGGAAATAACTCTGGAAATTCAGCAAAGAGGCGGCTGCGAAATTAATTGATTGCCCGAAGGCGATGATAAAGGACCTCAGTGGCGGGGCTGGGATTGATACCCAGCACCACGGAAAGGATGAACCGGCAACGGCGGTAGACGGACATGGCCTCGCCGCGCTGGCCGAGCTGCTGGTGGCACAGCATCAGGCTCTGATAAAGCTGTTCAGCCAGATCGTCAACTTCCAGTCCCTTGCGATAACACTCGATGGCGCGGTTCCAGTAGCCCAGTTGTTGCCAGCGGTTGCCGATATTCACGATGCAGCGCAGGTAACGGCTGCGCAAACGCTCGCGCAGCGACACGGACCAGGCGGCATTGAACTCCTTGCCGAGGAAGGGTCCATGATAGAGCGCGTATACGCGGTCGATGAGTTGCGCCAGCGAGGTGCCATCCGGATCGGATACCGGATTGGCAAGCAGCGTTTCAGTTTCGGACAGAAGACGTTCGAAAGCCCAGCTATCCACCCAGCAGAAGCGATTGTCGAGGCTCAGCTTGCGATCGCGTAGAGATACGGCCCGCTCGTTCTCCAGCATTTTGCGCAGCCGATGCAGCGTGGTGTCGAACGCGCGGCGCGCTGAGTCGCCTTCGGCGTCGGGCCACAACATCGCGGTCAGCGTATCCTCGCTGACCGCGCGTCCGCCCTGGGCAATGAGGGTTTTGAGAAGTTCAAGGGGTTTATGCTGCGCCTTGCGACCGGAGCGCGCCGGTTGATTGTTGACGAGTACCGTGAACCGTCCCAGGGTGTAAATTCTGACCGGCCAGGGCCAGGCCTCGACATGCACCGGAGTAGCCGCGGGTAACAACCGGCGCGACAGAACCAGCTCCTGAACGTAATTTGTCTCGACATTGTGTTCCAGCGCATTGATGGAGAGCGACGCCATCATGCGCGGGGACCACCACATGAAGTTGCGATAGCCGTGACGCGAGGCGAGACCGAAGGCGAGACGCAGGTCGCTCCCGATATCGGCATGTGGATTCGACAGCAAGATCTGATGCATCCGCATGAATGTTCCCAGGCAGGCCAGTTGGGCGCTGCCGGTTTGCTGCGTAATCTGTTCCGCCTGGCGCAGCGATGCTTCCGCCGCGTCCGGAGTATTGCGTTCGAGATGCACTTCCGCGGCGGCCAGACACGCCAACGCGCGGAACAGCGGCGCACCCGCACGCGTGCTCAGATGAAGTGCCGCCTCGGCATGTTCCAGTGCCAGCGCGGTGTTGCGCTCCGCAAGCGCCATCTGCGCGCCCAACTGATGCAGATAGGTGGCTCCGAGCAGTCCGTGTCGAGAGTGGTCGACGAGCGATGTTTCCCATGCACGGCGCGCCGCTTCCATGTTGCCCAGCCCGAGGTGAGCGCTGATTTCCAGGGCACGCAGCGTGGCTGTCCACTGTCGTTCGGATTGTTGGTCCGCAATGGAAAGCGCCTTGTGAACGGATTCGAGACATTCGCCGTGAGAGCCCAGCGCATCCTGATAAAGCGCCTGCAACAGCTCCCATTGAACCTGCACCTCGGGCGACCGCAATTGGGGGATGCGCTGCGCGCGCAAGCGGTTCATGAGCAATTCACCGCGCGCTGGGCGACCGAAGAAAATATCGTGGCGCAACAAACGCCGCGCCAGAGTGAGCCGAGTAGGAGGCGGCAGGAATTCGAGGCTGGTACGCGCGCGGTCAGCCCAGCGCGATAGTTGAGGATGGTCGGGTTTTCGAAAAAACAGCGCGGTGAAGACGCATGCCGTCACGTGAGGATCGACAGGGGAGGTTTCCACGGGGTTGCTGAATACCGACTCCGTACCGGTCAGGCATGAATCCAGCGCCACACACTCGCCGCGTGCCAGCGCCTCTTCCACCTTCCCTGGCCAGATATCTGATTTGCCTTCCCTGGCTGTGGTTTGCTCAGTGGGATTCATGGCAAGCGCGCTTTCTCCGCTTGGCATGTAGTGATGCGTCCGCGAGGGGTTCCGCGGTGATGGATCTTGAGGGCGGGGGCGCATCGAACCCGCGGAATGCCATAGACTCGCAAAGCATTCGCGGCCCGTGCGCGGCGGCGGGATAATAGCCGGTCATCTCTTCTCCAACCCTCGTCGCCAGAGCGACTTTCTTTAATTTAATGATTTACTGTTGTTGCGGGCCAATTTTAAATGGTTTTGAGGGCATGGGGCTAGATTGATAATTAATGCTGTAGTGACAAGGCTTTAGGCAAAGCAAATCCAGGTAGTGGCAATGTATTTGACGCCTTTTTCAAGGGTGACGGCGCGATGTATGTGGGTCCAGAAGGGCGGGAACAGGACCAGCTTGCCTTCTTCAGGCCGCACCAGCACCTCTTGCAGCGGGAATTCGGTTTCGCCGCCGGGGCCGGTAACGTCGTTGAGATACCAGACGGCGACCAGCTGGCGCTGGCTGAACGGACCGGGGCCGCCGTCGACATGCCAGTGATAATACTCGCCCGGCAGATAACGCTGCATGTTGTAGCCGATATCCTTGAACGAGTTGGCGGCGAAGAACGGGAACGTCTGGCCGAATTCGTTGAAGGCACCGGCTAATGACTGCATCAGCGCCGTGTCCACGTCTTTCCAGTCAACGCGTCCACTGATGCGCAGGTCGGTGGTTTTCTTGATGCTGCTCTCCTCGGACTGGTTCTGGCCGATGCGGCCGGCATATTGCTGGTCCTTGTTCGTTTCGAAACGGCGTATCATTTCCCGGCAGAGGTCGTCGGGAAGCGCGTTTTCGATTTCATATATGAAGGAGAACGGCTTGATCTCGTGCATGGGTATTTTCGCCGGGCGATGTGCAATATGGGGTGTTTTTGATTATCTTATGCGCACTTCGCGCGCGTCAAACCGGTCTGACTGACACATGCCCCTCAAGAAACTCGTCGCCTCGCTGGCCCATCCTTCCGCGCCGATCAGGCTGACCGAAAAAGTCGTCTCCGCGCTGGCCGCGTTCGTCGCCATTCTTCTGACCGGCATCTTGTGCTCCAGCCTCGGGCGCAGCGCGGCGCCGCTCATGATCGCTTCCATGGGCGCGTCGTCGGTGCTGCTGTTCGCGGCCTTGCACAGTCCCATGGCCCAGCCCTGGCCTTTCGTCGGCGGGCATCTGGTTTCCGCGCTGATCGGCATCACCTGCTACAAGTTCATTCCCGGCGTTTACCTGTCCGCGGCGATGGCGGTTGCGCTCGCCATCTTCGCCATGCATCTGCTGAACTGCCTGCATCCGCCTGGCGGGGCGACGTCACTGGCGATGGTGATCAGCGGCCAGGAGATGCATGCGCTCGGTTACGGCGCGATGCTGTCGCCCGTGGGCCTGAATGTCCTCACGTTGTTCGTGCTGGCGCTCTATATCAACAACATGTTTCCCGGTCGCCGGTATCCGATGCTGCCGCCCACAACGATCGGCGAAAAGCCTTCTCCACCGCCGGCATTGACCTTCGGACGCATGGCCTTGAACAAGGAGGACATTGAAGGAGCCTTGAAGGAAATGAACTCCTACATCGACGTCACGGAAGAGGATCTCGAGCAGATTTATACCCGCGCCTCCTTGCGGCACATGCGCAAGCAGATGGGCGAGGTTTACTGCCGCGAGATCATGGTGCGGGACGTCGCCACCGCCGAATATGGTGATGAGATAGAGGCGGTGTGGGAGACCATGCGCCGGCGCAAACTCAAGGGCGTGCCAGTGATCGACCGCGCACGCCGCGTCATCGGCGTTGTCACGATTATCGATTTTCTCAAACGCGCCGACGCGCACCGCGCCCATCCGCGTTTTTTCGACCGGTTGCGCGGCTTCATACGGCGCACGCCGGGGATGACGACGGACAAACCCGAGGTCGTGGGACAGATCATGGCTTCGCCGGCGATCACCGCCACGGAGGACATGCACATCGTGTCGCTGATCCCGCTGTTTTCCGAGCACAACATCCACCATGTCCCGATCGTGGATCAGGACCGGCGGCTGGTGGGCATGGTGACGCAGACGGATCTGACGGTGGCGATGTACCGTTACTGGGCGGCGATGCCTTAATGCATTGAAAAAATAAAAAATAGACAGGATTAACAGGATTTTTGATGCGCGCCATCCCTGGCGCGCACCCTGCGGGCGACCTGTCGGTCGTCCAATTCTGTTCCAGACAGAATTGTCAGGATTCACTGGACTAAAAGAATTCTTGAAATTAAAAAACTCCTGTCAATCGTGTTTTTTAATCCTGTAAATCCTGTCTGATTTTATCTTTTAAGATGTTGTTAGCCGGATGATCCGGTCAGTTCG
>JACQER010000182.1 GCA_016200465.1 Gammaproteobacteria bacterium | reverse complement strand
GGTGCCCAGGGAATTAAGGATCATTACACGCATGTCGTAACCCACGGCGCAGGTGACCGATCCTCCA
Source organism: Gammaproteobacteria bacterium (assembly GCA_016200465.1). Classification (GTDB taxonomy): domain Bacteria; phylum Pseudomonadota; class Gammaproteobacteria; order Acidiferrobacterales; family Sulfurifustaceae; genus Sulfuricaulis. Next base: position 5,175 of record JACQER010000182.1, on the reverse strand, counting down.
GTCAGGCCGGATACCAGGATCGTCAGAAGCCATATTCCTTTTCCACCCGGCACACGCGGACGCGGAACTTCCGGTACCAGTCCCCGGCCTTGTGCTGCGCTTCGCGGTGCTCGGCGTTTTCCTTCCATGCCCTGATCGCGTCCAGGCTGGTCCAGTACGACACGGAAATGCCGATCTCCTGACGCGCGGTCTCGAACCCGAGAAATCCCGGTTGCCGTGATGCCAGTTCCAGCATCCGTTGCGCCATGTCGCCGTAGCCGTGATCGCCTTCGGTGCGCACGGAGGTGAAGATAACGGCGTAATAGGGTGGCGCAGGAGTTTGGGCGGGTGTTTGCATGATTGCTCTCATGGCTCGGTTGGGCAGGATTGGCAGATTCAGTTTATCTCTTCCGGCGCATGCCGGCTCATCGGGCTATTCGTATTCCTCTTTTTTCGGCTTCGGTTTCTTGTTGGTGCGTTTGTGAATCGTGTTTTCCAGCGGTGGCAGCGACATCACGTAGGCCGCGATGGCGCGACGGTCCTCTTTCGTGAGCTGCGCCAGGCTGTTGTCGATGACTTCGGCCATGATATCGCCGGCGTAATCGCCGTCCGGTGTCGCGCCGGTTTCAAGGTATTCGACCAGGTCGGTTTCGCTCCATTTGCCGATGCCGGTTTTTTTGTCCGGTGTGATATTGGATACGGCCGTGCCTTCCACGCCCTCGGAGTTGCCGGCAAACTGCCGAGATTCCTTGAAGCCGCCGAGGAAATTGCGCGGCGTATGGCATTCGCAGCAATGCGCCACGGCGTTGACCAGGTACGCACCGCGGTTCCACGCGGCGGAGCGGTCCGGCTGTGACTGGAACGCGCCGGTGCTCAAGAACATTTTTTTCCAGATACCGAGAGAGGCGCGGGAGCGCAGATACCACGGCAGTTCGTGCGGCTTGTTGGCCTGCTGTACCGGCTTCCGGCTCGAGAGATAAACCCAGATGGCGTGCTGGTCGGTGTCGGTCAGCCGCGTGTAGGAAGTGTACGGAAACGCTGGATAGTAATGTTCGCCCGCGGGACTGATGCCTTCGCGCAGGGCGCGGATGAAATCGGCCTCGCTCCAGCGGCCGATGCCGGTGTCGGGATCGGGCGTGATGTTGGGAGTGTAAAAAGTACCGAAGGAAGTTTTCAGCGCGCGGCCACCAGCGAGCGGCACGCCATGATTTTTTTCATCCGTGTGGCAGGTGGCGCAGCCGGCGGCGCGGAACAGGTATTCACCATGCTGCCGGACGTCGTCGGCCAAAACCGGACTTGCTGCGATGACCAGCCACAGCAGCACGGCGGCGCGGCCGGACATCGCGACTGACTCGATCAGGGGTGTTCGCCTCAATCGTCTTTCTTGCGGAAATCCTTGTGGCAGGCTTTGCAGCTTTCGCCGACTTCCTTGAAGCTGGCCACGATGGTCTGTGGGTTGCCGCCTTGGACAGCTTTGGCAAATGCCGCGACGTTGGTTTTAGCGCTCTTGGCGCGTTTCTCGAATTCAGCCCGGTTCGACCAGACTTCATCCTTGGCTTTGGTGTCACCGAAATCGGAGTCCTTGGGGAACAACCCCGGGATATCGGCGGTCAGCGCCTGCAGGGCGCGGACGTGGTCGGCGAGCTGGTTTTTGTAATCCACCTTGCCCTGCACGATCGCCCCGGCCGCGGCGGTGTGGCCGCCGATGGCCTTCATCGTGTTCTGACGGTATTTGATGATTTCTTCCGGCTCGGCGGCGTGCAGCACCAGCGGGACCAGGATCGTTATCACGGGAATGATCGACAACAGACAGCGTGTTTTGACGGCCTTCATTACGTTACATCCTCCTTGTTGCTCGAATAGTTCAAGACGCGGTGAATTACCGTAAAATTCCGTCTTTGTGGACATTGAAACGTGACCATAAATAGTCGGACGGTGTGGCTGGCTTTCTGACCGGTCATTGCGGGCCGAGTTCGGCTAATTTTTTGAATAATCACGCGCCCCGAATATCGCCGTGCCGACCCGCACCATCGTCGCGCCTTCCTTGATGGCCTCCAGGTAATCCCCGCTCATGCCCATGGACAGCTCGGTGAAGCCGGGGAGGGCGAAATGTTCGCGGTAACTGTCGCGCAGCTCCCGCAGCCGGGCGAAGCAAGCGCGCAGTTCCTTTTCCGGTGCTTCATGCGGGCCGATGGTCATCAGGCCGCGCAGCGAAAGGCCGTGAAGATTCTCTTTCGAAAATTTTTCAATGAAGTCAAGCAGTGCCTCGGGCGCGATGCCGTGCTTTTTGGGGTCGCGCATGACATTCACCTCGATCAGTATATTAAGGTTTGCTGATAGTTCCTGCGCGCGTCGGGAAAGTTTACGCGCCAGATCCAGGCTGTCGAGCGAATGCAGCCAGGAAAAATTTCCCGGAATGAATTTTGCCTTGTTGGTTTGCAGGTGACCGATGAAATGCCAGGTTATGGACGGGTTTGCAAGGCGTGAAATTTTTGCCAGCGCTTCTTGTGTCGTGCTTTCGCCGAAATCCTGATGACCGGCTTCGATAGCGGCGGCAACTGCTTCATGCGAATGGGTTTTTGAAACCGCGATCAGGCGAATCTCGTCCGGATTTCTTTTCGCGACGCGCGCGGCCTCGGCGATGGAACGCTTTACGCGAAATAAATTGCTTGCGATGTCGCTGAAACTTTGGTTCATAAATTGCATGTTACCGCGATTTGAAAAAAAATTTCACTTGTTCGCGTTTGTCAACGTTGCGCGCGAAAAAAATTTGGCGATAATGATCGGCCGCAGTAAATCGACGATTATTGAGGCGGCATGATTCATCTTGAACAGTTTTTGCGACTTGTTTCTGTTTTGGCTCTGAATCGGAGCCATCTTGCCGCCTCAATAATCAAAAAATCATTGATGATTTTCGTTATTGACCCGGCATGGCTGTCCTTGAACAAATATAACCGGCGGCATGTGTTTCCAGGCCTGGATGGCAACCTGGCCATGCCGGGTCAATAACGGGAGGCGATTGACACATGACAAGGAACGGTCCCAAGAACGTAGGCGCGCATTTACCTTCCACGATGTTGAGCCGGGCCGGCGTGCACATGGACAAGCTTTCCAGTCTGTTGTCGCACTGGAAGGCGAACGTGGGCGAGCCGCTGGTTTCGCACAGTTTCCCCGTCAGTTACGACAATGGCCGCCTGAGCCTGCGCGCCGACACTTCGGCCTGGGCCAGCCGCCTGCGTCACAGCCAGGGCGAAATCATGGAACAGTTGCGCGTTGATCCCTATTTCCAGAATCTGCACGAACTGTACGTGCGGGTGCTGCCCGAGCGCGTACGCAGCCCGATGGAAAAAAAGCGCAAGACGCTCCTGCCGAGCCGCATTCCGGACACCGCCGCGCACCTTATTAAGAGTGTCGCGGACGATATCGTCGACCCGGCGCTGCGTCGGTCGCTGATCCGCCTGGCCGGGGCGCGCGACAAGTCGGCGCCGGCAAAAAGATAATCCTATAATCCGTTCATGCCCCTGATCCGACAGTCCGGCGGGTGCTGGCAACGCTGGTTCGTGACGGCGTTTTGCCTGGCGTGCGTCTCCTGTGCCACGCAGGCGCCGCGCACCGAACCGACGCCTGCTGACACCTCTCAGGCCGTTCCTGCACCCAAGCCGGCAACCCCCGCACCGGCGGAGACCAAGGCGCCGGTGACGGAAGTCCGCATCGCCGCGGTCGGCGACATCATGCTCGGCGGCACGGCCGGGCCGGAGATGCAGAAGTATGGTTACGACTACCCCTTCGATCGGACCCAATCCATTCTCAAGCAGGCGCAGATCGTTTTCGGTAATCTGGAAGGCCCGCTGACCGACGGCGGGGCGAATGAAACCCCAAAGAAGTACGTGTTCCGCTCGCCGCCCGACAAGGTCGCTCCGGCGCTGGCCCGGGCCGGTTTCAATATCGTTTCGCTGGCCAACAACCACAGCCTCGATTACGGCCCGCAGGGACTGGAAGACACGCGCGTGGCTCTGGAGAAGGCCGGGATTCACGGGGTCGGGGCGGGGCGCAACCTGGCCGAGGCGCGCACAGCTGTATATATGAAGGCGGGCGGATCGACCGTGGCGTTTCTGGCCTATTCCCTGACGTTTCCCGAGGAGTTCTGGGCCGGCCCGGACAAGCCCGGCACCGCTTTCGGTCACGAGCAGCAGGTGCGCGAGGACGTGGCCGCGGCGCGCGCCAAGGCCGATATCGTGGTGGTGTCGTTCCACTGGGGGCAGGAGGGCAAGACCGAGCTGCGCGACTACCAGGTGCAACTCGCCCACACGGCCATCGACGCCGGGGCCAATGCCGTCGTGGGCCACCATCCGCATGTCCTGCAGGGGGTGGAGCATTACAAGCAGGGCGTGATTCTTTATAGTCTCGGCAATTTCGCCTTCGGTTCGTTCAGCAACACCGCCACGCGCAGCGCCATCGCCCAGCTCACGTTCCGTGACCGGCAATGGAACGAATTGCGCCTGACACCGATCAATGTCAGAAACGCCGAAGTCGTGTTCCAGCCCCGGCCGCTGACCGGCCGCGATGCCGCGGAAGTGGTGGAGCAGTTGCAGCAGATGTCACGGGCGCGCCAGACGGCGCTCGAAAACCGCGATGGTGTCGCGGTGCTGACGGCGGGGAGTAATTAAGACAGTATTACAGTTGTATCGTCGTGCTGTATGCGCGGAAACGGGAACAAAAGGGACTTGTGCGAAATCTTGCATCTGTGTTTAATGCCGGGACATGATCCGTCCGCTTGAGCTATTCATCGGTCTGCGCTACACGCGCTCCCGCAAACGCAGTCATTTCATTTCCATCATCTCGCTGATCTCGATTCTCGGGATCACGCTCGGCATCACCGCGCTCATCACCACCCTGTCGGTGATGAACGGATTCGGCAAGGAATTGCGCGGCCGCATCCTCGGCGTGATTTCGCACGTCACGATCACCGAAACCACCGGCGCGTTGCATGACTGGCGCGCGGTGGCCGAGCGCGTCAAGAATCCGCGCGTCAAGGGACGCGCGCCGTACATCACCGGCCAGGGCATGGTGTCGCGCGGCCAGGGCGTGAGCGGAGTGGTGGCGCGCGGCATCCTGCCCGCCGAGGAGAAACAGGTGTCGGAATTCGGCAGCCACATGATCGACGGCAGCCTCGATGCTCTCAAGCCCGGGGAATTC
>JACQER010000181.1 GCA_016200465.1 Gammaproteobacteria bacterium | reverse complement strand
GTTGCGAAAGCACGTCCCGGTTTTGCGCGACGTCATCCACAATCAATACTTTGAGAGTCGTGCCAGCGGCCAAGCGCTTGATCGTCCGCGATCTCATCCGCTCACGTCCCGCTACCGCCGCGGTGGCTTGTTCGAACTCAACTTCGAAGTAAAAGCGCGAACCCTTGCCCATTTTTGACTCGACGCCGAGCTTCGACCCCATTAAGTCCAAGTGCCGTTTCGAAATCGCCAAACCTAAACCGGTGCCGCCTTTCTTGACTCCTTCATTGCCTTGATGAAAGGGCGTGAACAATTCTTCCTGAAGCTGCGCCGAAATCCCCGATCCGGTGTCGATTACTTCGAAGAGGTAGCGATCGGGTCGAGTGCCGGGGATTGCGCCCCGGCATCCTCCCACACCACCGAACGTGCGGTTTTCCGCATTCGGCGGTTGAACGCAGCCTCGATCTTCATGGCGAGGCAAGGTCCGATGGCATCCAGAACCCGTGGCGTCGCAACACCGCGTTGTTTAACGCCGTCTGCAAACTCGGACTGGCCGCGATCAACCACGCGCCTTTGGCACTGTGCGCCACTTTCAACAAGCGGGCGCTCAGTCCCAGGGCTCGCAGCTTACGCAGCCGTCCTCGCCAGTTGTCCCAGCGTTGCCAGAAGCAAGCCCGGATGTGTCGGCGTATCCAGCCTTCCTGTCCGAAGAGGTTCCGACGGTCCTCGGCTAGTCGGTAATAGCCCCACCAGCCTTGAACATAAGCGCACCAGTTGTCCCTCAGCTTCTCACTGGTCTGACTCTGGCAGCTCCGCCATAGCTCCCGAACTTTCATTCTGAATCGTTCCACACTCGGCGGCGCGGCTTCGATCTTCCCTTCTCGGTTGATGCGAAAGCCCAGGAACTTGCGTTCCCACGGCCGCCCCGTCCCACTCTTGGTCGCGTTGACTTCCAACCGCAGATGCTTGGCGATCCAGGCGGTGAGGCTCGTCAATACTCGTTCCGCCGACCGCTCGCTGCCTACATAAATGTTGCAGTCATCGGCATATCGGCTGAACGCCAGTCCGCGCTGTTCCAGTTCCCGGTCCAGCGCGTCCAGGTAAATATTGGCCAGCAGCGGGGAGAGCGGCCCGCCTTGCGGCGTGCCTTCCTCACTCGCTTGCACCAACCCTTCCACCATCACCCCGGCTCGCAGATAGCGTCCAATCAGTCCCAGCACCCGTTTGTCCCGAATCGTTTGTCCGAGGCGGTTCATCAGGATGTCATGGTTCACGCGGTCAAAGAATTTGGTGATGTCCATGTCCACCACCCAATCCTTGCCCGCTTGGACGTAGCTCTGCGCTGCGCGCACCGCGTCGTGGGCACTTTTACCCGGTCGGAAACCGAAGCTGTGGGCACTGAAGGTGGAGTCGAAGATGGCTTGCAGCACCTGCAAAAGCATTTGCTGTATCCATCGGTCGAGCACCGTCGGGATGCCTAAGAGCCTTATGCCTCCGTTGGGCTTGGGTATTTCCACTCGCCGCACCGGACTGGGCACATACGTCCCGGTCAGGAGTTTGCCGCGGATGGTTTCCCAGTGCTGGCGGACATGGTCGCGTAGCTGTTGAGTCGTCATGCCGTCGATGCCGGGCGCGCCTCCGTTACGTGTGACCGCCAGCCAGGCTGCCGTAGCATTGTCTTGCGTGACGACTTGTTCCATCAGGTCTTCGTGCATTACTTTCTGTGGTGAGTTCCGCGTCAGGTTGCTTCAGGTCGTCCGCTCCCGCAGCTTGCGGCGGCTTCTCCGCTTGGGCCTTGGTTAGCCAGACCGGGGTGGTGACCGCAGTTGTCACGCCCCGCCGTTTCGGACGGCTCGCGAATTACCTTCCAGGTTCTCATTGAGTTCTGCTCTTTCGTTCTTCGGCCCTTCGCTCGAAACGCCTTTTGGTTCGTGCGTTCCTCCAACGCTACTACGGCCTCTGCTGACTCCCCGTCGCCTCTCGGCGCCGGGGTCTCCCCGGGTCAGGACTTGTTCTTTCCGTTCGCGCCTCTGGGCTCTACAGGATGTCCTCAGTGACTCTTGGGCTTCGTGGTTGCTCGCACACTCGCCCCGGACAACCTGCCTCACTGCCCATTTGTGTTCCTTCGGTCGAACGTTTGCCTCCCACCCTTTCGCGCCGTCTCTTTGCAAAGACGACCTGGCGGTTCGGCTACGGTTGGCGTCACAAGCCCCCGTCGGGAACCTTGCATCCCGATAGAACAAGCCCCTGCCGGGCACACGAGCGCGGCTTGTCCCAAGCCGCAGCACGCCGGATACCAGGAGACGTACCTAATTTGGTGGATAGCAGCGACGACTCCAAACGGGTATAAAAGCTCGTGAGATGGGGATAGAATCTCGGGCGGCACGCTTAATCGGCAGAACTGGCGCACGGACAGCTTGTGCGGAACCGTGCTGAGTGGT
>JACQER010000170.1 GCA_016200465.1 Gammaproteobacteria bacterium | reverse complement strand
ATGAGGGCAAGGACATATTTGGTGACGCCGACAATGAGACCGAGTTTCAGCGGTGTGCCGCCGGCCTGTGCGATTTCCTTGAAGTCGATGTAACCCCCGAGACCGACCAGGCCGAAGCCGAAGATCCAGGTCATCCACAGACGCAGCATCTTGATGGCCTCGGAAGGTGGCAGACCGCATTGCAGGAACGCCTTCTCTGCTTCCGAAATACCCGTCGGGCATTTCATGCCTACCGAGCCGAAGGCGCCGAGGCTGGTCAGCAACACCATCGCGGCAAAGCCGATGACGAATACCGGGAATTTCTCCACCAGCAGTGTGCCGAGACCTTTCTTGCTCTGTGCCGCTTCGCTGGCCTCCTTGCCGGCCCAGTACCACACGGTCACGATGAACACGGCAAACGGGATCGAGATGACGCGCATGATGTTCCAGATTTCCGCCACCGATACCGCGGAGCCCGGTTCCACCTTGGGATTGAAGGCCAGCGCCGCCGCCAATACCTGTCCCGAGTTCAGGATGCCGGTGCCGATCCAGGCGCCGTACTGGAGATCGGTGAGACCCAGCGCATGCCCGATGAACGGACTGATAAACATGGTCAGGATGCCGAAGCCCAGAATGGTGGCGATGGCGTAAGCGACATGCGCGGCTTTTGCTTCAACGGCTGGCGAGGTAGCCACCGCCGCGCTGACGCCGCAGATGCTGAGCGCATTCGCGAGCACGCCGGTCATGGAGCGATCGATACCGAACATCTTGCCGAGCCATAGCACCATCACGATGCTCAGGAGCACGAATCCGCCGATGAGGAAGATGGCGAAGGCGCCCAGTTGCACGATGGCCTGCACGGTATAGAGAGAACCCAGCATGATGATGCCGGTCTTGATCATGAGACGGGAAAGCTTGAAACCATCGCTGAAAATCGCCGGCATGGTCCCGCCAAAAAGAAAGTTGCGATAGATGAGACAGGCCAGAATGCCGAGCAGGATGTAATTCAGGTGGAAAGTCTTGATCAGCCATCCCTTGTCACCAAAGACCACAACACTGCTCATCCATGGTTCAATCCAATTGCGGATTACCACCATCGTGATGACGATCAATGCCAGGCCGGGAATGGCGCTCGGCAATTTTCGGAAAAAACCTGTATCACTCATAGTTATGTTCCTCCATAGAACCATTCTTGTGTTGATACGCCGGTTTGCTTCTACTGCCAGTCGGGTGTGGATTGTGCGGGTGAGAGTTATACCATCCTTTGTGTCTCCTTGGTCGTGTGGTTTGCAGTACCGCTACCAACAACACGAAGTGGTTTATTAGAAATTACTTATATTCTGACTTGTGCAAAATTATTCAAACACAAGCACCCCGCGCAGACAAGCGATGCTTGTCATGCGGGAACATGACGGCGCGGTGTAAACGTTTATTCCGCTTCAGCCGGCGACGGGGAGAGAATAGGGCAGGGTTTGTAACAAAAGTGGCGGACCGCTTTCGTTTTCAAGATGCAGTTCGCCGGCATTGGCGCTGCTGATCTGAATCACCGCCAGCAGATCGTGGCCGCCGTCCGGCGACGGCTGCGATTCCACGATCGTGCCGGCGGACTGACCGGGAAAGTCCGGCGCATAAACGGCCTCGCCGGGACGCGGCGCGCGTTCGCCGGCGAAATGTGCACGGTACATGCGCTGCTTGAGTTTGCCGAGGTATTGCATGCGCGCGACGATTTCCTGCCCCGGATAACAGCCTTTCTTGAAATTCACGCCGCCGACGACTTCGAGGTTGGCCATCTGCGGCACGAATTCCTCGTTGGTTTCGGGATGGACGCTGGGGATGCCGACCATGATATCGAGCCAGGCCCAAACCGCGGGACCGACGGGCCTTGCCCCGGACTTGAGGCCGTCCCACAGCTTCATGATTACCGCCGTCGGCGCGACGATCTCATAGCGCGGGTGCGGGCCGGGCAGACTTATAATGGTCATCTCGCCCCGGGTCTCGCAGGCGTTGTCGCCCTTGGGCGCGAAGCCGGCCGACTCGCGGAGCCGGTTCTCCGCCTCCGGGCCCGACAGCCCGATGCAGGATAATTCGGAATCCACGTTTTCCAGCGTCAGCTTGGAGCGCAGCACGAACATGCGCAGGCGCTTGAGCGTGTTCTCGTGCAACGCGGCCGGCAATTGCAGCAGGTAATCCTTGTCGCGCCGGAACAGCCGGAAGATGACCATCATCCGGCCCTTGGGACTGCACCAGGCGGCGAGCTGGCTGCGCGTTGCGTCGAGCTGGCGGATGTCGTTGCTCAGCTGGCCGTTGAGAAAGTTCAGCGTGTCGTCACCGCGCGCGCGGATCAGCGAGAAGTCCGAAAGGTCGGCGAGGACATGGTCCTGCGCGGCGGCGCGGCGTTCCTCGATCGGGTGGCCGAAGTCCTGCACGCGGCTGCCCTCGAGGACGGCGCCCTGGCTTTCAATGAAGTTTTTCCAAGTTTCGTTCACGGTTCGATATCCGCCGATGCTGACCGGGATGCGCATGATAGCGGAAACCGGTGACGCGGGGCGAGCCGGAGTTGTGGCGCATGCACTTAACGTGCATGCGCCCGGCGAGCGCCTCGCCATGGGTGAGGAGGGGTTGTCGTGAACGTCCAGTGGACGTTCACGCCGCCGAACTGGCATGCCATGGATGGCATGCCCTGGACCAGCAAGCGGAGCTGGAAGCGAAGCGACGCTGGGCGAGGCCGGGGCAGAAACAGAGTCTGAACGCCTCGCCAGGGATGGCATTCACGGCATGCCCGTTGATACGAAACAAATGGACGCCGCTCATGGCCGGTTTACACTATGGCGCGCGAAATTCCCTATCTCGGTACGAGGGTGTAGAGTTCGCATATATAAGGTAAGGATGGCTTTTCACAGGCATGGGAAAAAACAAAAAACGCCCGGTTTATCTGAATCTTTTCAAAATCCGCCTGCCTGTAGGCGGAATCGTTTCCATCCTGCACCGCGCCACCGGCGCGCTCCTGGTGCTGTTGTTGCCGGCCGCACTATATATATTGCAGCGCTCGCTGCACGACTCCGAAGCCTATGCCAGGATCGCCGCCCAGGTAGCCACTCCCGTTGGCCGTGTTGTTGTATTGGCAATCGTGTGGGTATTCGCCCAGCACTTCTTTTCCGGCGTGCGTCATCTGTTGCTGGACATCGGCATCGGTGACAGCAAGCTCGTCGCGCGCCGCAACGCGTGGCTGGCGTTCGCCGCTTCGCTGGCGGTCGTGGCGCTGACCGGAGTCAGCCTGTGAGGCGTGTGCGTTCCACGGGCAGCGCCCACGCCGGTCTGACGGAATGGCTGTTGCAGCGGGTGACCTCGCTGTACATGGGCGGTTTCGTCGTTTATGCCATCGTGCACCTCAGCCTGTCGCCGGTGCGCGACTACGCCGCGTGGAAGGCCTGGTTCGCCACCGGCTATGTGCGCATCGCCTGGGCCCTGTTCCTGGCGAGCATCCTGATCCACGCCTGGGTCGGCATGCGCAGCATCTACCTCGACTATCTCCATCCGCTGTGGCTGCGATTCATTGTCACGCTGCTCACCGCGTTGGGTCTGCTCGCGCTGGCGTTGTGGGCAGCGCAGATCCTGCTCGCATGATCAACATCGCGCGCCGTCGTTTCGATTGCCTGGTCATCGGCGCCGGCGGCGGCGGCTTGCGCGCGGCGCTGCAACTGGCGCAGGGCGAGGCGCATGTCGCGGTCGTGTCCAAGGTATTTCCCACGCGCTCGCACACCGTGGCGGCGCAGGGTGGCATCAATGCCGCGCTCGGCAACGTGCAGCCGGACAACTGGCACTTGCACATGT
>JACQER010000014.1 GCA_016200465.1 Gammaproteobacteria bacterium | reverse complement strand
CGGCCGGAACCGGTCCTCGATCTTGGAATAATCCTGCGAGCGCTGGTCGGTATTCAGGATCTGCAGCCCAATCGGCGTGCCGGTGGTCTTGCCTTCGAACACGCCCGAAAGAATTTTGACTTCGTCGGACTCGCGCCGTTGCGTCGTGTGCCGCGACTGGCCGGGCTTGCGCCGGTCGAGATCGGGCTGGATGTCAGCCTCGCTGAGCGCCATGCCGGGCGGACAGCCATCAACGATGGCGACGTAGGCCGGCCCGTGGGATTCGCCCGCGGTGGTGACGGTGAACAGCTTGCCGATGGTGTTGCCGGACATGCTGGCATGTTACCGGCAAAGCCGGCAGCGAACAAATCCCCGAGGAAATTTTGATTAAGTTCCCCGTTCATGCTGAGCTTGTCGAAGCATGAACGGGAAACCTGGTTTATTGATACCGAATCCGTCCCCCTTCAACGGGCTCAGGATGAACGGATTCGGGCCTGTTCAGTCTCCCTAGCCCGGGAATCCAGTCTTGTAGGTGTAGTTCACGGCCGCGAGCAGATCGTGGAACGGAATCCGCTCTTTCCACTTCGTCACCAGCGGCATGAACGGCAGATCCTCGCCGCGGCCGATGGTCTGCCGCCCCGCCAGGATATCGGCGTGCAGCTGCTTGAGATCGGCCGAGAGCTTTTCGTAAAGCGGCAGAATGTCGGAAAACGCGCTGTCGTCCGGATCGCCCTCGTCCCCGGCACACATGAGCACGTCCTCGATCTCGAAAATCGCCTGGTCGACGAGATCCAGATACTCATCCTGCGTGCGTGGCGTCATCATGAAAATAGGCTCCGGCTAAAACAGGTGGTGGAGGCTCAACGGGACGTGGCCAGAATCCAGGCGATGCCGGCGCCGGCCATGAACGAATCCTTTTTCTTGACCAGCGGGCTGTCCGCGAACACCGCGCCGGAAAGATTATCATAACGCGCGAACGCGCCCACCCAGAAGCGCGGGTAACGCCGGCTGGCCGTCAGCGTGAACCGGCTGCCGCTGTAACCGGCGCGCGCGTCATACGCCGGGCGGGTGGCGGTCGCGAACGCCGGGGCAACTTCATAATAGTAATCGTGATAATCCTCGGTGGCATAGATCGGCCCCACGGCGGCGCCGATGTCCCAGCCACCACGCACGTTGAGCGCATCGAAATTGAGGTTCGGCGCGAACACCCAGCCGATGCGCTGGACATGCCTGAGATCGGTGGCGACCGCGGCACGCAATGGAAACCGCAGCGACCACACACGGTCGCGGGTTTCATTGCGCGCGAGATAGATATGGAGCGAAGGACCGGCTTCGACGGTCGGATCGAGATTCGGCATGTCGCTGCGCGCACCGTTGCGGCCGCTCTTGGCCGGCGGCCCGGCGTTGAGACTGATGTCGAGCTTCACACGATCCGATGAGAAGATATCGCCATGGGCGCCCTCGCGGTCGATCCGGAACACGTCACCGCGATACTGTATATAAGGCAAGGGCAGAACATAGCCGCGCCGCTGATCCGAGCCGCGATAATCCGGGATGCTCAGGCCGGCCACGCCCAGGCCCACTTCCCAGCGCGGCAGTTCCCCGGCGTGAGCCTGGGCCGTGAACAGAAACAGCGACAAGACCGCGGAGAGGGTTATTAGACGCATTGGCATTCCTATTATATTCTTGATGACATGGTAATCGGGCTCCCTTCCTGACACCACCCATGCGAAGCGCCGGTTTTCCGCCATCGGCCTCGACGTGGGCCGCGACCGGTTCGCGGTCCCTGTTCAAATTTCTGATCGCACTGTTGTATCTGTCGTTCGCCGCGGGCACGACATACGCCGCCACGCCAGCGAATGCCGGCGTTGCCGCCAACACCGAAGCCACGCATGTTGCACCGCCGGCATCCAAATACGCCAAAGGCCTGTTATGGAAGATCGACACGCCGGGAACCCGGTCGAGCTGGCTGTTCGGCACGATTCATTCCGAAGACCGACGCGTCACGGTTTTACCCGAAGCCGTGGTGAAGGCGTTCGATGCCGCCGGCCGCTTCACGATGGAAGCGGTGATCGACGGCGAAGGCATCGTGCACATGGCCGAGGCCATGTTCTTCAACGACGGCCGCACGCTGGAGCAGGTGATCGGCAAGAAACTGTACGACGAAACGATCAAGGCATTGGCCGCGCGTGGCATGCCGACGCCCGGCATCGAGAACCAGAAGCCGTGGGCGGTGATGATGGCGCTGTCCATGCCGCCGCCGAAAACCGGCGAGTATCTCGATCTGATCCTGCAACAACGGGCCGCGCAACAGAACAAACCCGTCTCGGGACTCGAAACCGTGCAGGAACAGGTGGCGGTTTTCGACGAGCTCCCCCTGCCCGACCAGATCGCGCTGCTGCGGCAGGCGGTACAGGAGCAGGACAGTTTCGACAAGGACCTCGAGGAGATGATCGGGCACTATCTCGCCCGCGACATCGCCGCGCTGGCGGAGGCCGGCGCGAAACACAAACCGGATGACGACCGGCTGTACCGGTCGGTCATGGACCGCCTGCTGACACGGCGCAACACCCGCATGGCGGCGCGCCTCGGGCCGATACTCCGCGAGGGCAACGCCTTCGTCGCCGTCGGGGCGGCGCACCTGCCCGGCGAAACGGGACTGTTGAATCTTCTCGAGAAAGCCGGTTATCGTGTCACCCGCGTCTATTGATAAAAACCGACAATAAGGAGACGGACATCCCTTCGCGCAAAACCAAACGCCGTCTGCACCGCCGCAAAAAACCGGCGCGCCGTCCCGTCACGCAATCCTGGACCCGCCGGTCCGATGAGCACCTGCTCGACACGCGCCTGTGCGACCTCGGGCTGACGCTCGCCGGCACCAAACTACAAAAGGAAATCGACGCCCTGTACCGGGAGCTGGAAAACCGCGGCTTCCTGTTCCGTCCGCACACCTGGCTGTCGGACTGCTGGTTCTGCCCTGACGGCGTTCCGGGTTTCGCGATTCCCTTTTATCTCGCGCACCCGCGGCTCATGCGCCTGGAAAAGGCGCACATGCTCGAATTCGACGGCAACACCGCCGAGTCGCGCATGAAACTGCTGCGGCACGAAACCGCGCACGCGCTCGCCAACGCCTTCCGGCTGCATCTCAAGCAGAGCTGGCGCCGCCGCTTCGGGCGCGCGAGCAAGGTCTATCCCGAGAGCTATCTGCCGCGGCCCTACAGCCGCAATTACGTGCTGCATCTCGACAACTGGTACGCCCAGAGTCATCCGGCGGAAGACTGGGCCGAAACCTTCGCCGTGTGGCTCGATCCGGATTCGCGCTGGCGCGAAAAATACCGCGACTGGCCGGCGCTCAAAAAGCTCAATTATGTCGACGGGCTGATGAAGGAGATCGTCGGCCACAGCCCGCCGGTGCGCACCAAGAAACAGATCGAATCCACCACCACGCTGCGCATCACGCTGCGCGAGTATTACGCGGAAAAGCAGACGCGCCTGCAACAGGACCTGCCGCGCTTCCATGAGCAGCAGTTGCGGCAGATATTCCCGGCCTCGGCCGGACACAAGAACGAGCGCGCGGCGCATTTCGTCCGCCGCCTGCGGCGCGAGGCGATCAGCACCGTGGCGCGCTGGACTTCGGATTCACGCTACCGCATCAACCTCACCATCGAGGACATGATCCACCGTTGCGAGGAAATGAACCTGCACGCCCCGCGCAATCGCGAAGAAACCAAGATCGCCCTCATCTCCTCGCTCGTCATGCTCTACATGGGTTCCCTGCGCAGCGGCACCTCGCGCCTGGCGATATGAAAAAACTGCGCGTCATGATGCTGGTGCACTACACGCTGGTGCCGCCGGACGACCTGCGCGACAAGGATGACCCGCGGATGGAGAAGTACCGCACCGAGTACGACGTCAAGACCGCGCTGCTGAATCTCGGCCATGAAGTGCAGGTGGTCGGCGTCTACGACGACCTGGCGCCGATCCGCAAGATGAACGAGGAATGGAAACCGCACATCGCGTTCAACCTGCTGGAAGACTTCGCCGGCAACAGCGCCTTCGACTACTACGTCGTCAGCTATTTCGAGATGATGCGCATCCCCTACACCGGCTGCAATCCGCGCGGCCTGCTGCTGGCGCGGGACAAGGCGCTGACCAAGATGATCCTGACCTATCACCGCGTCAGCGTCCCGGACTTCGACGTGTTCCGGCTCGGCCGGAAGATCAGCCGGCATCGCAAGTTCACCTATCCGCTGATCGTCAAGTCACTGACCGAAGAAGGCTCGGTCGGCATCGCCAAGGCATCGTACGTCGAGAACGAAACCCAGTTGCGCGAGCGCGTCGCGCTGATTCACGAGAAGCTCCACGGCGACGCCATCGCCGAGCAGTACATCGAGGGACGCGAGCTCTATGTCACCGTGCTCGGCAATACCAAGCTCGAGGTTCTGCCGATCCGCGAGCTGGTGTTCGGCAACGCCGAACCGGGCACGCCGCGCATGGCGACCTACAAGGTGAAGTGGGACGACAAGTACCGCGAGCGCTGGGGCATCGAGTACCAGTTCGCGCGCAACCTGCCGAACGGCATGGAGGAGCGCATCGGCCACCTGTGCAAGCGCGTGTACCACCTGCTCGACATGAACGGCTACGGCCGCATCGATCTGCGCATGGCGGCGGACGGCGAACTCTACGTGCTGGAAGCCAACCCCAACCCCGGCATCGCGCGGGACGAGGACTGCACGCTCTCGGCCATCAAGTCCGGCCTCAGCTACGAGGATTTCATCCAGCGCCTGCTGCATCTCGGTCTGACCTCGCGCTCCTTCGAATAAGACCCGCGTTCCGGTCCGCTCCGGCCCGTCCGGGCCTTCGCAGTACCCCCATAAAATCCCCTGAATTTATGGCTTGTATCTTGCTCTTCTTGAATCCCTGCAATCTGTCCTTATATTGTTGACTAAATTAGTCTGGAATTGGTAAAAAGGATATTAGCAAATCCTTATACACATTTTGGTGGCGTCAAAAACACCCAAATCCCTGTAATCGGAGGTATCAACGATGGCTGAACTTATCAATGGCTTTCCCTCGGACGGCGTGGTCACGATCAACCGCGTCCTGCTCAAACCCCAGTACACCGTGGACGACCTGCAGGAACGCGTCGCGGTACTGTGCGAGAACGTGAAGACCTATCACTCCGACACCGGCTTCATCGGCGGTTTCGTGGCGCTGAACAGCGGCGCCATCTCCAACGAAGGCTCGACCATCGGGCAGGCGGTGAAAAGCCCGCTCAAGGACAAGGAAGCGCTGATCGTCACGTTCTGGCGTTCCTTCGAGGAACATGAACAGTCGCATCGCAGCGATACCTTCCAGCCGCTGTTCAAGCAGGTGCTGGAATTGTGCGAGAACGGCAACGAGGAAATCGCCTACACCATGCTCTGGTCCGGCCGCGCCTACTCCCCCGCAGAGGCCAAGGCCGCGCGCAAGGCCAAGGCCAGGTACGGCAAGGCCGCGTAAGACGCTTCCACCTGCTTGCCGTCGCAACACCCCGCCGCGCGCGGGGTGTTGTGTTTTTAGGCATTCGCCGCGGCTTTCCGGTAAACTCTCTCAGCTCTTATAGAGCCAGAATCTGAAGAAGAATGTCCCAACGTCCCTACGTCGTTCCCGACAGCGCCCGGCGTGAACGCCTGTCCCGGCTTGAGAACCTCCTCCAAGAGCGAATCCTGATCCTGGACGGTGCCATGGGCACCATGATCCAGCGCTACAAGCTGGGCGAAAAAGATTATCGCGGCGAGCGCTTCGCGAGCTGGGCGCACGAGTTGAAGGGCAACAATGATCTCCTGACGCTGACACAGCCGAAGATCATTCGCGACATCCACGCGGCCTATCTCGACGCCGGCGCCGACATTCTCGAAACCAACACCTTCAACTCCCAGTCCATTTCCCTGGCGGACTACCGCATGGAGGAACTGGCCTATGAACTGAACCGCGAGGGCGCGCGCCTGGCACGCGCCACGGCCGACGAATTCGAAAAAAAGAATCCGCACAAGCCGCGCTTCGTCGCCGGCGTGCTCGGCCCCACCAACCGCACCGCCTCGCTGTCGCCGGACGTGAACAACCCGGGCTTTCGCAACGTTACCTTCGATCAGCTGGTCGCGGCCTATACCGACTCGCTGCGCGGGCTGATCGACGGCGGGTCCGACATCATCCTGGTCGAAACCATTTTCGACACGCTGAACGCCAAGGCGGCGCTGTTCGCCATCGATCAATACTTCGAGAACCATGGCCTGCGTCTGCCGATCATGATTTCCGGCACGATCACGGATGCCTCGGGCCGCACCCTTTCCGGCCAGACGACCGAGGCGTTCTGGAATTCACTGTCCCACGCCAATCCGCTCAGCATTGGTTTGAACTGCGCGCTCGGGGTGACCCAGCTGCGCCAGTACGTGGAAGAGATGGCGCGCGTCGCCAACTTGCACGTGTCGAGCCATCCCAACGCCGGCCTGCCGAACGAGTTCGGCGGCTACGATGAATCGCCCGAGTTCATGGCCAGGCACGTCCGCGAATGGGCGGAGTCGAGTTTCCTCAACATCGTCGGCGGCTGCTGCGGCACCACGCCGCCGCATATCGCCGCCATCGCCAAGGCCGCGGGCGACGTGCGGCCGCGCGCCATCCCGAAGATTGCGCCGGCCTGCCGGCTGTCCGGACTCGAACCGCTCAACATCGCCGACGACTCGATGTTCGTGAACGTCGGCGAGCGCACCAACGTCACCGGCTCGGCGGCGTTCAAGAAGCTCGTCCTCAACAACGAATACGACAAGGCGCTCGACGTGGCGCGCCAGCAGGTCGAGAACGGCGCGCAGGTGATCGACATCAACATGGACGAGGCCATGCTCGACGGCGAGGCCGCGATGGGCCTGTTCCTCAACCTGATCGCCTCGGAACCGGCGATTTCACGCGTTCCCGTCATGATCGACTCCTCGAAGTGGAGCGTGATCGAGACCGGCCTCAAGCGCACCCAGGGCAAACCGATCGTCAACTCGATTTCGCTCAAGGAAGGCGAGGAAAAATTCATCGAGCACGCACGCGCCTGCCGCCGCTACGGCGCGGCCGTCGTCGTCATGGCCTTCGATGAAAAAGGCCAGGCCGACACACGGCAACGCAAGCAGGAGATTTGCGCGCGCTCATACAAGCTGCTCACGGAAAAGGTCGGTTTCCCGGCCGAAGATATCATTTTCGACCCGAATATCTTCGCGGTCGCGACCGGGATCGAGGAACACAGCAACTACGCGGTGGATTTCATCGAGGCCACGCGTTGGATCAAGCAAAATCTGCCGCATGCGCTGATCTCGGGCGGCGTGTCCAACGTGTCGTTCTCGTTCCGCGGCAACAACCCGGTGCGCGAGGCGATTCACTCGGTGTTCCTGTACCACGCCATCCAGGCCGGCATGGACATGGGCATCGTCAACGCCGGCGCGCTGGCGGTGTACGAAGACATCCCGGCCGAGCTGCGCGAGCGCGTCGAAGACGTGGTGCTCAACCGCCGCACCGATGCCGCCGAACGGCTGATCGAGATCGCGCCGAAGTACGCCGGCAAGGGTGAGACCGCCAAGGGGCCGGACCTGGCGTGGCGCGACAAGCCGGTGGCCGAGCGCATCAGCCACGCGCTGGTGCACGGTATCGACGAGTTCATCGAACAGGACACGGAAACAGCGCGCAAGCAGTTCGCACGCCCGATCGAAGTGATCGAGGGCCCGCTGATGGCCGGCATGAACGTGGTCGGCGACCT